>NZ_CP019646.1:2901267-3223630 GCF_001999965.1 Limihaloglobus sulfuriphilus | reverse complement strand
AACTGGCCTGATAATGTTTGGATGGGGGTTACAGTTGAAAACGCTGATTGCGCATACCGAATTGATGATTTGCGAAATGTCCCTTCTGCGGTTCGCTTTCTGTCGATGGAACCGCTTCTTTCCTCTGTAGGAAATATGAATCTTGATAATATTAACTGGGTCATTGTAGGTGGAGAATCCGGCCCGGGGGCCAGACCAATCGAGAAGGAATGGGTCTATGATATCAAGCAGCAATGTACAGAAGCCGCTGTGCCCTTCTTTTTCAAGCAATGGGGCGGTGTAAACAAAAAGAAGACTGGTCGCAAGCTCAATGGGCAGGTTTACGACGAAATGCCTCTTATAACTTCATCGGCTTTTGTATAAACCTCACAGTAAAAACGGCCCGGGGCAGTTTGTGCCGGCCGGGCCGTTGGGCTTTAAATGTTAGTTCGGCTTTATCAGCAGAGGTCACAGGTGTAGAGCTCGTTAACAAAGTCGAGCTTTTTCATCTGTGCGATTGCTTCTTCACCGGGTTTTTTGTCGAGGCTTACGGCAAGAACTGCTGTTCCGTCTGTTTTCTGGCCGACACCCATTGTGCAGATGTTTACGCCGTGCTGTCCGCAGACGGTGCCAACCGAGCCGATAACGCCGGGTTTGTCGTCGTTAAAGATGACCATAACCGGGCCCTCGGGCGAGAATTCAACCATATAACCATCAATGGAGACGATCCTGGCCACGCCCTCGGAATAGACCGTGCCGGTAATGCTGCGAGTACCCTTGTCTGTGGCGACCTGTGCGGTGAAGCTCGATGCGATGTCTTTCGAATCGGCATTCTTGAGCTCGTCAATCGTTATGCCGCGTTCTTTTGCCAGCAGCCCAACGTTTACGATGTTAACCGGCACATCGAGATTGGCCTGCAGCAGCCCGATAGAGAAGGCTGTTGTAACGGCTGATATATCTTTTTCGGCGATAGAGCCGCGATAATCAACCTGAACGCTTTTGACCGGGCCGACAATCGTAGCCGCCATCAGCCTGCCGATTTTCTGTGCCAGCTCGGCGTAACCAGTAACTACCTTTGGAGTAGCAGCGCCGACGGCCGGTGCGTTGAGTGCGTTGCGGATAGGTCCGCCCTTGATCGCGTCTGCGATGATCTGGGCGGCCTCTACGGCGACCTCTATCTGCGCCTCTTCGGTACTGGCACCTAAGTGAGGCGTTACAAGGCAGTTATCGTGTTTAGTAAAGCCGGTTTCTGTTGGGGGCTCTTTGGGGAATACGTCCAGTGCGGCACCTGCGATTTCTCCGGCTTCGAGTGCGGCATAGAGGTCTGGCTCATTGATGATGCCGCCGCGGGCACAGTTGACTATGCGGGCGGTGGGTTTCATCATCTTGAACTGCTCGGCACCGATCATATTCGTGGTCTGCTCGTTGCGGGGAATATGCAGACTGATATAGTCTGCCGTTTTGTATATTTCGTTTAGATCAGTAACTACCTGCACGCCCATTTCTTTTGCCTTTTCGGGCACGGCAAACGGGTCATAGCCCATGATCTTCATGTCAAAACCAAGTGCCATCTTGACGACGGACATTCCTATACGCCCCATGCCTATAACGCCTAAGGTCTTGCCGCAAAGCTGGTTACCGGTATATTTCTTGCGATCCCACGCGCCTGCCTTGAGGCTGTTGCACGCAGGCACAACGTTACGCGAGAGCGAAAGCATCAAAGCCATTGTGTGCTCGGCGGCGCTTGTCGTGTTTCCGCCGGGGGTGTTCATGACGATTACGCCCTTGCGCGTCGCCTCGGGGATGTTGATATTGTCAACACCGACGCCGGCACGGGCTACCGCCTTTAGTTTTGTCGCCGCGGCAAGCACTTTCTCGCTGACGGTGGTGGCGCTGCGAATAATAAGCCCGTCATATTCGCCGATTATTTCACAAAGCTCATCTTCCGAAAGTCCTGTGTTTACAACCGGTTCCACACCGTCGATGGAATTGAGTATATCAACGCCTTCCTGGGCAAGTTTGTCTGAAATCAGAATTTTATACATAGTCAGTTCTCCAAAAATAAAATATTTTCGTTTATCACCTTACAAAGTGCGCATTATAAACGAAAAAAACGGTATATCCATAGAAAAATTAACGTTATAGCCGTAAAATCGGTTTTGCTGAGCCCGTTTGAGTCCCGGCGTATCGGGAAGTGAATCTTTTGAATATGAGATTTGAAATTATAGGTTTAACAGATACACGGCCGAAAATAAAGGTTTTACAAATTTTTTACAAACGAATCCGGCTTTAGGGCATATAATACATATATTATGGATAGAACGGTACATGTGTTAATAGTAGAAGACGAGGAGAAGATCAGGCAGGCTTTGTGTGATTTCCTCGAGTTCAAGGGCTTCGCTGTCGCCGCGGCTGCCGACGGTATCGAGGCGAGGGCGGCTGTCGAAGCAGAGCGGTTTGATGTTATCCTGCTGGATCTGATGCTGCCAAAGGTCAGCGGCGAGCAGCTATGCGCGATGTGGCGAAAACAGGATATCCAGACCCCGATCATCATGCTGACCGCCAAAGGCCGGGAAAAAGACAAGGTCGCAGGGCTCAATTCCGGAGCCGATGACTATATCACCAAACCGTTTTCGCTCGAGGAGCTTCTGGCAAGGGTTAACGCGGTTCTCCGCCGCACCGATCCGGCACGTGCCGTGGGGCGGGCGTTTTCGTTCGGCGGCTGGGATGTCGATACCGCAGCGCTGCGCATCAGCAGGGATGGGCGCGGGCAGACGATAACCTCACGTGAGGCATCGATGATACAGTATTTCGCCGCCAACCCCGGGCGGGTTGTCAGCCGCGAGGAGCTGTACCGTCAGGTCTGGGACGACGACATGACCGGCGTGGAAACTCGGACAACCGATATGCATATAGCCAAACTCCGCGGTAAGATCGAAACCGACCCCGCCTCGCCGCAGATTATCGTAACAGTTCGCGGCGCGGGATATATGTATGTTGATTGAGAATCAGACAATATTGTAGAGAAAATTCACGAATTTTCTCAATTTGAGATTTCAGATTTGAGATAAATAAAATAGACATGATTTACAGGATTTGAATTTACCATGAAGAACATGAAGGACATGAAGAAAAGATATAATAAAAACTTCAATTTCTTCAATAGCTTCATGGTTAATAAAAAATTAATCTTGTCTATCTTGTAAATCCTGTCTAATAGAATTAAAAAGTTAAGATTTAAGTAGGGCAAGCGTCCCCGCTTGCCGTTTCAATGTCAACCGAGGACGGTTGACCTACTTAGTGTCGGGCTGAAAGCCCGACCTACGAAGAACCAAAAAAATAACAGAAAAATATAATCTGCGGATTTCCTTAATTCCTGATTAAAATGTATAAACGATTAACAATACTTGCGATAATAATACTCGGCTCGGCCTGCGGGCTGGCACTGCTTGGCCGTCATGCCATAATCAAATGGGCGGACGGGCTTGCCGGCAGCAGATACGGTGAGTTCACCGCCGTCGCCGAGCAGATCCGCCTTGATGTGCGGCAGAAGATTCGTGAATTCATCGACGCCGAACAGCAGCGGCCCTACAGCGATTATCAGTACGCCTATGTGCCTGAGAATCTCGCGCCTGATCAGCAGGAAATGCCGCTGCTTCGCTCACCGCTGGCGGATAAGTTCAACAACGGGCTTGCCGGCGGTTACTTCCAGATCGAATCGGACGGCACGGTTATTACTCCGTACCTGCCGGCGGGCGAGCAGCAAAAACCGCAGGCTAAACAGAGCCAGATTTACACGTATATTCAGAAAATTAAGAGCAATCTTCTGGGACGGCTCAATTCTGATGAAGGTGTTTTTTTCAGCCGCCCGGACGTTGAGCTTGAAGACCCGCACGCACGATTTAGCTATCGCTTTGATGTATATTCCTCCGGCGGTGAAACCGACGGGCAAAAAAGCGATCGGCAGCAAAGTTTAAGCGAGGACAGGACACAGCAGTTATCACTCGAGGTGTTTAGTCCGGAAAAACAGCAGGCCAAGGTGATTGCGCAAAAGCGGTCGGTGGTAACCTCTAACCGGGCGCAGGTTGACTCAATTTCCGACACAGACCGACCTGCCGCGGCCAAGATGAAAACTGCATCCGCACGGTCTGCGGACATGTTCAGTGCGGCGGCAGAGAGCCGGACAGACAGCGAGAAAAAGTCTGAAACCTCAAGCGAAGAGATTAAAAGCTCCGCACTTGCCAAAGCCCCCGAAACAGCCGCTGCCCGAAGCAGGCTTTACTACGAAAAGGATGAGACCGGAGAAGACACCGAAGCAGTGAAGGATATTGCCCAGCCGGCGGCCGCCGCCGCCAGGGAGGAAACCGTTCAGATCCGCATTGAGCCTTTTGTTCCTGTTTTTATTGAGGACAAAACCGACAGCGGATCCATCTTTAACGGCAGCGTGTTTATGCTCCGCCACATTACTATCGAGGATAAGCATTTCATGCAGGGTTTCAGGCTCAATGAAAATGAGCTGCTTGAGCTGATGCGAAATTCCGCCCGGAGGTTTATCCGCAGCGGAATGAGATTCGAGGTTGACAGCGCCCGCATCAGCGAAGCGACACTCAGCGCTGTGCTGGACTTTGAGTTTGGCGGCATGGTGATAAATCTCTTTGAGACTGACCCGCTGCGGCTGGGTCGGCAGGTGTCCCAGATGAAACGCTGGTACGCCGGGATTATTGCCGTTGTCATGCTGGCGGTTGGGTATGCCATGTTCAGTGTGTGGAAAAACATGCACGCGCAGCTTCAGCTGGCAAAGAAAAAAGACGACTTTATCTCCGCGGTATCGCACGAGCTCCGCACGCCGCTGACTTCGATACGGATGTACTCGGAGATGCTCGAAAACGGCTGGGTAAGCTCGCCGCAAAAAACCAAAGATTATTACCGCAACATGCGTACCGAGAGCGAGCGGCTCAGCCGGCTTGTGGACAATGTGCTGGACTTTTCACGAATCCAGAAAGGCCGCAAGGAATACGCGTTTGCCGCGGGAAATATAAACGACTGTGTCGGTGCCGCTGTCAATACGATCCGGCCGTATGCGGTTGAGAACGGCTTTGAGCTTAGATTCGAGCCCGGCGAAATCGATGAAACAAAATTCGATTCAGACGCGGTTACGCAGATATTGGTGAACCTGATTGACAACGCGATTAAATATGCCCGCAACGCTGATGATAAAACGATAATCATCCGCACCCTGCCAAAAGGCGGCTCGGTCTTTATCGAGGTAGAAGACCGCGGCCCGGGAATTCCGCACAGCCGAAGGAAAAAAATATTCGAAGAGTTCTACCGGCTCGAAGATGAGTCAACCCGTGAGACAACCGGCAGCGGCCTGGGCCTGGCGCTGGTACGGAAATTCGCCCAGGCGCACGGCGGCTTCGTTGATTTCCAGAACATAAAACCTACGGGCGTAGTGTTCAGGGTGTGCCTGAAATAAACGGAAAAGAAAAGGCCAACAACAACGGTTTTTTTTAGACAGGAATGTATTTCGACCATGAAGTTATTGAAGGGATTGAAGTTTTATTATACTTCTCTTTCTCAATTCCCCTCTTTTAGAGGGGTGACCGAAAGACGGGGTGTTTTGCACGCTGAAGCGTGTACTCTTACTAAGTAGGTCAACCGTCCTCGGTTGACATTGAAACGGCAAGCGGGGACGCTTGCCCTACTTATCTCTTAACTTTTTAATTATTGGACAGGGTTAACCCGTCACTTATTTTTCTAACATATTAAAAAAGTGAAACAAGTGACGGGTAAATCCTGTCTAAAACAACTATCTCATATTTCAAATCTCAAATTGAGAAAATTCGTGAATTTTCTCTACACTACTGCCTATTTATGTTTTTACAATCCTTTTACAAAACCATTTCGGTTTGTGTGCTATACTGATTATATGAAGCATACAGTCGAAAATCAAAGGAGATTAAAATGCGAGTAAAACATATCTATCTTAAATTTGCGCCGGCGGCAATTCTAATCTGTGCCGCGTGCGTTTGTGCACTCGAGCATGTTACAACATCGCCGGCAGACTCAACCGCCGAATCAACGTCGGCCGTTTCCAATACAATTGTGCCCCAGATTGGGCGGTTCGGTTTTGTCCCAGGCAGAGGCCGGGCTATTGAGATAACAAACGTCAACGCGCTTATCGACATCAACGAGACCGCCGCGGCAACTACACTCGAGATACACATCATAAACAATACAAACCGCCGGCAGGAGGCAGAGCTGGTTCTGCCGGTGCCTGATGATGCGGTGATAAAAGGCTTCGCCTATGACGGCCCCGGCACTGCGATATCCGCACGTATCCATGAACGCGGCGAGGCGAGACGGATTTACCGCGATCTGGTGAACCGGATAATCGATCCGGCGCTCGTTGAGCTTGCCGGGCATAAGCTGGTCCGCTCAAGCGTGTTTCCCGTTGAGCCCCGCGGCAGGCAGAAGCTGGTTATTACCTATGAACATCTGCTCCGGCGTGAGCATGACCGGATTGATTACTATCTCGGCCGAAGCGAATCGCTCGAGTACGATGTACCGTGGCAGATAACCGCCAACATAAAAAACTCAAACCCCGTATCAGCCGTGTACTCCTCGAGCCATGAGATTGTTACCCATAGAATATCAGCCGGCAATTTAACCGTAAACGTTTCTTCCGGTTCAAGAAAAAACCCGGGGCGGTTTCATCTCTCTTTCATTGTCAACTCCGGCGGGCCGGCTGCGTCGCTGTTTGCATATCCGCAGTCTTCAGTTAACGGCGGCTATTTCATGCTGCTTGCCGGATTGGGCACGCAGAAAAAGCCCAAAGAAACGCCGGCGATAAAACGTGAACTGACGCTGGTTATTGACCGCTCGGGAAGTATGCGCGGCGAGAAACTCGAACAGGTAAAAGAGTCCGCGCTGCAGATTATCGCGGGACTTGAAGACGGCGAATTATTCAATATCGCCATCTACAGCAACAGCGTGGAGTGGTTTTCTGTCTCGCCGGTTGAGAAAAACAATGACACATTCAAATCAGCCCAGAGCTATCTCGCCGGCACAACCGCTTCCGGCGGAACAAACATCTATGAAGCACTCGAAGGCGCGCTTGCCCAGGCGCCAAACGCCGGCAGGCTGCCGGTTGTTCTGTTTCTCACAGACGGTCTGCCAACAGTCAACCGGACAGGCGAGAAAGAGATAGCCGCCCTTGCCGAAAAACAAAACCCACACAACCGCCGCGTGTTTACAATCGGTGTCGGCGTTGACCTCAACGCGCCGCTTCTTGACCGCATTGCCGAAGTCTCCGGCGGACGCTCGGAGTTTATACTTCCAGCGGAGGATATCGAGGTTAAGATCGGACGGGTCTTTGAAAGGCTTACCGGGCCGGTATTCACAGATGTGCGGCTGGAGATACTCGAGGCAGACGGCACACCCGCCATCGGCAGGACACTTGATATACTGCCCGGCAGAATAGCAGATGTTTACGAGGATGAGCAGATTGTGCTTCTTGGCAAGTATGTCGGCAGCCGCCCGCTGACGTTTCGACTCTCGGGAAACTACCGGGGCACTCATCGCAGCTTTGATTTCGCGTTCAGCTTCGATAAGGCCGACCCGGGCTACAGCTTTGTGCCGCGGCTGTGGGCGGGCAGGAAGATCGCCGTCTTGACAGAGAGTATCAGACAAGCGGGAGCAGATGCAAACACAAACGATCCCAGGATAAAAGAGCTTGTCGATGAGGTCATACGCATCTCGACGGAGTTCGGCATACTTACAGAATACACCGCGTTTCTCGCCAATGAGGGAATGAGCCTCGCCGAGCCGGAAGCGATACGCAGAGAAGCGGCGGATATGTTTCGCAGCAGAGCGATAAGCAGCCGCTCGGGTATGGACGCGGTCAGCCAGAGTTATAATTATGCCAGGCGAAAGTCACAGACAACTCTAAACTACAGCAATGAATTTTACGATTCAAAGATGAAACATGTGCGTTTCAATTCAATACGCCAGCTCGGAGATCGGACGTTCTATCAAAAGTCAAATCGATGGGTAGATTCGCGGCTTGTAAACAACACCGATTCAATTCGGCCTGAACGAATAATACAGTTCGGCTCTGATGCGTACTTCGAGCTTGCCGAAAAACTCGCCCGCCGCAGCCGCCAGTCACTGCTCACGCTCAAAGGCGAAATTGTCGTGCTCATTGATAACGAGGTAGTGTTGGTTGAGAATTAGGAATTAGGAATATTGTAGAGCAAATTCACGAATTTGCTCAATTTTGAAAAAGTAAATAAGACAGAACAATATTCGAGATTTGAATTTACCATGAAGACCATGAAAAAAATATACAATAAAACTTCAATACCTTCAATCACTTCATTGTAGAAAAAATCCTGTAATCCTGTCAAAAAAATTAAACTGAAAGGAACCTCAAAAATGAAACGAATCATAATTTACCTTACACTCATTGCGGCATTGTGCGTTGGTAATATTTCAGCACGAGAAACCGCGCCGACGGAAACATCTCAAGATATATCAAAACAAAAGCCCAGAATCCAGATGGCGATTCTGCTCGACACCTCCGGCAGTATGTCCGGTCTGATCAATCAGGCCCGCACCGAGGTCTGGACGATCGTCAACGAATTTATCACCGCGCAGAAGGATGGAGTAAGCCCCGAGTTTGAGCTGGCACTGTACGAGTACGGCAAGAGCTCGCTCGCGGCGGACGAGGGGTATCTGCGCATGATAGTGCCGCTCACGAACGACCTGGATCTGGTATCACAGGAGCTGTTCGCACTGGCGACAAACGGCGGCCAGGAGTACTGCGGCTGGGTCATACAGGATGCGGCGAATCAGCTCCAGTGGTCGCAGAATCCCGAAGACCTCAAGGTGATTTTCGTCGCCGGCAACGAGCCGTTCACGCAGGGGCCGGTAAGTCACAAGGATGCATGCAGGCTTTCCATCTCCAAAGGCATCATCGTCAACACTATTCACTGCGGCAGCGAGAGCGATGGAGTCAGCGGCAAATGGAAAGACGGTGCCGTGCTTGCCGACGGGCGTTTTCTCAACATAGACCACAACAGCCGGATTGCACATATCCCCGCGCCGCAGGACGAGGAGATCGCCCGCCTCGGAGCAGAGCTCAACACAACATACCTTGCCTACGGCGCAGACGGCTCTGCCATGCTGGAGCGGCAGTCCGCTCAGGATTCGCTCAACAGTTCAGCGCCGGCGGCAAAGGTGCAGCGTGCGGTCAGCAAATCCAGCCTTTATTATGACAACGCGAGATGGGACCTGGTCGATGCCGTCGAGGCGGAGAAGGTTCAGCTGGAAAACATCGATAAAGACAAACTGCCCGAAGAGATGAAGAACATGAACATAGAAGAGCGGAAACAATACGTCAAAGAAAATGCCGAAAAACGCAAAGAGCTACAGCACAAGATAAAGCTGCTCAACCAAATGCGTAAGGATTACATCGCGCAGCAGCAAAAGGAAAACGCCGCCGCAAACACACTGGGCAGCGCGATTATCGAGGCGGTTACCAGTCAGGCACGCGAAAAGAATTTCACTTTTCAATCTGCACCCGCCGCAGACGAAAACCAACAGCCGCATTCAGCCGAAGAGACAAACAACCCCATCAGTCCAAAGGCGGATTAAAACCGTATAAATATTTTTCCACTTTGGGGCGGCTGTTTCGCGGCCGCCCCGTTTTCGTTTTTACGGGTTATTCGGTGTCGCCCAGCCCTTGCCGCCCGGGCAGCGCCCGCCGGGGCCTCTCAGGTACGGCAGCGGCTCGGGCAGCCGGCCCGTCCATTCTTTATACATCTTTGAAAGTTTTTCTACAACATCGGGATATTTATCCGCCAGGTTGGTGGTCTCACCGGGGTCGGCCTCTATGTCGAAGAGTCTCCATTTCGTGTCGGTCTCCTGGCGCATCAGCCGCCACTTGCCGTGCCGCACGGCGTGGACGTTATGGCCGGCTTCTATGTTTTTGCCGTCGAGCCATCGCCAGTACAGCGTATCGTGGGGCTGTCCGGTTTTAGTGCCATTCAAATACGGCATCAGGTTTACACCGTCACATCTGACGGGCAAGGCGGTTGCCGCAACAGCGGCGGATGTTGCGTATATATCGAGCGTGGAGGTCATACCGTCATACACCCTGCCCGCCGGCAGTGTGTCTTTCCAGCGGACAATGAACGGCTCTCTTACAGCGCCTTCCCACGGCGTTACCTTGCCACCGCGGTATGGTGTGTTCTTTGAGCCTTCGGATTCCTTGCCGCCGTTGTCGCCGGTGAAGAACACAAGCGTATTTTCATCGATGCCGCTTTCCTTTATTGCCCGCATGACTTCGCCGACGGCATCATCAACCGCAATCATCGCGGCGGAGAGGTACCGCCTCTGCTTATCTGTTACGCTTTCTGGTACACGGTCAATGTATTTTTGCGGCACTTCTTCTACAGGGTAATGTATCGCCAGCGGTGCGAAGTAGAGGAAAAATTTCTCATCTTTATGCCGCGTAACAAAATCCGCCATCTCTTTGCCCTGCTGCTCGGTCCAGTAAGCGCCGTCCTGCTGCATGTATGTCGGCCCGTTGGGCAGTGCGCGGCGGGGATCGTCGCTGCTCAGGGTTGAGCGGCGGGCAACCTCCATGAAGCCGCGTTCGAGCGGGCCCTGTTCGATGCTGCCGACATCCCAGCGGCCCACCATGCCGGTAAAGTATCCGGCGTCCCGCAATGTTTCTGCCAGTGTAGGGTGATCTTCGGGTATTGGGTGCCCGCGGTGGTTGTTGCCGTTCATGCCGAACTTCTGCGGATACATGCCGAGCATCAGCGCGGTGCGGCTGGGGCTGCAAACCGGGCAGATAGTATATGCGTTTGTAAACTTTGTGCCCTCTGCGGCGAGTTTGTCGATGTTGGGAGTGGGTACGTCTTTTGCCCCGTAGATACCCACATCGCCGTAGCCCAAATCATCAATAAACAGCACAACGATATTCGGGCGGGTCTTTTCTGGACGCCTGCCGCCCATTCCAAACGCCGCCCTGGAAGCCAGCATCGCGCCGGCGGTCATCACCAGGAATTCTCTGCGTGTTTTGTTTTCTTTCATTTCAAAAAAACCTCATACTTAATATTGTTCTTTATCGATACAGAGCCAGCTCAAGAGACACTATCTCACAGGATTCTGTTTCCTTGTCAAGATTTAAAATCCGAAAGGTATTTTTACCGGCTGTTATATCGCTTAGCGGGACGGCATAAAACTTCAGCTTCTCCGCCGG
The DNA here is from genome assembly GCF_001999965.1 of Limihaloglobus sulfuriphilus. Classification (GTDB taxonomy): domain Bacteria; phylum Planctomycetota; class Phycisphaerae; order Sedimentisphaerales; family Sedimentisphaeraceae; genus Limihaloglobus; species Limihaloglobus sulfuriphilus. The sequence goes on along the minus strand of NZ_CP019646.1, from coordinate 3,212,379 downwards.
CGGATAGCCGTGGCCGGTCTCGACAACCGGTTCAAAGAATTCAGTTTTTTCAAATTCACATTCCTCCAGCAGCTCTGCGTTGAGCCGTGCTGAGATATCTATATCCTGACAGTTGTCTTTTGTCTCAACACGCAGGACGCAGCGGGTGAATTTTTTCTTTGATGTATCATCGGGAATCACTGCATCAACAGTTGTTTCGTTTTTTACCGTCTTGTTTCGTTCTACCATCAGCCTTGAATCCCGCAGCGGAGAGATAATGTATAACTTTTCAGCGGTTCTTAAAAATTCAATGTTTGTGATGTCCTTTAGCAGTTTTGATTCCTGCGAGCGTTTTTCTGCCAGTGAGGGCGAACCGTGCGGAATGTAATCATAATTGAAAAGGCTCACCCCGTCGGCTCCGCGAGCAAGAAAATTAAGAGCCGTGCCGCGGTATGTCTGAATATTAGCGTACCGCAGCCCGTCACTGTATTTTGGTGCAACGATTGCCTGGGTATGGCGGGGCATCTCCGCATATATCTTTGCATGGGCGGTGTTCGTTTTGTAATCCTCTATATCTACTTCAAGGCTCTGGAGATAGTATGGAGAGATGTTTATCATCTCCACAAGTTTGAGCCTGTCCCATTCGATAACGTCCAGGCCGGCCTTGTCGCATTTGGCCAATGTCTCCGGCACGCGGACGCACAGTTTGAGCGATTTGCCGCGTTGGGTGCCAATGCGGTCAATCATATCTCTGATACGTTTTACAAAACCGGTCATAACTTTTTTGCCGGCTTCGGTTTCTCTGTTATAGAAGAATCGCGGCGCACGCTGGAAATCCAGCTCAATGCCGTCAATGTCATAATTGGTGCAAAGCTCCTCAAGAATCGAGAAGTACCAGTCGCGCACCGGTTTGAGCATGTAGTTGTGCAGGCGGACGTTGTCTTCTTCGGTTTTGAATGTCGCGGATATATTGGAATCGCCCAGCCAGTACTGCGGGTTGTCGCGCCAGAAATCGGTATGTGTAGGCCAGTCCTTATCTACGATATAATGCGCATCGTTCATGCGGTATGAGATGAGAAAATCTATTTCGTTTTTCCTGCACGCGGCGAGTGTTTCTGCCACGGGGTCGCCGCCGTCGTGGAGGTATTTCATGATATAGTCATACCCTCGCCACTTCTCCGTGACCTGTCCTTCACGGTAGTCTTTCCACCAGGGGTCGATTTCTGAAGGGAAGATGTTCGCCCGCCATGCGGTTGGGCAGAACATCACCGCGTCAACATCTGTGCCCTCGAGCTTTTCGATAAACGATGCGAGATATTCGGGGCCGCTCTCCTGGGGGCTTTTGTCCTTTGTAAAGGTGCAGAAGATTGCGGATTCGTGGTTGAACAGGCATTTGTATTTCACATCGGCTGATGTTTTGCCGGACTCATCTTTTGGCGTGCCTGTTTTACCTGCTTGCACTGCGGCGCTGCCCGCGGCAATAATCACCGCCATCGCAGCCAGATTGAAGCGTTTTATAAACTGATTTTTCAAGAACATTTGATCTAACCTTTCTGATACAAATTAGATTTTTCTGCTTTGTTCAGGTGTTCCAGCACTGCGGACTCAACGCCGCAGGGATATTCGATGTCAAACAATTCACAGAGCTTTCTTGCATCGCCAGAGAATACCGCTATCTGATTTGGCAGTTTTTCTCGTATTGAATTTATATCCGGATGGCAGAGGTAGTTCATCATCCAATCCCGTTTTTCAACGTCGGGCAGGGCATTGAGCATCTGGGGCCACCACGAATACGCCAGTGTTTCTTTGTAGAGATTGCCGAGCACGGCAGCATGATTGTTAAACAGCTCCTGCTGGACATATACCAGCTTGATAAAATCACCCCGCCGCAAATATTTGGCGTGGATATAAACCCATACCCAGTAGGCCTCGATATGCCATCGCAGCGTTTCACGCAATAGCTGCCGGGGAGGCATTTCCTGTGTTATTTCCAGACAACCGGCCTTGTCAAACAGCATCTGTTCGGCTAAAATCTTTCTCTCTGAGCGGAAAGTCAGTTTATCGATACTGATATCGTATTGGAGCAGATTATCGCCGCGGCGCAGGAGAACGGCATAGTTATGATGCATATCGTTGTTAAACCGCTCCGCCCACACCAGCTCAACGCCGTCACACATCGCCGCGAAGAAGTCGGCCAGTGCGGCTGTAATATCCTCGAAAGAATCATCACGCACAACGAACACCGCGTCAACATCCGAGTACTCGTCCTCATGTGAAGTATTCGCCGAACCCGAGACAAAACCTGCCAGCACGCGGCCGTCTGCCTTCATACGCTCAACAGAGCTATTAAATATTTTGGCTCCTCACACAAATTTGTGCAGAAAAATTTGATATAGCATATGTTAACACTTGTTATAATGATGATTTAGAACAATGTTATAGCAAGGGAAAACATATGCTGCTTAAAAGAATACTAAAAAAGACATTAAAAGTCAAGAGACATAAAGTGGTAAAAGTCGATTATAGTGACAATCAGCTCAACTTTTATTTAGACGTTCACAAACGTCGTCGGCTGCCTTGCGGCACCTGTCAGACGCTCGCTCCGCAACGTGACCGGCTTCCGCAACGGCAGATTAAGCATGTTCCGTTATGGGGCATACCAGTGATGCTGCATTACCGTCCGGTTCGTGTCAGCTGTCCCAAATGCGGTGGGCCGAGGGTTGAGGACATACCCTTTACCTCAGGTAAATCACGTATGACAAACGGATTGGTCTGGACCTTGAGCAGTATGGCGAAATTGCTGCCCTGGCAGACGGTTTCTCAGATGTTTAATGTCAGCTGGAATACGGTTCAGTCTGCGGTAAAGCAGGCAGTTGACTACGGCATGAAACACAGGGATACAGGAAAGGTCATTTATATTGGCATTGACGAAGTATCCCGCCGCAAGGGTCATACGTATATGACGGTGGTGTACGACCTGGAAGAAAAACGCATTTTATGGAGCGTCCAGGGCCGGAAAAAAGAGACGCTGGAGGCGTTTTTCAAAGAACATGGAAAATCACTAAAAGGCAGTTTAAAGGCGGTTTGCTGTGATATGTGGCAATCGTACATTGATGTTGTAAAAGAGCATGTTGACGAGGATGTTGTTCTGGTTTTCGATAAATTTCATATCGTACAACATTTGAATCAGGCTGTCGATGAGGTACGCAAACAGGAAGCTATCACGCTCAAAAAAGACAACCCCGAACTGCTTAAAAAAACGCGATATATCTGGCTGAAGAATCCTGAAAACCTTACAGACAAACAGCGTGCACGTCTGGGGTATCTGGAGAAGCTGAATCTTAAAGTCAACAGGGCTTATTTATTGAAAGAATCCTTTCGTGATTTTTGGGATTACCGCTACCCTGCAGCTGCCAAAAAATATCTTGCAAAGTGGTTCTGGTGGGCCACCCACAGCAGGCTCGAACCATTACGTGATTTTGCCTGGATGCTCAGAAAACATCAGCAAGGTATCATAAATTATTTCAAATGCCGAGTCACCAATGGAGTCACCGAAGGTATGAACAATAAAGTTAAAACAATAGTCAAAAGATGTTATGGATTCAGGACAATCCCGACGCTGCAGTTAGCCTTATATCACTGCCTTGGAAAGCTGCCTGAACCTGAAAATATGCACAAATTTGTGTGAGGAGCCAATATTTTTTTTAATTCCGGGTGCATTTTATGATTATCAACTGTTTGAGAAAATCTTTTCAATTTGAGCTATTGGCAGTGTCCAGATGTTTTCCTTTATCGGATAGCTGTCATCGCCGGGGTATATGACCCAGGTCTTTTTGGGTTTTAAAGTGTTTATGGCGTTGATGGAACTTTTAGTGAGTTTCGGAGTCAATGAATACTTGATCTCCAAAGCGATTTCGACATTTACACCCTTTGCAAGTACAAGGTCTATCTCTGCGGCAACAGCGGATCGAGTCCGGTAGAAATACGCGTTATATTCAGGCGGTTTAATCGCCAATACCTGTTCAATGCAGAAACCCTCCCAGGACTCTCCGAGAACAGGGTTGGTGCAGAGATCATCATAGCTGCTGATATTCAGCAGGCTGTGCAGCAGGCCGCTGTCACGGATATATACCTTTGGTGATTTCACGAGGCGTTTCTTGAGATTACTGAAAAACGGCTGAAGCTGACGTATCATAAATGTTTCTTCGAGTATATCAAGATACCGCCTCGCCGATTTTGGATCCACACCCATGCTCTCTGCCAGCCTGCTGCTGTTCCAGAGCTGACCGTGGCAGTGAGCGAGCATTGTCCAGAAACGGTAAAGAGTTGTAGCCGGCACCCTTACCCCAAGAGCCGGCATGTCCTTTTCAAGATGAGTCTGAATAAAATTTCTCATCCAAACCGAGGCCTGCTCGTCTGTCTTGGCCAGATAGCTTTGAGGATAACCGCCCCGCATCCAAAGCCTTTTTATTGTATCCCAGCCGTTCTGCTGCATTTCATCAAGCGAAAACGGAGACAGCTCATGATAAATAATCCGGCCTGCCAGAGATTCCGAAGCCTGTCTTTTAAGGGCGGGCGATGCCGAGCCGAGTATCAGAAATCTGCCCGGGCGTCTGTCCTGGTCTATCATATAACGAAGCAATGGGAAAAGTTCGGGTTTTCTCTGTGCTTCGTCAAGTATAACAATATGATCAATATATTGCTGGAGATATATTTGAGGGTGGTCGAGTTTAATCACGTCCTGAGGATTTTCCAGGTCAAGATGAATAACCGGCTTACCATAGTTGCGGGCTATCATTCGCGCAAGCGTTGTCTTGCCTGACTGACGGGGGCCGACTATTCCCACAGCAGGGGAAAATTCGAGGCTTTTTCTTATAGCATTTTCTAATCTTCTACTGATCATGGTTGAATTATAGGAGCCTGCCTCCCGATTTTCAATCATAAATTTAAATTTACTCCCGATTTTCGATGTAAATCATTTTTTATGCAGATTCTCCATCGCGGCGGAGATGACTATTTTGACCGGAACGCCGTGTTTGCCCGCGGCAGAAACGCATTGTTTAAACTCTGGTTTAGCAAAGACTTGCAAACCGCCATGAACTGCTGTTTTGACATCTATACTGCCATAGGGCGTCTCAACGGTTTTGATTTCCCGCGGCAGGGTTGAGCGGGTTATACTCTGCCGGCGGATACCCAGAGTTATCCCTGACTGAAAGATAATCGCCTCGAGCTTTTGTGCTGTTTGGGGTTTTGCCAGCACAGAAAGACGGGTTCCCGGGCGTGAATCTTTCATAAACACCGGTATTGTAAGGACATCGAGAGCTCCGGCGGCACGCAGTTTCTCCGCGGCATCGCCAATCATCTCTCCGGCCGCGTCGTCTATATCAGCCTCAAGCATAAACACTGTTTCAGTAGGCGTTTGTGACTTCCCGCCGACAGAGCCCAGGGTAATCAGCGTGGTGTTTGGGATATTGTCAAATTCCAGTGTTCCCGCGCCGTAGCCCGATTTTTTGGCGGTTATCTCCGGCATGGGTGTAAAATCTGTAACAAAGTGCCTGAGCAATGCCGCGGCGGTTGGGGTGAGCAGCTCCTTCTCAACCGGCCCGGAACCAAACGGCACACCCTCGAGCAGGTTCAGCGTCGCCGGCGCAGGTACGGGCATGATGCCGTGGGCGCATTTTACGGTGCCTCCGCCGACGTTTATCGGATATGCCGAGACGGTTTGGATACCCAGCCGATATATGGCGAAACATACGCCGACAATGTCAAGAATTGAGTCTGTCGCGCCGACCTCATGGAAATGTACCTCGTTTATGCCCTTGCCGTGCACCTTTGCCTCGGCGGCGGCGAGCAGCTCAAACACTGCAACGGCATCTTTTTTCACCTTTTCGGGCAGTTCAGATTCCTGTATTATAGCCGTGATGCCGGGCAGGTTGCGGTGCGGAGCGTGATGATGGTGCGTTTCATGACTGTGGTTATGTTCATGATGGTGGTCATGGCCGTGATGTTCGTGTCCATGGTGGTCGTGATTGTGCTTGTGTTCATGGTCATGCTCATGTTTATGGTGATGTCCATGGTGCGTCTCGTCCGGCTCGTCGAAGAGCGGCGTAAATTTTACCGCTGAAATGCCTGATCGGATCACTTTTTCGGTCTTTATGCCGCGGTATTCGGGCAGATTGAGTGATTTAAGGGCGGTTTCGAGCTCTTTTACCTCGAGTCCGCAGTCAATAAGGGCGGCGTTGAGCATATCGCCGGCAGCGCCGCAGAAGCAGTTTATATGTGCGTGCATTATAATTCTCCATTTATAAATATTTGCTTTTTCCAGTTTATATTAAAACAGAATAATTGCAAAAAGGGAAAACGGACTTTTATATAAATATATATTCCTCCGACGTAGAGCCGCAAGCATTGCGGCTCTTGAACTGAATCGAGCGCCTAAACCTCTTATCTATATACATTTGAGAGACGCAAGCATTGCGTCTCTACGAGATTATGTGGGCATTTTTGTCGGCAGGTTTTTCGGCGGTGAGCCAGCAGCTTCCCAGCTCACGGTCCTGGGCCTGAACATTGATATTTGTAAATCCCGCTTTTTCAATGAGTTCGATCAGCTCCGAGAGTGCATACGCTCCTACCATTATATTAAACAGCGCCGGCACAATCGGGCCGGTCTTGGCATCATCAAGTATAAACTCCTGAATGACCAGTAAACCGCCCTTTTTCAAGGACTTATACGCCTTTTCCAGCTTCATCGCCGCGTTGCTGCCCTTGCCGTGAAGAATATTTGACATTAGCACGGTATCAGCCCCGCTGCCGAAGTCGTCGCTGTCCCAGCTGCCCTCTCTGAACGCAATCCGCTCGTCCATGTTCTCACGTTTCACGACCTGGCGGGCTATTTTTATCGTCTCGGGTATGTCGAATATAACGGATTTCAGTTTGGTGTATTTTCCGCAGGCAAGGATTGAATATGTCCTCGGGCCGCCGCCGATATCAAACATCAGCTCTCTGCCGCGAAGGTCTATATTATCGAGGAATATCCCGCCGCGTCCACCGCGGGTGATATTATCCATGCCCATAATAAAATCCCGGTGTGCCCTCTGCGGTGATTCGGGGGCGGGACTGACCAGAATCGCGTCGGGCAGTGCATCCCAGGCGTCCCATGCGCCGCGTGATGAGTGGCAGATGATATCGCCCTGATACAGCGGGCCCCCTTCGACGAGATACTTGCGGGAAACGGCTGTGTTTGAATACCGCCCGCCGCGTCTCTCGAGAAACCCCAGCGATGCGCAGCCGATCAGAAGCCGCTCAAGCATCTCATAATTGGCGCCGCATTTCTCTGCCAGCTCTTGAGTGTCCATGCTTGTATCAGCGATTTTGGTAAACACTCCAAGCCGCACTGCGGTCTGCAATGTTCTGGCGGCCCTGTAGCCCCAGGTTAGATTGTGAATATATTTAAATCCGTCATCCATAAAAACCTCTTTGTGTTACTCATAGGGCATTTCAAAACTTTACAGATTAGAAAAAAGGGGAGCTTAGATGGCAAGCTCCCCTTGTAATGGTTCTTATGTTTGGTAGTTATCGGGATCAGCCCTCGCCGGTTCCTTCCTCAATCACTACTGTGCCTTCCTGGGTGGCAACGGTCTCGGAAGAAACCCTGTTGCCGCCGGCATCAATTGTGTCAAGGTGATAGAACAGCCGCATCGGTCGGTCTGTGCTGCGGACCTTGAACCGGAAGGTTACACCGCCGTCTGTGAATGTAACCGTCATATCAGCATAACCGTCATCGTAGAAGTAGTTTTCGCCTTCCTGGAGTATTGGTGAGCTGAAGCCGTCCGGATACTCTCCGCCGAAATCTTCACAGATCAGCTGGTAATAGATCGGGGTATTATTATCAGAGCCCAGCGTTGCGGTAATCGTATGATACCTGCCGGACTCATTAGCAATACCCTCAGAATCTACCGCGGAGATTATCTCCCCGGGAGTCGGCGGGACATTATCAATAACATAGGTTACAAAACGGCTCTCTGACCAGTCTGTCATGTTGCCGTACCTGTCGCGGGCGCGGAAGCGGAACTCATACTGGATACCGGCGGTAAGCCCGCCTTCTATCTCATAGAGAGTCTCGCTCTGCCAGTCACTGCTGAAGAGCTCATTGTTTACACACTCGAAGAGGTATTCGACCGGGCCGTTATCGTCGGTTGCCTCGCCGGCCTCCATCGATACCAGACCTTCCATATCCACAATTGGATCTTCGAACCACTCTGCCGGATCGGGCAGCGGCGGATCAAGATCATCAGTTGCTATTACGGAGACCTCGTCAGACCACTCTGTTTCGTTGCCGAAAGCGTCGCGTGCCTTGACACGGAATGTGTATTTGCTCTCAAGTATGAGATCGTAAGCGGTATAGACGTTAGCATCTATCCAGCCGTAATCAAACGCATCGTCCTCGATGCAGTCGAAGTAGTACTCTACCAGACTGCTGGAGTCCTGAGCGTATTTGGCAGCCATGCTCACCGTGGTGTCATTCTGGAGATACGGTTCTTCGAACCATTCCATCGGGTTGGGCATCGGTGCCGCCAGATCGCCGGTTACCGTCGCGGCAACTGTCGGGGTATAATCAGTCATGTTGCCGAACAGGTCGCGTGCGCGGGCACGGAACGAGAGAGTATCTCCCGAATCAAGACCGCGTACTTCATAGAACGGATTTGCTATCCAGCCGCTGTCGTATGATTCATCATCGATACACTCGAAGAAGTATTCAACGCCGCTGGGGTCATCTGCCTTTGATACAGACATCGCAATCGAGCTGTTCGATGCTGATGTCGGCTCAACAAGCCATTCAAGCGGATCCGGTGTCGGGGCTGTTACATCATCACCTATAACAACGATCGCCTCTTCTGATACCTGGCCGGTATTGCCCAGTGCATCGCGTGCGACAACTGTAAAGTGGTAAATGCTGCCTACATCAATATCTGTAACCTCGTAGAGGTTGTCAAGTGTCCAGCCCGAATCGAGATTTGGATCCTCAACACATGCGAAGTAGTACTCTACCGGCCCGTTGACATCATAGGCGAAGTCCGCCGCGATAAGTGCACTTGCGGTGGTACGAACAAACAGGTCATACCTCCAGCCAAGCGGATTGGGCAGCGGAGCCTGCTCGTCAAGCCCCGGAGAAGCAAAAGCGATATTGGTGTAAGCGGTCATGTTGCCGTACTTGTCACGTGCGCGGGCACGGAAACCGTAGGTCTGGCCTTCTACAAGATCCTCAACCGAGTAAACCCTGCTGCTCTGCCAGCCCGAATCGAGAGCTTCGTTTGTTACGCACTCGAAATAGTATTCAACTTCGCCGCTGGAATCACGCGCCTCGACTGTTGACATCAGAACAGATGTCGGCGAGCCGCTGACCGGAACCTGCTCCCACTGAAGAGGATCTGGTGCCGGCGGATAGAAATCAGCCGAACCGGTAACAGATGCTTCCTCTGAGAAGCCGGTCTCGTTCATGTTTTCACTCAGATCGCGTGCCTTGACACGGAAAGTCAGCGTAACATCGTTTTGTATATTGACAAAATAAATATTCGAAGATATCCAGCCCGAATCAAAGGCATCATCTTCTACACAGTCGAAGTAGTACTGTGCCGCACTGCTGCTGTCTGTAGCAAACACCGCACTCATAACCGCCCTGTTCTCGCCGAGCAGATACGGCTCTTCGAGCCATTCCATCGGTGTGGGCAGAGGCGGCGCGAAGTCTTCGGAGACAGTCGCGAATTTCTCGCTGGAGTATTCTGTCTCGTTACCGAATGCATCTCGCATCTTGAAGCGGAAGCTGTAGGTCTGGCCCTGTCCGAGTCCGTTGACCGCATAGGAACGGTTTTGCTGCCAGCCGCTGTCAAGCGTTGAATCGGTCATGCACTCAAAGAAGTAGAGCACGTTGCTGGGGTCGTAGCCTTCTTCGGCGCTCATCACAATTGATGATACCGAAGCTGAAACCGGCTCCAGTGACCACAGCGGCGGGTTAGGAGTTGGTGCTTCCGAGTCGCCGCCTATCGATATGTAGGCAAGCTCTGAATCCAGTGTCTCATTACCGAACGCGTCACGGGCACGTACAACGTAGCTGTATATCATGCCCTCTTCGAGAGTTGTCGGCGTAAAGACGTTGCTGGCGATCCAGCCGCTGTCATGCGGGCTTAAGCCGGTAGTAGCGTCTTCATCAACTTTGCAGTCGAAGAAATATTCAACCGAGCCGCTCAAATCAGATGCAAGCTCTGATACGATAGTCGCGTAAGAATCCGTGCTGATAAATGAATCGTATAGCCAGTTCAGCGGGTTGGGCATCGGAGGAGCTCCGTCTGCCGGTATGCCGTTGTCCGGATCGCCGCCGGCGATTACCGTTACCTCGCTGGTATAGTTTGTAACATTGCCGAACGCATCGCGTGCGCGGGCGCGGAATGTATAAGTCTGGCCTTCTTCCAGCTCTGTGAACTGGTAGCTGTTTACCTGTATCCAAGAGCTGTTGAAATCAGGCTCTTCGAGACATTCAAACTGGTATTCAACATAACCGCTGGAATCGCGAGCCTCGACGGTTGTCATCATCACGCTTGTCGCGGAGCTGGAAACCGGCTCAAGCAGCCAGGTCAGCGGGTTTGGTGTCGGCGGTGTCCGGTCGGCACCTACTGTCAGGTATGCCACTGTCGAGTTTGCCGTCTCGTTGCCGTTGAAATCACGTGCGCGAACACGGAAACTCATAATCTCACCGAGCGGCAGGCCGGTAACTGTATATACAGTTTCTTCTACCCAGCCGCTGCTGAACTCCGGTGCGTTTACACACTCGAAGTAGTACTCAACCGCGGTAGCGTTATCAAGAGCTTCTACACATTCCATCTCGACGGCATCGCCGCCAAGCGAGAACGGAGGCTGTATCCACGCCATCGGGTTGGGCATCGGCGCCTCTGTGTCACTGCCGCCGATAGAAGCGGCGACTGTCACCCAGTCAAAGTAATCGACATAGCCGTCCTGGTTTACATCACGGTCATAACACCACAGCGGTGAAACGCAGCCCTCTTCAAGCCACAAGCGTGATAATTCCAGAATATCCGAGAGACTAAGAAGCCCGTCGTAGTTGATATCACCTTTAATATCGGTTTCAATCGTGTAATAGAATCCTGCGTCAACAACATTGGTATCAAGCAGGTGATCTGTTCTGTTTGAGTAGCGGTACAGTTCGGCATCAAAGAAGCCTCTGCTGCCGATATCGATCGCGGGGCTTGTGCCGGTCTGTACGGGATAATCCTCGTACTGCATACCGTCGCGGGATAGGTAATAGTCTCCAAGCTCTCCGGAGGTAAACAGCGGCTGAGCGTTTGGAACCGCCGCCGAGGGCAGCATCGTCGCCTCATCCCAGATGAGAATTGAATCATCCCCGGAGCTGACAGGGTCGCCGATGTCCGTATAAACACCGCCCTGACCGGCTTCTACTATCGAATTGCTGATAGTCAGGATTGACGGACTGACAATAAATTCATTGCTCAGCCCTACAGCTATCTGCTGTCCGTACTGCGTAGAGGCCTGGTTGCCCCAGAATATACTATCCTTTACATCAGCGGTCGATTCATAACCCAGATACAAACCGCCGCCGTAGTAGTCTTCGTAAACGGTAGAAGTTACCGAGTTGTCCGCAACGGTCAGATTAAACATCTGAGCTGTTGTATTATGATTAAGCGATAATCCGCCGCCGCTGCTGCCGGCATTGTTTCTGGCAACAAGGACGTTCTGCAGTATTGGTGAACCGCCGCCGCCGGAGAAGAAGCCTCCTCCAGAAGCACCGGCCTCATTACCGAGAAGCTGCGTGCCGATAACCTCCATATCAGCTTCCCAGTTGTAGATGCCGCCGCCGGAGCCGCCGTTGCCTGCGAACAGGTCGGAATCTTCTGTCACTTCGTCGTCATCTCCAGTTTGGGCCGAGGGCGGATCAAACATAGCGTGATTGCTGTCGAAAGAGCTCCAGAATATATCTGTCGCGCCGCGGCTGTTCACCAGGCCGCCGCCGATGTATGCTGTATTATTGACGAAACTGCTGTCAATCAGCACAAGCTCGCTGTCCTCAGTATAAACACCGCCGCCGAGACATGAATCATTGCCCGAGAGGACACAGCCGTCCATCAGCGGAACACAGCCGTCCTCGAAATACAATGCGCCGCCGCGGCTGACATACTCATGGTAGTTGCCTTCGGGGAAATCTTTATTTGTTGTATTGTTATCGAACTGACATTCAATGAAACTCGGTTTGGAGTTGGTTTCCGCGTAAACAGCTCCGCCAAAGGCCTCTATCCGGTAAGCCTGTGTCGGGCGTGCCTGGCTGTCTCCAGGCCCCAGTGCGGTAACTCCTGTCAAACCACTTGTTGCGTTATTATTTTCAAAAGTACAGTTGTCGAATTCAGGGTTGCTGCCGTTGCTGATAAACACAGCTCCGCCCTTGCCGGCACGGTCACGCCAGTTATACATTTCAGGGTTTTCGTACCAGCTGTTGGGAGCAAAATAAATACCGGAAGGCTGATTTTCCCATCTGGCGCCAACGTCGTGGTCCATATCGTCAGGGTACCCGTAATCGTCATAATCTCCCCAGCTGCCGCCAAGTCCGCCTGCGCCGACGCGTCGGCCGTTGCTGACCCAGCCTGCTCCGCCGTTGCCGCCGTTGCCGCCTTGCACATAACAGTCTGCAAAAGAGCAGTTCTCAAAACGCGGCGAGCAGTTAGCGTACATAAATACCGCCCCGCCGTATGCCGGGCCGGCCCAGCCGCCTTCACCGCCGTTTGGGTGTTCTTCAATACCTGATTCGCCGTTCTGGCCGTCGCCGCCTGTGACGCCGCAATTTTCAAATACTGTATTTTTCACCTGAGGTGATGCCAACTGCATGGTAAACGCTCCGCCTGCCGCGCCGCTGCCGTCGCCGCCATCCTCACCGTCAACATCACTTGTTCTGTGGTCAGGAGTTGTACCGTAAAACTGGAAGTTTCGAACAGTAAAGCCCTGGAAAACAGTGTCCCGGCTTACGTTGTAGAAATCAAACGCACCGCGGCGAGTTGTACCTTGGGGCTGGTTGGGAACGAAAACCGTACCGGCTACCACCTCCGGGTTGTCCGGATTGGTAGATGTTATAACTAATTCTCTGTCAATTACATACCGTTCTTCGATATAATGGGTACCCTGTGCGACCATGATAATATCATAGTCATCAGATGCCTTTAGTGCGGCCCTGAAAACGGGGTATTCCGCTGGTACGTGCCTGATAACCGGTCTCTCAATAACAACAGAAACCGTTTTGTCCGTGTTCATCAGGACATAGTTGGTCTTGCGGTTTGAAGTATCGTTGATTGTACCGAGCCAGTTACGTACGCGCCAGCCCGTCTCGAGAGTTACATTTAACTCTACAAGCTCGCCGGAGAAATAAGTGGGTTTATTCGGCACAGGAGTAATGATCGCATTTTCAACCTGATTGATAGTCAGCGTGTACTGAGGAACAGAGCCCTCAGCCGGATAGTGATATCCAAGATCAACAATTTCCTCATCACCTTCGTAAGTCGGAGCGTCGGCACCGAATACATTTATGAAAGTGTCATTACCTGCATCTATCGCCCTGCTGTTTGACGAGAGGTAATAATACCCCAGCGGCCCGGAAGTAAACCTGGGATTGTCAGTTAAGTTGCCGCCGCTGCCGGGCAGAGAGTCTATCTCGTCGTCAGTCTTGAGCAGGCTGATGGCGTCGTAAACATATCCTTCGTATTCACCGACAGGATACATGTAATACATGTTATTATTTGAATAGAACGAGCTGTCCGCGTCATAAAGGTAAACGCTTATGCCCGCATTATTTGAAACAATACTGTTTTGCAGCTGAACATCACAGAGATATTCTATGTAGAGCCCGCTGCCGCTGTCGTCATCGTCATTTGCCGAAGTAGAGGCGCCGCCATTGAGGGGGAGCTGTGAAATTTTGCTCAATTCGTTTCCATCAATGGTTAGATTGCCCAAAGTCGCTGTAACATAGGTCAGGCCTATTCCTCCGCCGTGGAGTCCGGCTGTGTTGTTGTTTACAAGCGTGTTGAAAATCTCAACGTTGTCGCAGGTGGAAATATAGAGGCCGCCGCCTTTGGAGCCGTTGCCGGAACCTGTGTTTGCTGTAAACTCACTGTGGCGTATCGATACTGTCGTATCGCCTCCGGAGCCGTCATCGCTGCTGTCGAATATAGCCATACCTCCGCCCTGCCCGGCGACAGCGTTAGCGAAGTTGGTATGGAAATCACAATTATTAAAATACAGCCCCGCGGAGTTCATAGAGTAGATACCGCCGCCGGAAAGTGCCTGGTTGTCTTTTATAAGGCAGTTGGTCAGTGTTCCGCTCCATTGCAGGGCGTGGATTGCACCGCCGTTACCGCCGCCGGCGATGTTGTTTGTCATCACACAATCGCTGATGTTTACATTACCCTTGATATTCAGCGCACCGCCGTGGGAGGTTGTTTGTGTCGGGTCAACGGCTGATACACTAAGAGCCGTGTTCGAGCTGAAGACACACTGTGTGTAATCAACTGAGGCTGCCATATTTGTAAATACAGCACCGCCGAACAACGCGCCGTTTCGGGAGAATGTTGTCCGGTTGAATGTCGCTGTTATGTTATCATCACCAGTGCTTGGATCACCGCTATATACAGCACCGCCATAACCGCTATTGGCATTGTTAGAGCTGAAATAACAGTCACTTACATCCAGAACGTTTTCGCCGTGCAGGAAGATCGCACCGCCCTGTCTGGCGGTATTATTGTCAAATGTCGCTATTGAAGGGTCAGATTGGCTTATTACAAGCTCTACATAATGGCCCGCGTAGATCGCACCGCCGTAATATGGAGATTCGTTGGCTTTGAACTGCGTATCAACGAAGCTGGGCCACGCGGCGTTTAACAGCATCCCGCCCTCATCAATTTCACTGTCCGCGAAGAACGCTCCGCCGTAGCATCTGTAATAAAAGACAAATCCGCTGCCGCTGGAGCCGGGGAAAACCGGATTATCCTCGCTGACATCACCGCCGCCGGTTGCCCCGCCTGTGCCGGGTTGGCCTAACTGGCATTCGTTGGCGAAAAGCTCACTTGAGGTAAATTCTGACTGACTGGTCGGGTCAAGATACACAGCTCCGCCGTTACCTGCACCTGTGGGATTGCCGGCGTCACCGCCGTTGCTGGCGTTGCCGTTCCAGCCGTCATCTGCGTTGCCTGCGGCGTTACTGCCGGGGCCGCCGTCGCCGCCGATGGCTCCAACCGCGGCACAGTTTGAAAAGATGGTATTGTCAACGAACAGCCATGAGCCGTTCTGACAGCCGATAGCTCCGCCGTAGCCGTCGCCGAAAGCATTTCCGCCTTCGCCGCCGTCAAATCCGTTGCCGTCGGCATCACGAAGTGCAACCCTGTCATTTTCCATGTCATAATAACTGCCCATAATACCCTGTGAACCGCGGGCGCCGGTAACTTCACAATTGTCAAATTCACAGTCGCTGATGTGCACTTCCGCAGAGTTTATACCTATGGCACCGCCGTAGGCGCAGCCTGCCTCGAAATCAACGTCACCGGTATCAGGGTCTGGAACCGGGAATGAATCTACTTCATAAAGCTCATAGGTAAACTCACCTGTACCTTCGCCGGTGTCGGGGTCAACTCCCTCTATCAGCTGACCGGCGACAAATATAGGGGTGCCATCAGACATTGGCTGTGCGATAAAGCTCTGGCCGAGGATTTCGCCCTCCTCATCAATCCACTCATGTACCGGGGCATAGCTGGTGTTTTGAATCTTAATATTTGTAATGTTTACAGTTATTCCGCCTGCAGCCGAGCCGTCGATGGTGAAAGCGCGGCCCATTTCGCCGCAATCTATAACAACTTCACCCAGGCCCTCTATCGTAAGGTTCTTGTCAATAAGAATACCGGAAAGTCCATCATACATAGTAACCACGGGCGCATTCTCGCGTGCTGCCACATCAGGCAGGCTAACATCGCCCAGAGAAATCGCATAAGGGCCGTAATCCGAGCCGTCGCCCTTGGGTGATATCAGGATAGTATCGCCGGGTGCCGCCGCGGCTACCGCGTCGGGGATATCGGGATAAAGAGTTGTTGGAACCTGAAGAACCTTTGCCTGGAGACATGCCGCCGTTAGCAGTAGCAGAGAAAAATACTTGAATAAACGCATAACTGTTATTTCTCCTGGAATAATTGCTTTAATATCTTCTAATATATATTTAGATAATTTCAATATCTTATTAAGCCTGTGTTATTTAGCTTTGACGGCAATTTTGTTTATACGAAGCCGCCGCGACACGGGTTTGCATGTAAGTTTATTATTTTCTGTCAATAAACATCTGCCTCACCCGCCTGAATCTGTTTATACGAGTACAGGGCGAAAAAATTCACGCCCTGTACCCGTTGTTATATTAAATTGTTTAAAATTGGATCAGTAATTTGTCTGCATACCTGCTACAGCCTCCGCCTCAAGTTCATCCTGAAGCAGAATTGTCGGCTTGACCAGTATCAGCAGAACGTATGTATCTTTGGTCTTGGCCCTGTTTTCAAAGAGCCTTCCCAGCCCGGGAACCTTGCTCAGAACCGGCACGCCGCTCTGCAGCTCAACTTCACCGGTGAGCTTCTGGCCGCCGATAAGCAGTGTACCTGAATCAGGCACGCTGACACGGGTACGAACCTCTGCGATTTCAGACTCGGGCAGCTGAATCGGGAAATAATCGTTTGTCTCGCCGCCGGAAGGTACTTCAAACTGGCTGAAACTCGTTGTTGTGAAAGAAGTTGTGATACGCAGAAGGACATACTTCTTGTCCATGGATATCGTCGGGGTAACGTTAAGTATCACACCGTCCTGAATCGTGCTGATCTCAGGGTCGGCGATAACACGGTTAAAATCGCTGTTAGCAGTGGTTACATCTTCAAAATCGTAGTCTGCCACGTAGGATTTATCGGTTGTTACCCTGATAGCCGCCGACTCACCGCTGAGCACTGCAACACGCGGAGCGTTGAGACTCTTTGTATCACGGTGGGACTGGGTGGCGTTTATCAGGAATTGAACCTGAAGGTCATCAAGTATAGAGCCGTAACCGCCGCTGATCATTGCCGCCGCGGAGTTGTCCGCGAGGTTGCCGGGAACGCCGGTGGACTGGCCGCCGCCGGTAGTTGAAGCGTGGTTCTGGTCAACGATGATATCACCCCATTTTCCGCCGGCATTGACTATAAAATCAACATCTACACCGATTTCCTCAAGGAAGTTCTGGCTTACTATAAGGAATCTGGTCTCCAGAGCAACCTGCTGGCCGAGCGAGGCGCGAAGGTCGTTAAGGAGTCTTCTCACTTCGCTGTGGTTTTTGATAGTCTGGCTTATAACCAGTGTCTTGTCATTGAATGTGGAGATTGTCGCCTGTCCGCCGGCATCATACCAGCTCATAGGGTCAATACTCTGCTGAATCAGGTCCATCAGCTCCTGCACACGCAGTGCCGAGCGTTCGATCATCTCGGTCCTGTCGATGTCTTCGTCGTCCTGACTGGAGGATGAGCTTCTTCGGCTGCTGCTGCCACCGCCGCCGCCGCCGCTTGAACGGCCTCCTCCCTGGTTACCCAGGTCCGAGGTGTCCATCTCAAACTGGAACAGTGCCCTCTCACCGAGCAGGTCGGCTACTTCATAACGGACAACCTGAAGCCTGTCCGGAAGTGATTCTACTGTCGCGACCTGGATAATTCCGTTTTTAACAACGTAATCAAGCTCAGCAAATCCGCCGGATACACTTTCCAAAAGCAGCTTCAATGCCATGCTGGCACTTACCGGCGAGCTGAATGTTACATTAACCGGCGTGTCGCGGTCAATGAACGCGTTATCTTCGAGGTCACGCCAGAGTACAACGATGTTGAAATTCGGTTCGACAGATGTCTTTATAATTTCTATAGCGTCCTCAAAAGATGTGTCCTGAGTGATTTCCATCAGATCAATCACCGTTTCAAGCTGTTTATTGATCGCGGCATCTTCGGGATTTTCGCCGTCTGTAAATAAGGCGTCGCGTTTCTTAGAGATTTCCAGCCAGTTTGACGGGTAATGCACATCGTCTGACCAGGGGATTGATGAACGGTCGGCTTCTATGAGGGTCTTTATCTCCTGCTCGTACTTGGTTTTCTGTACCATGCTCTGCTCACGCCATGAAATTGTATCTTCAAGAGACATCTTCATCGCAAGGCCGAAATCGTTGAGCGGATCGATTGCCAGCAGGGCGTTGACCTGGGCAAGAGCCTCTTCGTAACGCTGTTTTTTATGGAATTCAAGGGCGTTTGACTTGTATTCCTCTACCGCGGCCCGACGTTCACGCTCCATCTTCTGGCGCATCTCGCTTTGAAGAACGCTTTGCTCCTCGCGGCGCATCTGGGCATCTTTTACCGCGGCGGCCTCGGCCTTGTCCGCGATCTCATCTCGCATAGAGTTGAGCTGAGTGTTGTACTGCTCATAAAGCTGCTCGCCGAGAACCATCTTGGTCTTGTTGATATTTGAATAGGCAGCGGTAAGTGATTCACGTGCCGCGGCGTAGTCGCCCTGTGCCATGAATTCATTAGCTTTTGCGATAGCGTCATTTACAACAACCTGTGTGTACTGGCGCTTCACATTTCTCGTCCGCTGTATCTGATCTATATAAGAAGAGCCGCCGGCTGGGGGTGCCGCTGACTCCATCGATTCGTTTGATACCTGGTCGGGGTTCTGGTCAGGCTGCACCTGAGCTGATTCGTCTGCCGTGTTGTTTTGGACAGCAACGGCAACTTCAGGCTGCTGCGTTTTGGCAGCTTTTTCCTGTTTTTCTGCTGCGGCTTTCTCCGCGGCGGCCTTTTTTTCTTCGGCAGCTTTTTCAGCTTTAGCCTGCTTAGCTGCATCGGCCTGGGCTTCTGCCTGAGACTTTGTCATTTGTGCCTGAGTCATCTCTGCGTAATCGCCGGCATCTTTGAACCAGTGGCTAACTTCTACGCCGCTCTCATCGACAGTCTCGAAACCCTTTAAGGCTGTTTCGTAATTACCGGCCTTGTAGTCTTCGATGCTTTTGTCGAAGAGGTCTTTCATTTCCTGCTGATACTCGGTATAACCCTTATACGAGGCAGACTTTATCTTCGCAGCCGCCATCTTGTCATCGACAGGGAGAAACTTGTTCTCAGCCAGCTGGGAGGAAAGTTTGTACGCATCTACGTAATTTCCGTTATCGTATAGTTGCCGGGCGGTGCCGAGCGAAGCCTGGGCGTCTGCCCTGAGCTTGCGGCCGGCGGCCAGACAATCCTCGATACCGCTGATAGCCGCCTCGTCCTGGTCTGTCAGATCCTGGCCGAAATCTTTTCTTATCTTGTCAAGTACGCCTTGAGAAGATTCGAGCATGCCCTCTTCACAGGCAAGCCGGGCAACGGCAATCTGATCCTGAAGTGCTTTTTTTGTTGCTTCATTGGTTTGAGAAAACGCGTCGGCAGGATTTCCGCAAATAATTGTACCGATAATTGCAAGCGAAATAAGCGTCAATCTGCTAAAGCGCATTCTGCTGGAAAAACGTAAACTAGCCACTAGTTAACCTCCGGCATAATAGGTATTTATGTAATTATTACTGTTCAAAAAACATCCAAAAACTATTCTTCTATCTTATGATAGGGTACACGTTAAGACCCGTAAGTTTATTCATTTAACAAATTATTTCAAGACAAATAAGCGCTTTTTTCAGCAGATGATAATATTACAATTTATCACGGCAGAATAAGCTGCTCTCTGATGTATGCTAAACTGATGTATGTTAGATTCTTATGTGCATCCTGTTATAACTAAATAATCTCTCAAAGGCTGCAGGCAATTCCGTTACCAGCCGCCAACGGTATGGGTATCTTTTAACGGCTTGTTCCACCAGTTAGCATCGCGGAAATAGTGTTTCATCGCTATCGCGGCGTTAACTCCGTCCGCAACAGCAGTTACAAGCTGCATTGCAGCTCCGACACGGCAATCGCCCGAGGCAAATACGCCGGGCACCTTGGTCCGCAGAAACGCCGTATCACATTTGATAAAACCGTCAGAATCCAGATCGACAAAATCTTTTACAAAAGCGGTGTTGGGTACCATGCCGACGAATATAAACACTCCGTCGCATTCATAAGCCTCTTTTTCACCGGTTTTTACGTTCTTCAGAATAGCCCGCTCGACTTTGCCATTACCCTCGATGGCCTCTACAACCGTATCGAGCCGTGACCGCAGATTGCTGTCTTGCTGTGCGGCGAGACGGCTGAATTCTTCCTGGAGTACCTGTGTTGCGCGGAACTCCTCGCGGCGGTGAACAAGCGTTACATCAGATGCGAATTTTGCCAGGTGCATCGCCTCTTCAAGGGCTGTATTGCCGCCGCCGACAGCGACCACCCTTTTGCCGCGGAAAAACGGTGCATCGCACGTGCCGCAATAACTAACGCCGGCACCTGCATTGCGGAACTCATCCTCGCCGGGGACTCCGAGTTTGCGATAATTACTGCCGGGAGAAAGAATTACAGCCCTTGCTCTGTACTCGTTCTTTTTGGTAATTACCTTTATTGTGCCGTCATCTAATCTTTCAAAGCCGGTGATTTCAGTACCGTTTTTGAACTCGCAGCCGAATTCCTGCACCTGTTTTGTCATTGTCTGTGTCAGATCAAGGCCGCTGGTCTGTCTGATTCCGGGGTAATTCTCGATAAGGTCTGTGTTGTTTATCTGGCCGCCGGGCATAAGTTTTTCTATGACAAGGGTTTTGAGTCTGTCACGGGATGCGTACAGAGCTGCCCCGAGACCTGCCGGCCCGCCGCCGGCTATTATCACATCATATAAATTGTCACTCATTGATTTTCCCTTAATTATAAATTACGTTTGTTAATAAGTTTTTATTTTATCCAAAAAGGGCTCGAATTCAATCGGTTAACATTGAAAGTCAGAGTAATTTTTAATTTTTCCTGGAAAAAAACCGCTCGGCCGTTATTGGGGGTTGCTTGAAATTCATACAATTGAATACCATGTCCCGCGGCCTGCACCATGCTTTACTATCTGTTCAGTTTCGACAAGTCGAGACAGGTGATGTTTGATGGTATTGCGGCTTCTTCCGGTAACTTCAGAAAGGTTCTTAACGCTGCATCGGCCATGGGATTTGATAATCTCTATGATTTGCAAAGACAGCTCAGGCATAGCTGCTATAAAGATTCGTTCACGTTCAAGCTTCATTTGAAGATGGTTTTTCTGGCTATGCGCTGATTGTAAGAAAAATAATATCCAGGGCTGCCAGTCCGGCGTATCAGTCCGTATAGTTTGTTGACTGCGTCTTAGTGCGAGATAATAGTTGTCTTTGTTCTGCTCAATTATGCTCTCCATTGAGCTGTATGGAACGTAGCTGTAACCAAACTTGAGAAGCATGAGCGTTGATAGAATGCGCGAAAGCCTGCCGTTACCATCCTGAAACGGGTGTATTTCGAGAAATACTACCGCGAAAATGGCTGTGATCAGCAACGGATGCATTTTGGCTAACTTCAGCTCCTCGTTATACCAGTCTAAAAGCTCTTTCATCAAACGGGGAGTATCGAATGGAGCAGCAGTTTTAAAAATAATGCCCAGACTCTCACCTTCGGTGTCGAAAGCCTCAACACTGTTTGAAGTTTTCTTATACTCCCCCCTGTGCCTGGTATCTTTATCACTATACTGCAATAAATCACGATGAAACTGCTTTATAACATTTTCAGTAATGTTGATGCATTGATAGGATTCAAAAACAGTTTCCATAACCGTTGCGTATCCAGCGACTTCCTGTTCATCGCGGCTTAGAAACGAGCCCGCTGAAAGGTTCTGCAAAAGTGCTTCAACCTGTGTGTCTGTAAGCCTGCATCCCTCAATTCTCGTTGAAGAGGCGATACTTTCAATAGTTGCTACACGCAGTAATGCACTAATCCGCTGAGGCGAAAGCCTGCCCAGAGCCGACCATTTGCCTTTAAATTCATCAATTTCAGAGATATACTTAAGTATTTCGTCTGTAATAACAACTGTTTCTGTATTAATCATGGCTATCCAATAATTGATCCAATTTTATCCAATTATATAAGCCGCACCATATGAAGTCAACTATTGATTATATTTGCTTTTGCGTGAGCCCTGATACATTTCATACTTGAGCAGGCGGCATTCTATGTCTGCATTATAGAAAGGGAACCGCCGCGAAGTCCGCAACCCCACTTTTTTGGCTAAATCCATATTGCCGGTGAAGATATACCCTGTCCAGCCTGTGCATTTCTGCTTAAAGAAATCGCCGATTCGAGCGTAAATATCCTCGAGCTCTCGGGTATCGCCGAGGCGTTTGCCGTATTCGGGGTTCATGATAATCATTCCGGGCTCATCTGGTATAGTGGTATCGGCAAAATCGCATACTTCAAATTTTATTAAATGCTCCACGCCGGCGGTCAGGGCGTTTTTCTTTGCCGCTTCTATTGCTTTGGGGTCTATATCGGAGGCGATTATTATCGGACGTTTATTGTTGTCCGCCTCGTCTCTTGCCTCTGCCCGCATCTCCTGCCAGAGCTGCGACTCGAAATTTTGCAGGTGCATAAAAGCAAAGTTGCTCCGCAAGAGTCCCGGGCATCTGTTGAGTGCGATAAGGGCTGCCTCTATGGCAAAAGTGCCGGAGCCGCACATGGGGCATACGATAGGATTATCGGACGTATAATCCGCGGCACGCAGGCACGCCGCGACGAGTGTTTCCTGCATAGGAGCCAGGTGCGGCATCTTGCGGTAGCCCCTTTCCGATAATTTGCGGCCCGTGGTGTTAATGTACAGCCATGCGTTAGTACCTTTCCAGTATAGATTTACAACGATATTTTCCCTGCCGGAACCCGAATCGCATCTGCTGCCGAGTTTGTTTGTAAGCCGGTCAGCAATAGCATCTTTTACTTTCAGATTGGGGAACATCGAATTGTTAATCGTGGGATTATCGACCCTGGAAATAATAGAAAGATACTCATTTGCAGGAATTATATTTTCCCACGGCTGAGAATAAACCTGGGTATAAAGCTCCTCTGCGTCTCTGCATTCAAATGCCTTGAGCAGGTACAAAACCGCATACCCGCACCGCAGCCGCAGGTTAAGATCCATCGCGTCAAAAAAGTTGCCCTCGATTTCCACGCCCGTATCCCGGACTTTCAGAGGCGTATAGCCCAGCTCTTTCATTTCTTCTTCGAGCAGGCAGCCAAGGCCCATCTGACAGGTCACGAGTATTCTTGATTTATCTGATAATTTCATTCGCACATGATAACCGCACTGCCGCAAAAGTCAAACCGCATTTGCCAAACGTAAAGTTTATACTTAAGAATCAGGAATTATTAGACAGGATTAACAAGATTTACAGGATTTAATATAATTGAATTAAAATCTTGTTCATCTGGCACCTCGCAGCCTATTGGGTTCATCAATCATTTCTAAAAACATTCAATGCCATGAGCTGAACAAACTTACCACCTTTGCTCTTTTGCTTTTTTTCTTTTCCCTTATTTTATCCACCACCTGCCCACAGGATAACAACAAAATATACTTCATAATTTACAATAATTGTGCATATATAACCTAAATTTCTTGATAACATGTGCATAACCTCTTTGTTCCACGTGGAACACCAGGGTTCCAGCACTCACAGGCACACACCTTATCCACACCAAAACAATATCACCAACCGCCCCGCCGTTAATTCTTAATTCACAATTTTCATGTTCCACGTGGAACATACTGGACATTGAAATAAATTGTGCTATATTTAGAAACAGATTATATCCTGTTACATTATGTCAGAGAGGTTAAATTATGGCTAAAGAAAAGAAAACCACCGTAAAAAAGAAGACTGCTGCAAAGAAGAAACCTGCCGCTAAGGCAAAACAACCCGCGCCGGCAAAGAAACCGCGTCCAAAGCAAAAACATCTCGGCAGGGGCCTGCAATCGCTTTTAGGCACAGTAAACGCGCCTGCCCCCGCTCAAACACAGCAGATACCCCTGTCGCAGCCTGCCCCTGCGGTAGAAAAATCCGTGCAAAGTGAGGCCGCAGAGTCAATATCAATGGTACCAATAGATAAGATTCAGCCAAATCCCTATCAGCCCCGCAGGGTTTGGAACGAGGAAGAACTCTCCGAGCTGGTGGAATCTATAAAGGTAAACGGGCTTCTTCAGCCTATCATTGTCCGCCGCAAAGACACTGAATACCAGCTTATCGCCGGCGAAAGACGCTGGAGGGCGGCTAAAATCGCTGAAATGACCGAAATAAAGGCAATTATTCGCCAGGCTACCGAAGAACAGATGCACGAGATCGCACTGGTAGAGAATATCCACCGAAGCAATCTAAACTGCATTGAAAGGGCGCAGGCCTATAAGGACTACATAGACCAGTTCCACATGACCCAGACAGAAGCGGCGGAAAAACTCGGCGAAAATCGTGCTACACTGGCAAATCACGTCCGGCTGCTTGAGCTGCCATCAACTGTCAAAGAAATGCTTTCAGACGGCTCGCTGAGTATGGGGCACGCAAGAGCAATACTGGCACTGCCCGGAAACGAGCTTAGGAACAGGCTGGCAAACAGGGCGTTTGCCGACAGGCTCTCCGTCAGAGAGGTTGAGCGGGTAGTCAAAAAAATGCTCAGCGGACAGGACAACACTGAGAAACAATCCAAACCTGCCAAAGCGCCGGCAATACTTGACCTTGAAAAACGTCTGGCAAGTCTGCTCCAGACAAAGGTTCAAATAAAGACCACTGGTGCCGGCAAAAAGGGCAGAATACTTATAGATTACTACTCGCTTGATGAGTTTGACAGGATCGCCGAAAAGTTGGGATTACATCATTTTCACCAATAGAAGCCTTAAAACAATGATGTTATCGGACGTTATTGTTTAATACGGACAAACATGGACAAACACGGACAGACACATACACAGACGGCAGATTCCCTTAATACGAAATCCAACGATATTCTTAACTCTCAATTTCTAATTAAAATGTATGAAGTTTCCAGTCAGACAGGATACCGCAGAAGCTCTTAAAGAACGGATGCAGAAGTGCGGTCTCAAAGAGCCCGACATTGAGGAGAGCTTTACGCACAGCGGCGGTCCCGGCGGCCAGAAAGTCAATAAGACTGCCACCGCCGTGCAGCTTCGCCACATACCAACCGGCGTTACAGTCAAATGCTCAAGAACCCGCCGACAAGCCATGAACCGCTTTTTCGCCCGCCGACAGCTATGTGAGCAGTTAGAGCGGCTTAACTCTGATACGACACAAGAATTAACACCGGCAGAGAAGAGGACCCGGAAAATCCGCAAGCAGAAACAACGCCGCAAACGCCGCTCACCATCCAAAGAACAAAGCTAAGCACACAAAGGCAAAGCCGCGGCGATCTTTTCACTTTTCGTTTCACCTTAGCCAATATTCTGCTAAAATATCCGCCATGCCATTGATAACTATCGAAAATTTAGATAAATCGTATCCGAACAAGGATTTATTCGAGAATGCCGGTGTATCTTTCTTCCGCGGGGAGAAGGTGGGCCTCATCGGCGCCAACGGCTCGGGCAAGACCACGCTTTTTAAGATGATCCTCGGTGAAGAAACGCCGGACTCGGGGACGATCAACCTTCGCAAGGGAGCCCGTGTTGGCTATCTGCCGCAGGAACCGGTATTTAAGAAGCACAAAACCGTCATAGAGATCATGCACGAGGCGGTGGCCTATATAATCGAGCTGCGTGAGCAGGTAGAGGCCGCGGCGGCAGCGCTGGCCGGCCTTGAAGGTGCCAAACTTGAGAGCGCGATGGAGACATACGACCGGCTGAATCACCGCTTCGAGCTGCTGGGCGGCTACAGCTTTGAAAGCCGCATTCGCAGCATCCTTGCCGGCGTTGGTATCGGCGAAGAGCTCTACGATGAACCGGTTACGAGCCTCTCCGGCGGCCAGCTCTCACGTCTTGGTCTGGCACAGGTACTGGCAGGCGGAGCGGATATGCTGCTTCTCGATGAGCCGACAAACCACCTCGACCTGCTGGCGATAGAGTGGCTGGAGAAATACCTGCGAAGCTATCCCGGGGCAGCAATCATCATCAGCCATGACCGGTATCTGCTTGAAAAGACAGTAGTTAAGATTATCGAGCTTGACCGCCGCCAGATTCGCACCTGGAAGGGCAGCTACAGCCAATACCTCGAGAATAAGGCTGTCTTTGAGCTTCAGAATCGACGTGAAGAAGAAAAGATGCGTGAAAAAATCGCCTCGGAACAGGATTTTGTTGACCGAAACCGAAACGATGTCGGCATGAGCAAGGTCGCACGCGGCAGGGCGGGCCGTCTCGAACAGCTCAAAGACCAGTACGCCGAGCAGTTCCGCGGCACACCCGCCGACAACCGAAAGCTGGATTTTCGTTTTGCGCCGGTAAAACATCACAGTCATAAGATTCTGAACATACAGGATTTAGCTAAAAGTTTCGATAATATAAACCTCTTCGAGGGCTTTTCGCTCGAGATTATAAAGGAACAGCGTCTTGCCATCACCGGCCCCAACGGAACCGGCAAGACCACGCTGCTCAAGATGATACTGGATAAACTCAAGCCCACCGCCGGAATAATCGAGAGGGGGGCGAGCCTGACTTTCGGATACATGGACCAGCACGGCTCTGAGCTGGTTGCGGATAACCAGGTCATCGATGAGATACTGCGGATCAAACCGGAGTTTCTGCCCGCAGACGCGAGGAACATACTCGGGGCTTTTTTGTTCTCCGGAGATGATGTATTCAAAAAAGTCTCCGAGCTCTCCGGAGGTGAGCGAAGCCGTTTAATGCTTTGCAGGCTTGTAGTTACATCTCCCGATGTGCTGATTCTCGATGAGCCGACAAACCACCTCGACATCTCCAGCAAGGAGGCACTGGAAAACGCTCTGCTCGAATACGACGGCACGATTATCGCCGTCAGTCACGACCGGTATTTCATTGACAAGATCGCCACAGAGCTGCTGGTGATGGGCACCGGCGAGCTCGGCGGCAAGCAGATGGGCAGGCTTGAGCTGATCGACGCGGACAAACAGCTCTACACACGCTGGCAGACGCTGATACTGGAGCGAACCGCGGCTAAGGATGCGCCGGCGAAAAAACAAAACGGCCCGGATAAACCCGCCCATACTCCAAAACGCCAGGCACCGCCCGAAATAAAGCGATTCAACAAATACCGCATGGAGCAGATCGAGGAGTTTATAATGGACACCGAGCAGAGAATTGTAGATATACAGGCAAAATTCGGCGATGAAACGGTTTATAAAAACCACGAAAAACTCGCCGCCCTCCAGGCAGAGCTTGCGGAACAGAAAACCGAACTCGACCTGCTCTACCAGGCTTATGAATGGAAAATGGGATGAACATAATGCCAAATAAAAACCAAAAACTTCTTGTTATCTGTCATTACAAGTGTATAATAGCATATGATTTAGATGGCATGTATTGTTCAATGGAGTTTGTAAATGAGTGAAAAACGAGACAACACAATTGTGCTGTTCAACCAGAGCCGGATCAGGCGGCACTGGGATGATGAGCAGGAAAAATGGTATTTTTCAGTCGTGGATGTTGTGGGCGTTTTGGCGGACAGCACAAATCCTCAGGCATACTGGAGGAAATTAAAACAACGCCTCAAAGATGAAGGAAATGAAACCGTGACAAATTGTCACGCTTTGAAAATGCCCGCCAAAGACGGCAAAATGCGGCTTACTGATGTGGCCGACACAGAACAGCTTCTGCGGCTTATTCAGTCTGTCCCGTCTCCCAAAGCCGAGCCCTTCAAGCTCTGGCTGGCAAAAGTAGGCTATCAGCGGATTGAAGAAACAGAAGACCCCGAAATCAGCTTCGACCGCGCCATGCAGACATACCTCAAAAAAGGCTACTCAAAGGAATGGATCAACCAGCGTCTCAAAAGCATTGAAGTCCGCAAGGAGCTTACCGACGAATGGGACGAACGCGGCGTAAAGGAAGGGCTTGAATATGCTATCCTCACCGACGAGATTACTAAGGCCTGGGCAGATAAGAGCGTAAAAGATTACAAAAGATTTAAAGGCCTCAAAAAACAGAACCTGCGAGACAACATGACCACGCTTGAGCTTGTACTCAACATGCTCGCAGAGGCCTCAACTACGGAGATCTCCAAAAAACAAAAGCCAGACACCTTTGACAAAAACGTTAATGTAGCGCGCAAGGGCGGCAGAGTCGCCGGCACAGCCAGAAAACAGATAGAAAGCCAGACCGGCGAAAATATCGTAAGCCCTAAAAACGCTGAAGATCTTATGCTTAGCCATCATAAACGGCCGGAAATTGAAACCGGCGATTAGTTAGTGAGTTAAACAGTGGTTTTCAACATTGGAATTATAGTTATTTTTCTGGTTTTTTTGTACGCCGTGCGGTGTATAAAGAAATTCAGGACGGAGATTTACAACCATTTTGAATCTGAGCACAGAATCATCGGCTGGTGCAAACAGCTTGAGCCGGATAAACGCCGGCGAGGGCAAAGTGTCGAACGTATCCGTTTCGGCATGATGAACCGGCGCGAGCTGCGGAAGGCGTTTCCAATCGGAATTAAAGAGCTGGACAGGCTTTACAATAAGGCGAGCATGGCGGAGTTTTTTGTAAAAACCACCTTCCAGATATTCGTTATACTGTGGGTAATAGATATTGTCCAGGCACTTTTCCAGTGGAAGAAATAGAACATGAGCAAAGCAGGAGTTGATATGTCAGAGAAAAAGATGAAAAAAGTCATAATATACACAGACGGCGGCGCCGCTCCCAACCCGGGCCTCGGCGGCTGGGGGGCGGTACTTATATCGCCCCGGCACAACAACCATACAAAAGAGCTGTGCGGCTCAGAGGAAGATACAACCAACAACCGCATGGAGCTGACAGCCGCGATCAAGGCTCTCGAAGCGCTCAAACAGCCGTGCACTGTAGAGCTGCACACCGATTCGCAGTACCTTAGAAACGCCTTCGCCAATAAATGGCTCGACAAGTGGCAGAAGAACAACTGGAAAACCGCCAGAAAACAACCCGTGCTCAACCAGGACCTCTGGCAGAGGCTGCTCGAGCTGGCCCAAAAGCATGAAATCACCTGGAACTGGGTAAAGGGCCACGCCGACAACCCGCACAACAACCGCTGCGACGAGCTCTGCGAAATCGCCCGCAGCCGGCATGGAAAATAAAATCCGCACCTTCAGAGCCGCGAGTGTAAACGAGCGGTTAGCCTATATGGAGCAGCGGATTACTATATCAAAATAACCGTCGTCTGCTGCGATATCAATCAAAGGTGTCTGACACCCTTAATTTAATAAAATTAACTTCTTGATAAATTATTGCCACTTATTAGTATTTGGTTAACATTTGTATTGGCATCACTTTCGATTGGAATAATTATAGAAAAGCAGATTATTGACAAATTCATAAGCCTTTGCTGGAATGATCTCAAAAGATGGGCGGGCAACAGTATTGTAAGACGCGGCCAGAGCTATCAGCAGCAGGGCCTGGTTACGGATTTATCTGTTCTTGAAAACGGAGACTTGCTCTCGTGGGTTGAGGGGAGTAAGAGGTATGCCACTAAAGTCACTATCGGCCCCCAAAATCTACCAAGCTCAATCTGTACGTGCCCATATCATGCAAATTGTAAACATGGCGTGGCCACTCTACTGGAGTACCTGCGACTGATACAAAATGGAAGACAAATCCCCCGGGTTTCCAAAGATGATAAACGCCTTTTGATTTTGTCCGGTAATATTACCGACCGGAAAGCTATATCTCCAAGTGAGAACAAGGAGACTATTTCATCTTTTTTGGAGAAGAAATCCAAATCGGAGATAATTGAACTCATCCTTGATCTGGCAAAAAAATATTCAAATGTTTCAAAGGAACTTGAAGATCAAAATTTGCTCTCATCAGGTAACATAAAATCACTTGTGAATAATGTAAGAAAAGATATTCGCTATATAGCAAGCGAGCCGGGTTGGCAGAACCGTTGGGACGACGAAGGGTACACCCCGGACTACTCTGATGTCTGCGGGAAACTGGAATTTCTATTGTCATCTGGTTATCCAGATGAAGTATTGTCTCTCGGACGGGAATTAATAGAACTCGGAAACGAACAAATCGCCCAGAGTAATGACGAAGGTGAGACCTCAATTGAAATAGCAGAGTGCATGCCGGCAATAGTTAAGGCGCTGAATCGGTCTCCACTATCAGGAATCGAACGTTTAGAATGGGCTGTTGAAGTTATTTTAAAGGACGAATACGGTACTTTTGGAGTTTTTGAAGAATATCTTACGAAGAAACATACAAAAGCTGATTGGAGCATCTTTGCAGATCGAATGTTCAAACGTCTTGCTGCGATGAAAACTCAAGACAGTAAAAATGACTTTCATTCAAAATATATGCGTGATCGAGTAACAAACTGGATTGTACATTCTCTTGAGCAGAGTGATAGAAAAGATGAAATAATACCACTGTGCGAACAGGAAGCCCCAATAACCAATAGTTATGTGCGTCTTGTTGAAAGGCTTCTTTCAGCCAAACGTTACTCACAGGCAGAAGCCTGGATACATAAAGGGATTCAAGGATTAGCCGGAAGCTGGGCCGGCATCGAATCTCAATTGAGATCAATGCTCAAAGACATAAAAGCAAAACAGAAAGACTGGAAAGCGATTGCAATGATGCAGGCAGAAGAATTTGTTCGTTCTCCATCCACTAAAAACTACATAGAATGCCAAAAGGCTAATACTAAAAATAAAACGTGGACGCAAGTACGTGCTCATCTGATAGAATATCTTCAAAAAGGCCAGTTGCCGTGGAAGCAAAAAGTTTGGCCCCTTGATAAATCAAGTAAAGTTGAACCTAAATCATCATACCTGAATACTTATCCTAAAATAAACGAGATTATAGACATATACATATTTGAGAAAAATCCCGAAAAAGTGTTGTATTGGTACGAAAAACACCGAAAAGGGAAAACCCGGTTCAATACCTGGGACGATAAGATAGCAAAAGCTATTCAAACAATAGCTCCCGAGCGTTCTGTGTCAATCTGGCAAAATATTGCTGAGCAGCTTATTAATGAAACTAAACCCCAAGCTTATGAACAGTCAATGGTTTACCTCAAAAAGGCAGAATCCCTCATGAAACGTATGAAAAAGCAGACCCAATGGGAAAGCTATATAGATGAGTTGAGAAGGGTACATAAACGTAAAACCCGTTTTATACAAACATTGAATCAATCTGACGGCAAACCAATTGTAGATATTAAGAAATTAAATCTTTAAAGGTTCAATGTACAAACATGGGGACAACCTTAGATTGCAAATCTTCTATAGAAGGACAATACTGAATGGAATTGAATGCTAAAAAACAATTACATTTCACCTTTTGGTCCGGCAATGGCCCAAGTTTGATATTTATTCCGTCCGCGGACCTGATTCAGTATGATGTTGATGATTATGAGTCTCGATTTTCCGATCCAGCTAAAATGTATGAGTCTGAAATTAAACGTGCCTCGGCGATTATTGATTGGCCTACAGATGGCATACCTACTATTCGTCCAAATCTAGGTACAATTTTTATACCGGCAATAGCCGGTCAGGATTATATGATTCGTGATGGGCAGATGCCCTGGCCGGGCAGTCATTTTACGGTTGATCAGATACGGTCTCTCAAGAATATAGACATTGAAAATGCCCAGATGATGAGATTGGCTTTAGAGTTCTACAGTATTCATAGATCCATAAAATCCAAAGAGATAGAGTGCTATCATCCAGACACTCAGGGTGTTTATGATATCCTTCATCTACTGCGTGGTGATGAGTTGTTTTATGAAATGATTACCGAAGTTGACCAGACAAAAGAATTGCTGGGGATTATAACTGATCTTTATGTTGAAGTTACTAAAGTCTTAAAGGCGAAAATTGGAGAACCTGCTAATGAAATGATTCATGGGCATGGAACGCAGCAGGGGCTTTTCTTTCCTCAAGCCGGTACAAGGCTTTCTGAAGATACCGATACGCTTTTATCACCGGCTATGATTGATGAATTCGCTATACCCTATATGGAGCAGGCAAGTAAACCTTTTGGTGGTGCTTTTGTTCATTACTGCGGTAAACATGAATACTTGTATGAAAAGATTCTTGACTGTGATTTTGTCAGGGCAATTGATCTGGGTAATCCTGAGATGTACAATACCGAGTGGCTGTTGCAGAAATGCGCAGAAACTGACACAGTGTTCTACGGTAAACTTGCAGCACAAGAAAACGAAATTTGGCAAGATTATATTATAAGGATTTCAAAAATAATCAAAAAGACAGGTGCAAGATGTGTTCTGAGACCTACTGTTTTTCCTGAAATTCAAGATCAATGCCATGAAATGCTGGAAATGTGGCATGAACTGACAGTATAAAAGATAAAGGTGTCAGACAGCCTTTATTGGTAAACTTTTGTTTCATAAGTCTTTATATATGTTTTTGAAAACATATATCGTTTGAACGTTTAATCGGGGGAAGATTTAAAAGGGTAAGAGATACAACAGGCTCTGGCGTGAAATCTAAGAAATTACGCCGCTTCGGTTAAGTTTCTCCTTTGCCATATTTCAGCTGTCACGGAGGCTGTTATAATGCAGACAAACACAAAGATCACTGCCGGCACTGCGGATTTTTCGCCGAAATGCTTGAGTGCCAGCACCGTGCCCAGGCCGGCGTTCTGCATACCGATTTCGATCGAAAGCGTCCTTCTTTTCCGTATGTCCATCTTGAACAGCTTTGCCGCACCGTAACCCGAAAGCATGCCGTAGATATTCAGTATCACGGCCGCCGCGAAAACCGGCACCGTAAGCAGCAGCATATAGTCCCTGTTCAGCGCGATCACGAGGCTGCATATAAATATTATGAACGTAACCGATATTGCGGGAAATATACCGAGGATCGTCTTTATCCGGTCTTTGAGCACATACCGAACTCCAAAACCCAGTGCCAGCGGCAGTATCACCATCTTTATTACACTTAGCATCATCGCGAAAAAATCAACGTCGATGCTCGTGCCGGCAAGCAGAAAAGTCAGTCCGGGCGTGAGAAGGGGGCAAAGCAGTGTTGATACGGTTGTCAGCGATACGGAGTATGCGGTGTCGGCTTTGGCGATATAGCTCATCACATTACTCGCCATCGCCCCGGGAGCCGAGCCTGTAAGTATCAGCCCAACCGTAACTTCCGGGGAGAGGCCAAATGATTTTGCGACAATGAAAGCGCCTATCGGCATGATAGTGAACTGGGCGCAGGAACCAATCAATACAACCAAAGGATTCAGGGCGATTTGCTTAAAATCTTTTATGCTTAATACCGCACCTATGCCGAACATAGTCAGCGCGAAAAACCAGTCCATCCCCGCTTTGAGACTGACAAACGGCGCGGGGAAAAAATACGCGACAATGCCGAATATAATTACCCAAAGCGCGAAATACTTAGTATAGAAAGATAACATCCTGCTGAACATACCGGAAAGTATATACCAATTATGCCAAAAATAAAAATGTTATTTTTGAAAAGCGAAAGCATTTGCGTCTCTACGAATTTGCAGCTGTTTGGGTGGTGTTCGCGACAACAATGTAGAGCCGCATTGCATGCGGCTCTCAATCCATGGCAACAGAAAGAGGTACAAATCTTACGGAAAAACACATATCGCACTTCTCTCAAATCTATGGTGTAAAAGTATTATAACGCAGAGAGACGCAAGCATTGCGTCTCTACAGATTTGCCGACATTTTTTCGCGGGTTTATTATCGCCGCGGCAATAATACCGAAGGTGGGACTCGAACCCACACGGCCTTTACGGCCAAAGGATTTTGAATCCTTCGCGTCTGCCAATTCCGCCACTCCGGCTTGTGGTAGGGGAATGTTACCCATTTTGCCGGTCAAGTCAAGTTATTTCACCCACCTGATGCAAGCGAAAGTTATTCTTTTATCTCTTCCCGTTTGAACAGGTCGGCGAGCGGGTCGGTAACCCTCTGGAAAATGTTTCTCTGGCTCTCCGGCGGTATCTCAACCACGACGCCGAGCTTGCCCAGCTCACTGCTGACATCGGGCTGATACGGGTCGAGGTGGAAGCTGCGCGTCAGGTATGATTCGGCTTTGGCCTTATCACCTTTACGCAGGTAGTAGTATCCGAGATATTTGTTCAAAACCGCCGATTCGGGAGCAAGCCGCTCGGCGTTATGATAACATTTTACAGCGTAGTCCTCGTAGAAATGCCGCTGAAACGCCCTGCCCAGCAGGAATGACTCCGCCGCGTTGTTGCGTGCCTGGTCAATGTATGTATCAGCAAGCAATTTTGACCTTTCGGGGTTCCCAAGTTTGTCCTGCACAGAAACCATCGCCGCCTGTGCTTCTTTATAAACAGGATCACAGTTGAGAGCGATGTTGAACTCGGACTCCGCCCGCTCAAGCATCCCGCTCTGCATATAGTACACGCCAAGTTCATAATGCGGCTCGGCTTTGCGGTAGTTTCGTTCGACCGCTTTCTGGAGCTGCTCTTCACGGGTGAGCTCTTTGACATCTGAGGGTCTCTGGCTGCGGCACCCGCTTAAAACCGCAAATATCAACAAAACGGCTGTCAGTATAATTGTCTTACGCATAGTTTTCTCCTTATTTAAGGCATAAAGGATAATATTATCTTATATATCCATTTCTTACTGCAAATTCTATTTAAACGTCCAGGTTCTGCACCTCGAGGGCGTGGTCTTTAATGAAATTACGTCTCTTTTCGACATCTTCACCCATAAGAATACTGAAAAGCCTGTCCGCTTCGTTGGCATCTTCCAGCGTAACCTTGAGCATAGTGCGGTTTGCCGGATCCATAGTCGTATCCCAGAGCTGGTCGGCGTTCATTTCGCCCAGACCTTTAAAGCGTTTAATTTCAATGCTTTGAGCCCCGAGCTGACGGATACCCGCCGCGACTTCTCCCAGCGAGACAATCTCCAGAGAGTCATTTCCGCTGGTTACATGGAACTTTGTGGGCAGAATCTCGCCGGCGATTGTCCTTTCCTGCTCGAGCATAAAGTCTTCGGGTCCGAGTGAATGTTCCTGTTTGAGCTTCTCTACGATCCCGTTGAGCCGCTCTACTTCGTGCAGCTCCTCAACCGAGAACACCAGCGGCGGCGCCTGATCAGAATTCTCCTGCTCGACGGCCACTTCTTCAGCTTGCCTGGCCTGCTGCTCAAGCTCTGCCAGACGAGCCTCAAAATCAGACTCGTTTTCGAAAAATTCCTGTTTACTGTTAACCCGTATCAAATACGAAGGCAGCTTGCCGTTTTTGTAGTTTGCCTTTACAAACTCATCAAAATATATACCCCGCCGCTCAAGTATCGAGGCGATCCGTTCAATCTCGCCAAGCAGACGCACCAGAGCCCCAAGCTCTTCGCCGACAATTTCGCGGCATTCCTGGGGTTTTTCCAGGTCATCACGAACCATAAGTTTTGTCGCAGCAAGACCCCTGTTGGTCATGCGATGGCGCATCTGCGCTTCATTGACAATATATTCTGATTTTCGGCTTCCTTTTTCGCGTATCTCGTAGAGCGGCGGCTGGGCTATATATACCATGCCGTTCTCAAAAAGCCGCGGCATCTGGCGGAAAAAGAATGTCAAAAGCAGCGTGCGTATGTGTGCCCCGTCGATATCGGCGTCGGTCATCAGAACCAGCTTGCCGTAGCGGCATTTTTCCAGCTCAAACTCATCCGTGCCGATTCCCGTTCCCAGGGCGCTAATAATGGTTCGGATCTCTTCGTGGCCGAGCATCTTTTCCAGACGTGCCTTCTCCACGTTAAGTATTTTACCTTTAATCGGCAATATGGCCTGTATCGTGCGGTCTCTGCCGCCTTTTGCCGAGCCGCCCGCGGAGTCACCCTCTACGATGAACAGCTCTGTTGAAGAAGTGTCTTTGCTGGAACAGTCCCAGAGCTTTCCGGGCAGGTTGGCGTTGCTCAGAGCGCCTTTCCTTCGAGTCAGCTCACGTGCCTTTCGTGCGGCAGCGCGTGCGGCGGCTGCCTGTATCGCTTTGGACAAGACCTTTTTAGCAATAGCGGGATTTTCCTCAAGATACATTCCCAACTGCTCATTGATAGCCGTTTCCACGAAACTGCCGACCTCGGGGTTTGAGAGGCGTACCTTTGTCTGCGCCTCAAAATGCGGATCGGGAACCTTAACTGAGATAACCGCGGTAAGGCCCTCACGAAGGTCCTCGCCGCTGGTAACACCGTTGTTTTTGAACAGGTTCTGCGCCTTGCCGTAGGCGTTCATTGTTCGTGTCAGGGCGGTTCGGAAACCGGAGAGGTGTGTGCCGCCGTCGATGTTATGTATGTTGTTGGCAAACGCCATCACGTTTTCATTGTAGCTGTTGTTGTACTGCAAAGCCACTTCACATGAGAGGCCCAGTTCATTATCTTCTTTGGAAATATATATAATATCGCTGTGCAGGGCCTCTTTGCCGTCGTTGAGGTGGGCGACAAACTCACGAAGCCCGTTCTGGAAACAAAAATGCTCAACCTTCTGGACGCGGTCATCCCGAAATGTCAGGCTTACTCCGGCATTTAGGTATGCCAGCTCGCGGATCCTCTTACGCAGTGTGTCGCCGCTAAACTCGATATCACCGAAAATCTCACTGTCGGGCAGGAATGTTATCTTTGTACCAGTCTTTGCGGTTTCACCAATAATCTGCACGCTGCCCTGGGCGATACCCTTGCGGCATTCGAACCTGTGGTGCTTTCCGCCGCGGCTGATATCCGCCACAAGGTGCTCACTGAGGGCGTTTACAACACTGACGCCCACGCCGTGGAGGCCGCCGGAGACCTTATAGGCTTTGTTGTCAAACTTGCCGCCGGCATGAAGCGTACAAAGCACAACCTGCAAGGCACTTACACCGGCTTCTTCGTGCATCTCAACGGGTATGCCGATACCGTTATCCTCGACAGAGCAGCTCCCGTCGGCGTTGATGCGGACAATAATCTCACTGCATCGGCCGGCAAGCGCTTCGTCTATGGAATTATCCAGAACCTCATATACCAGATGGTGAAGGCCGCCGAGGCCCCTGTTGCCGATATACATATCGGGGCGTTTGCGGACCGCTTCAAGACCCTCAAGGATCTTGATGTTGCTGGCATCATAATTTATGTCACTCATATATTTGCTAAACTCTTAAATAATTTATATTATGGCTTTATGCCGTTTCTGCTGTTATATTATAAACCGTATGTCTTTGACGTATATTCGCTTACAGCGATCTCTCAGCTCCGCGAGCAGCTCATGCTTGAGCATTTCCATCTGATAAAGCATTGACGCGTCATCAAGCCTGATAACCAGTATGCCTTTATCAACCCTCTCAACCGCAACCCCCCCGAGACCGGGGGGTACAATCGCGTCCCATGCCTCGACTATCGGGGCGGCCTTGCGTTTTTTCGGCCTTATTACGCCCTTCATGTATCCCGAGAGGATATTATCCAGCTTCCTGGCTGGCGGCCTGCGTTTCTGCTGCTGCCTGAGCCATTTAAGCTGATTCTGGGCTTTTTCAAAATCGTCACTCATTAAAAGCCGCCTAAACAGAGACTCTCAACACCTCAGCGGGTTTAAATATCTGTCGGCATAATGATATAAATATACTTCGATCCGAGCTTGACCACACCGGGCCTGTCGGAGGTTTTAAACTCCAGGGTTACCTGGTCCTGATCCGCTACCCGAAGAACATCGATAAGGTACTGCGGGTTAAAGCCGATGACCAGCTGGTCATCTGTATAATCTACCGGCAGGTTGATCTGGGCATCTCCAGTCTCGGGAGAGCGGCCGGAAATAATCATTATACCATCGTCTAAAGTAACCTTAATCCCTTTTGAATCGGCACTTACAAGCAGCGACGCCCTGCGTACGGCACTTAGAAGAACATCTGTATCAACTGTGAGCGTCTTGTCGCAGTCGTCGGGGATTATATCCTGGTAACGCGGGAAACGCCCTTCGACCAGGTTCGAGCTGATCACCACGCCGCCGCAGCTGAGAACGATCTGGTTGTTCCTGAAACCGACCGAGACAACCTCGTCCGGGGCAGCGCCGATCCGGTCTATCAGCCCCATAGTTTTCGTAGGCACAATAACCCGTACCTGCTCCTCGCCCGCAGCTTCATACACGTTATCCAGCCTGGTCTGATACCTTGCCAGACGCCTTCCGTCAGAGCCGACAATTGTCAGCACTTTATCCTCGAGCTCCCAGAGAATCCCGTTGAGCGAATACCGCGTGCTCTGCTTGGCCGAGGCAAACACAGTCTGCTCGATGGCTATCTGCAGAACGCCCAGCTTCATATCAAACGCCGTCTCGCCGGTGTCATTGGGCACGGTAGGAAACTGATCGATATCGTGGCCGTAGATAGTGTAGCGGCTGTCCTGGCCTTCGATGTTTATGCTCATATCCTCGCTGGAATCCTCGAAAACCAGTACATCATCCGAGCTCTCACGGACAATGGAATTGGCCTTATCAGCGGGCAGAACCGCGCTGCCGGGCTCCTCTACCTGGGCATGGGTTATCTTGCAGGTTATACCAACCTCAAGGTCGGTCGCGCTTATTAAAACCGCATCGTTTTCCGCCGTGATCTTAAAACAGCGGAGAATCGGTTTTGGTGTCTTCAGCGGCACCACTGTCGCTATCAGCCCCAATGCTTCCTGGAGTACTGAACGATTAAATTTAATCTTCATAAACACCTCTGTTTAGGTACATTTAGATACAAATACAATATATTGCGCTTATTGTACTCAAAATTAGAAAAAAAGCAACAAGTGTTATAAAGATTAAATTAGAATTTTTTATAACCGAAACTTACCGTTTACGCAGGCAATACAGCCCGCCAAAAACCAGAATAACTGCCGTCGCCGGCTCGGGAACGGCTACCACCTCGATACACCAGTTAGCTGAATGCGTATCATTAGGAGAAGTAGCTTCATAAAGAGTCGTCCATCCTGGTATTATCCCCCCCGTATTATAATACATCACATCACCACCCGGGTTTCTATTATCGGGTCTTGGCGTGATTGTCATATCGGTATCTATACATTGTACCCAATAATCTCCCTCATCAAAATACAATTCATACATTATCGTTATGGAAGTGGCTTGTTCGCTCACAGCAAATTCGGTTGATAATTCAAACTCAGTCCACTTAGTATAATCATCCCCAACTGTATTAAGCTTTATGGTACTGGTATCCGATATTGTCTCTTGTTGTTTAAATTCGTGTATGTAGGTAGTGTTTATGTCAACATTTTCAAAGTACATTATCCGTAAGGAACTAGGCCTACTTAAAAATGCAATTCTAATATAGCCAATATCGTCCTCAAGGCTAGCCAAATCAGTTCCTGTGTATGTAGCACCTACTGCTAATCCTGTAACGGGAATACCATATGGAACCACACCATATTCAACAGTACCTTCATGATGGTACAATCTCCCGTTATCAAAACGTGCGTTTGAAAATGTTGTGAATAAAAGACTTACGATTAGAGCTGCGTAAAAAAATCTCTTTTTTTCTCTCATTTTTTTCCCTTTCTGCGTTTTTAGCAGAACTGCCGGCGCGTTTTCCCTGGATATTCATCCCGCGGCGGAGCAGATTTCCCAATTTTACTTTTGAAAATGACCCTCGAAAGCGGCTTGTGATTCAAATCAAAAACGCAACTCAAAGCAGTGTATAAAAAAAGCCCGCTTCCATGGTCTTTTCCGTTTATTTCCCTGTTAAACTTTCCGGATCATTTTTCCCGAATGATCCTGTGAAATTATAATACTCACCCGCCGGATTGTCAAGCGCAATTTTTAATAGAAACAATATTATATTATGTGTAAATTTTTGATGGAAGCCTTGGCAGAGCAAATTCAAGATTTTGCTCCAACCCGGTAGAGACGTATTGCATACGTCTCTCATCGTTATAAAATCTTTTCCCGCAGATATTTAAAAGGAATATTAATTCAAAGGTGTCTGACCCCTTTTTTTGATACAACTAAAGTTTGAACTCTTACCAAAACACCCCGATGCGTTCAACCTGTAACTGATTATATTGACATGAAGCCTGTTATATTGACATGAAGCCTGTTTGTCGTATAATATTAGCGGCTATAGGATTGCAAATTTTGCAGGGCAGGCCGCATGTTGACTCGCCGGATAACCATATAACAAATAAAAACCTGGCTGGATTGAACAAATGAAGATAACATTCAATACACTTTCTCTGTTGTTACTAATTGCCGCATCAATACTTACTGTCCGCGGAGATGACGCCGAACCCGCACCCCCGAACACCTGGCAGGCAGATGCGACACTGGTTCAAAAGCTGCTTGCCCGCAAGGACGGCGTAATATACCGGGAATCCGATGTGCCCGATTATGAACTGCCCGAGCTGTTCGATACCCGGGGCAAAGAAAAAATGACCGCCCAAATATGGAAGACAAAACGCCGCGGCGAGATACTGGAGCTTTTTGAAACCCATGTCTTCGGCAAATCACCCAAACGCCCGCACGCCTTGAAATTCAATGTGTTTGAAAAGAGCAGCACCGCACTGAATTCTACCGCCCTGCGCAAACAGGTGCGCGTAAGTTTCACACAAAACGATGACGGGCCCGGGATGGATGTTCTAATCTATCTGCCCGCTAAAGCCGAAAAACCTGTGCCGCTGTTCTTGCTGCTGAACTTCCGCGGCAACCACACAGTCTGCGATGACCCGGCTGTCAGGCTCACAGAAAGCTGGATTCCAAACGGTGAAGAAGCAAACGAGGCCTCACGGGGGAAACGTTCGCAGCGGTATCCGGTTGAGTCAATCATTGCCCGCGGCTACGGCTTTGCGACCATTTACTGCGGCGATATCGACCCTGATTATCACGATGGCTTTAAAAACGGCGTTCATCCGCTCTTTGACAACCCCGCCGACGGCAAAAGAGATCCGGACTCCTGGGGCACAATCGCCGCCTGGGCGTGGGGACTTAGCCGTGCGATGGACTATTTTGAAACTGACAGCGACATCGACCACACAAAAATCGCCGTGCTCGGCCACTCGCGTCTCGGCAAAACGTCTCTCTGGGCCGGAGCGACCGACGAAAGATTCGCCATGGTAATCTCCAACAATTCCGGCTGCGGCGGGGCGGCACTGAGCCGAAGGTGCTACGGAGAAGCACTCAAAAGGATTAACACGCGTTTCCCGCACTGGTTTTGCGAAAACTTCCAACAATATAACGGCAATGAAAGCTCGCTGCCGGTTGACCAGCACATGCTTATAGCACTAATCGCACCACGTCCGGCATATATTGCCAGTGCCGACCAGGACTTATGGGCTGACCCGCGGGGTGAGTTTCTATCGGCAAAATACGCCTCGCCGGCATGGGAGCTTATGGGGCTAAAGGGGCTCGGAGCCGAACAGATGCCGCCGCTCAATACCCCGATCCAGAACGGGCATCTCGGCTACCACATCAGAGACGGCAAACATGACCTGACAGAATACGACTGGCAGCGATATATGGATTTTGCGGACAAACATCTCCGATAGGGCCTGCCAAAATATGCCGCCAATACCCCGTATAGACGCAATGCTTACATCTATATGCGTTCTAAAATCTTTTCCTGCAAATAGTTAAAGGTATATAAAAATTTAAAGGTGTCTGACACCTTTTTTTGATACATAAAACAGGCGTAAATACCGGCTTAGAACCGGGGTTTCGCCGCTGACATCTGATAAACTTTTTTTCGAGGTGATTAAATGATCAAAAAATGTGTACTTTTAATACTCCTGGCCGCTTTTGTCTCAAACGGTCTGAGCGAGCGGGAGGTCAATGAAGCAGAAGAGAAACGCTGGGGTAAGGATATCAAAGCGTTTATGGATTGGGATGCGAAAAATTCCGTGCCGGACGATGCAGTCCTCTTTCTGGGCAGCTCATCAGCACGCGGCTGGCAGACAGCCCGCTTTTTCCCCGAATTCAAGGTTATAAACCGCGGTTTCGGCGGCAGCCAGACACCCGCGGTGAACTATTTCTTCGACCGTATCGCGGCTCCTTACAACCCAAAGGTGATATGTCTCTACGTCGGCGATAACGACATTACTGCCGGCAACAGCCCGGAGAAGGTTTTCGCGGATTTCAAGGAATTCAAGGCCCTTTGCGAAAAATACACCCCCGATGCACAGGTGGTTTACCTCTCAATCAAGCCCAGCGGCTCACGATGGAATGTCTGGCCTCAGATGAAAGCCGCTAACGCGCTTATAGAGGCTCACTGCGGCAAGTTTGACAATTTCCATTATGTAGATGTTGCAACCTGTCTTCTTGATGAGTCCGGCAAGCCTAATGATGAGCTGTTTCTTGGCGACCGCCTGCATCTTAACGAAAAAGGCTACACCGTCTGGACAAACACCCTGCGGCCCACGCTGGAAAAACTCACATCGGACAAAGAATGTAAAGACTGATAATATATAAGTTTAACCGGTAGAAACGCACCCATCGCGTCTCTACCGGTTTCTTATGCACCTGGTTTTGTGAATAAAAATTCCGGTCAGGGCAGGAATTTCTTGGAATTATTGATTTTTTCGGGCAGGTAGGTGTTAGCCACAAAGCTGAGGCTGTGTTTTGCGAACGCCTGCTGCTCAACACGCACACCCATCTTGAGC
Source organism: Limihaloglobus sulfuriphilus (assembly GCF_001999965.1). Classification (GTDB taxonomy): domain Bacteria; phylum Planctomycetota; class Phycisphaerae; order Sedimentisphaerales; family Sedimentisphaeraceae; genus Limihaloglobus; species Limihaloglobus sulfuriphilus. The sequence continues at coordinate 3,169,640 of NZ_CP019646.1, read as the reverse complement.
ATCTGGTTTATTGCCGCCTGCCAGGGTTTGTGGTATTTTACGAACGGATCGTTTTTCAGAGCATCCTTGGCGCGTTTTATGTCAACCTCTTTGAGCGGGTGCGTTGGAAGCTCATAATCTATTATATCCTGTGGAGTTACACCGAGAAAGCTCGCCTGCGGAACACAGAAGAACCTGTTGATATGCGCCGCGTTGCCGGAGCCGACTTTCAGCGTTCTGTAGATGTTGAAATACCCGTACGGATCGCCATCGACAAAGGCGTAAACCGGGATTTTCAGCTCATCGGCAAGCCTTCGTATGAAACGCCTGCAGGCGCGTGTCGGCACGCCGCCCATGCTGATCAATATGCAGTTTGAAGTATCCCAGAATCCGCATTTTAGAAGACGCTGAAACGCGCCGGCGGTTTCTATCGCCAGGATAAACTTCGCTTTGCTCTTGAAGCCAAGACCCTCAACGTCAACGGGGATCGAATACGCCCCCGAGCCGAATTTTGTGCAGTCAATCTTTAACTCACTGCCGTCTAAGTCTTTATCCAAAACTATCAGCCTGCCGGCAACCGCTCCGCCTTTTTCTTCCGGCGCGAAACGCAGCTGCTCACGGTTGACCATGAACATCGCCTCGATATCGTCCATTATAGTATCGGATTCGGGCTGCTCGGCAAAGCCGGCCTTGCCCCAGTTCTTCGATATATAGTACGCCTCCCTTTTGGTCGCCATGTTGTTCTCGTCGATCAGCTCCTTAGAAAGAGCCATCATTTTGAGTGTCTGGGCGAAACTCTTAACCGTGCTCACGGTCAGGGTACGCAGTTTGCTCTTGCCCTTCATCTCGAAGTAACCTTTTTCCTGGTGGTACTTTACATTCGAGAGTGACCGGACGGGAGCACTCATGGTCGGCTTCTGGGATTTTATTATCTTATCATGAACGCCCCTGGCTGAATCTACGATTTTTTCCGATATAGGGGCTTCTTTGATTTTGCTCATTAGTGAATCTCCGAAATCTAAACAAATATCCGTATGCGATAATTTACCCTAAATAATTCGTTTTTCAAGCCAAATATCACCCGAATTTGCGGCAGTACAAACAGATTCAGGCTAAATACTGAAAACATACTGCCGGTTCTGCAACATTTATTATTGTAAAGCCCCCCGTAGAGACGCATTGCATGCGTCTCTCGATCTGTGACAACAGAATAGGGTAAACAATTCATACGGAAAACCTCGGCGAAACGGCTTGCGTATGCCTTCTAACTATTTGCAGGAAAGAATTTTAGAGCGTTGAGAGAGACGTATGCAATACGTCTCTACGTATTGGCCAACATTCGGCTCTTTAATACTTGGCTTCGAAATGCGTTTACTGCCGAGATTTAATCCAAAAAACTGGATTTAGCCGCGGTTTTGTGGTAAGATAATAAAAAATTAAGTTTTAAACACCCGTTGGGTTTTGTCTTGAGGTTATCATGGCATCGCTTGAAAAAATAAAAGAAAAACGAGATCAGATATACAAGTCTGCCAAGGTTCATAAGATAGATAACATTCGCGTTTTTGGCTCGTATGCCAGAAATGAGGCTTCTGATGACAGCGATATTGATTTACTGGTCACTTTACAGCCGGACGGCTCCCTGCTTGACAGGATTGGTTTCATGAATGACGTAAAGGAGCTTCTTGGTGTCGAGGTTGATGTTGTCAACGAGAACGCATTATACAGTTTAATTAAAGAAAATGTGCTTAAAGAAGCGGTACCACTATGACAGGCGACAAATTGTATCTTTATCATATAGCAGAAGCTATAGAAAAAATTGAAAATATTGCAAATGTTAGATAACTTGAGCTGAATAATGTTTTTAGCTGTTCAGAACAATACATAGTGCAATTTTTTACATGTTTTGCAATTTAAATGGATTTGGAAAATTTCCCGCTGGGTGAATTTATCTTTACTAAATAATGGTCTCAAGCTGTACAAACGCTTATAATTCTGCATAATACCGGCTCTTTTTATCTTTAGACTAATTTTTAACAGGAAACCAATGAACACAAAGTATATTCGCAATGTCGCGATAATAGCGCACGTTGACCACGGCAAGACGTCGCTTCTCGACCAGCTCCTTTACCAGAGCGGCATGTTTCGTGATGCCGAGCTGGACAAGCTCGCCGGCGGCCAGCATAATCTTATAATGGACTCAAACCCGATTGAGCGTGAGCGGGGGATAACGATCCTGAGCAAAAACTGCGCGATCGACTACACCGACCAGGACGGCAGCGAATACAAGATAAACGTTATCGACACCCCCGGCCACGCGGATTTCGGCGGCGAGGTCGAGCGTGTCATGAAGATGGCCGACGGCGTTCTGCTGGTGGTTGACGCATTTGAAGGGCCGATGCCCCAGACACGGTTTGTTCTGTCCAAGGCGCTGGAAAATCATCTAAAGCCGGTGCTGGTTGTCAACAAGGCCGACCGAACTGATTCGCGGCCGGACGATGTCGTAACAGAGGTGTTCGACCTGCTTGTTCAGCTCGACGCCGACGATGACGCCCTGGATTTTCCGGTTGTGTTCAGCTCTGCCAGAGACGGCTGGGCCAGAAGAGACATGAACGACGGCAACGACAACATGAAGCCGGTCTATGACGCGATTATACACAGTGTGCCGACACCCAAAGACAACCCCGAAGAGCCGCTTCAGATGCTTGTAACCACACTTGATTACTCGGATTACGTTGGAAAAATCGCTATCGGCCGTGTATTTGCCGGCCGGATAGGCGAGGCGCAGGCGGTTACCGTCATCGACAACGAGGGTAAACACACACTCCAGAAAGTGGTCAAGCTCTACCAGTTCAGCGGGCTGGGCAAGGCGGAGGTTGATATTGTACAGGCCGGCGATATATGCGCGATCGCGGGGCTGGATCCGGTGGATATCGGAAACACGATCGCCTGTCCGGATAAACCCAGCGCCCTGCCGGTGATATCGGTCGATGAGCCGACAATGACGATGACCTTCCGTGTAAACGACGGGCCGTTTGCCGGCAGAGAAGGCAAATACGTTACCAGCCGCAATATAAAAGACCGCCTCGACAAGGAGCTTGTGACCAACGTCGCCCTGCGTGTTGAGCCGGGAAACACCGGCGAGGAATACAAGGTCTCCGGCCGCGGGCTGCTGCACCTGGGAATTCTGCTGGAAAACATGCGACGCGAGGGCTATGAGGTATGCGTGGGCAAGCCCGAGGTCATTATACGCAAGATCGACGGAATACGACAGGAGCCGATAGAAAATCTTGTGGTGGAATGCCCGACAGACTGCCAGAATTCTGTGATGAGCCTGCTGGGCGACCGCCGCAGCGAGATGGTAAGCATGGAGATAAAGGGCGGCGAGGACGATTTTGTGCGGATGGAGTTCCGAATCCCCTCCCGCGGGCTCTTCGGCCTGCACGCCCGTATGCTCAACGCCACACAGGGCAGGGCGATAATGCACCATACCTTCGACCGTTACGAGCCTATGCGAGGCAGCATACCCCAGCGGCAGGCGGGTGTTATGGTCGCACTCGAGCAGGGACAGGTGACGGCATATGCTCTTGACTCGCTGTTTGACCGCGGCATATTTTTCGTCAAAAGCGGCGACGCGGTCTATGAGGGCCAGATTGTCGGCGAGCACTGCAAGGATAACGATATCGAGGTCAACGCCGCACGCGCCAAACAGCTTACCAATATGCGTGCCTCGGGCAAGGACGAATCCGCAAGGATGCGCCCGCCGCGGATTATGAGCCTCGAGGCGGCACTCGAATATATCCAGGACGATGAGCTGGTGGAGATTACGCCGCACAATATCAGAATGCGAAAACGTCTGCTCAAAGAGACAGACCGCCGCAGAGCCGAACGCAAAACGAGGAAGTAAAGACAGGCATTAGGCATTAGGCAGAAGGCAGTCAGAGCCGTTCTTCACTTGTTTCTCATTCTGATAATATTGCTAAACAAGTGAAGAATTATGGAGCGGTTAGTATAGGCAAATGCCGCAGCGTAGAGCAAATTCACGAATTTGCTCAGTTTGAGATTTGAGATAAATAAATTAGACATGATTTACATGATTTAAATTTACCATGAAGAGCATAAAGGACATGAAGAAAAGATATAATAAAAACTTCAATTTCTTCAATAGCTTCATGGTTAATAAAAAATTAATCCTGTCTGATAATTAGAAGCTAAGCAGGGCAAGCGTCCCCGCTTGCCGTTTCAATGTCAACCGGGGACGGTTGACCTACTTAGTAAGAGTACACGCTTCAGCGTGCAAAACACCCCGTCTTTCGGGCACCCCTCTAAAGAAGGGGGGATTGGATTTGTGTCGGGCTGGAAGCCCGACCTGCGAAAAATAATCAGCGAAAATCTGCGTAATCTGCGGATTTTCTTATTTAAAAATATTGCTTACTAATATAGACTTGATTATTCTGGATAACTTCATGGTAATGTTTTTGGAGACAACAGATGGCACTTGACATAAGCGAGATAACGAGACTTGTAGAGCAAAAGAGCAGTTTTGTAAAGATTTTGATGGCCGAGCTTGACAAGGTTATCGTCGGCCAGCAGTACATGCTTGAGCGGATGCTGATCGCCCTGCTCTCTAACGGGCACATTCTGCTCGAGGGCGTGCCCGGGCTGGCAAAAACCACCGCGGTTACCGCACTGGCCGGCGCTCTAAGCTCGAAGTTCCAGCGGATTCAGTTCACCCCCGACCTTTTGCCCGCTGACCTTACCGGCACACAGATTTACCGTGTCCAGGACGGCGAGTTCATAACCCGCATGGGGCCGATTTTCGCCAATATTATACTCGCCGACGAGATCAACCGCGCACCGGCCAAGGTACAGAGCGCACTTCTCGAGGCCATGCAGGAAAAGCAGGTTACTATCGGCGAGCAGACCTACCCCCTGCCGCGGCCGTTTCTCGTGCTCGCCACACAGAACCCTATCGAGCAGGAGGGCACATACCCGCTGCCCGAGGCGCAGCTTGACCGGTTTATGCTCAAGATAAAAATCGAATACCCCAGCAAAGACGAAGAACGCAGGATACTCGATCTCATGTCGGCCACGTCCGTAGATATCAGTGTCAATCCGGTCATCAGCCCAGACGACATCATCGCCGCACGCGAGGTGGTCGATTCGATATACGTGGACGAGAAGATAAAGGACTATATCGTAGATGTGGTCTTCGCCACACGCGACCCGAAGGCCTACGGTATAGACGAGTTAGCCGCGATGATTAACTTCGGCGCATCGCCGCGTGCCACTATCGCACTGACTATCGCCGCGCGGGCACACGCCTTTATACGAGGCCGCGGATATGTAACGCCCCAGGATATAAAGAGTATCGGTATGGACGTACTGCGCCACAGAGTGATCCCCAGCTACGAAGCAGAAGCACAGGAAAAAACCAGCGAAGATATTATACAGACAATCTTCGACAACGTCGATGTCCCGTAATTAACACAAACCCGCACTCACGGATCACAGGGATGTTTCTGTTCCATGGTGATCTCTCGATGTTTACGCAAAAGCTCTACATCTGGTAGGAAATGTTTTGGCAATGACATCGAATTCCCCGCAAGGTTTTTGAAATAGCTTTCATAGGCCTTACCGGCATAAGTCTCTATCGCCGGACTCAAAAGCAAACGATAATTCTTGTCAAAACTAATCAGATGTTTATCGAACGCCGCGTCATAAGTCGCGGACAAACACAATCCGTTTGACGGGTTTAACCTGTTGCTCTTATCCTCGGCCCAAGATGCAATATGACTAGCACGTAGAATCGCCGGTATCGGCAATCCGGTAACACAGCAGCGATGGCTATAATTGCCCAGAACCATTTTCCTAAAGTAATTCTGATTGAGCCTTGTCTTTACAGTCGCCTCAACGTCCTTGCCTTCCTTTTCAATGTCGCACCGTATCAAAGCGTCAATGTTCTCTACTCTTTGTTTTATAAGCTCGTTTGATAAGGCCCTGCCGTCAGAGTGACTGCGGCAAACACTATCTAATTTTTCCTCAAACCGGTACTCTACCAAAAACTCAACATAATTTTTTATTGCTGCCGAGTAAAACCGATTTTTCCAGTAACTCGACCGTTTGCCCTCTCTGAATATTCCGTCAGTGCCAAGCCTTTGCTGCTCTAAGATAAAATGATACAAATCTGTTAGTTTACCGGCATCTGTGACTTGCCAAACATTCAAACCGCGAAACTCACAATTCGAGGAAGCAAAAATATCACGGAGATAGTCTAAGGCGTTCACATAGGAATTCGCTTTATTGCTACCTGCTCGGTTCGTCCCGTAAGCGTATGCTATATATTTGTCCCGCATGGCGCTAACCCAAAAATTTAACGATTTTTTCTTGCACCTTTTTAATATCTTTCTTTATCTGGCATTCCCAAATAACCAAAACTTTCCACCCTTTTTTTTCCAAAAGCTTTATATTTTCTTTATCCCGTTCAGCCGTTCGTTTAAATTTAGTTTCCCAAAACTCTTGGCGTGTTTGGGGTGTTGATTTACCTTTTTTGCAATTGTGCCTATGCCAGTAACAACCATTCACAAAGATGACTTTTTTGTGTCCGGCAAAAACCAGATCCGGACACCCCGGCAACTTCCGGTTATGTAAACGGTACCTGTAACCCAGAGAAAACACCAACCGCCTAACAAGCATTTCAGGTTTTGTATTACTGTTTTTATTAGCCGACATACACTTGGATCTATCTTGTTGTGATAATGTGTCAGCCATATTTTTAATCTAAAATATTATCTGGTACTGAAAGTTTTTTTGCATGAACCTTGTCGTGACATTTACTGCAAAGCAAAATAACATTGTCTAATGAGTTTTGACCTCCCTTTGCATGTTCCCGAATGTGGTGTAATTCGAGAATTCTCGGATCCTGCTTTGTCCATTTATGATGATTCCAGCCGCACAGCCTACATGTATTATTATCCCTTTCGTAGACTTGTTTTTGTACCTCGTAAGGTATTTTCCGATCATGGGGATCTGCTACTCGATTTAGAGATTCTAAGACATATTCCCCAACCCTTAAATCAGGGCGACCTGTAAATTTGGTTGATATTGCATAGCCTTCTTCCGTTCTTAGCTCCCTGACTCTTCTGCCAAATTCCTTCGCACCTGAGACATTATACAACTCATCATTAGTCACCACTTTCCCAACAAATTCTTTCAGAAAACAAAGAATTTTTGCTTGACTGCCTCCTTTTGTTTCTCTTTTAATCCTATTTGCGATGTGCCATCTGTGCGCAGCATTCAGGTCCGGCTCCTTGTCTAAGAGTTTATATTCTTCCGGGGTTAGTCCCAAAAACTCTCCACTATCACCGACACCGGTAATAATCTTATAGCCATCCTCAACCCTCAATTCGCGAACCCTACGCCCAAACTCTGATATACCACTTACAACACGAAGTTCCTCTTTATGAATTATTTCCCCGACATGTTCTATGAAATATAAACGAAGCCTCTCTCTTGCAGCAAGATTTGCTACTCTATAATTAGAATAGACCCCCAAGTCTGATATGGGTATATTTAAATCCACTAGTAACAACACTTTCTCACGCCAAGAAAGCCCTTTCCATTGCTGTTTGTAACTTGAAAGAAGAGCCTCTGCTTCAGCGATTAGATTTTCTACTTGTTGTTCATAACTGGCTTTTTCTAACGTCATTTTGATTCCGCTTCCAATTGTCGATTTGTTTTTTTACAGTTAAACCTATTTGGCAGGCAAAAGGCGGAGGCACTGCATTGCCTATCTGTATCCCAACTTCGATTTTTTTCCCTATAAACTCAAAACTATCTTCAAATCCCTGGAGCCTGGCTGCTTCTCTGTGAGTAATAGGTCTATGTTCAACAGGATGAAGGTATCTACCTTTTTCCGGCTTGTAAAACTCCGTTCTTATCGTTACAGACGGCTTATCCCAAAAAAGCCGACCAAATAAGTCTGTTCCACCTTTTGTTTTGCGTTTCCAGCATTCGGGCATCAATTCCTGTGGCAAATCCCATCGATTCCCCCCAGGCGGAATACACCTATATCTTTTCTGTGATTTTGCTGTTGGGTTTCTGCCTATGTGCCAATTATGGCCGTCTGGTTTACGCGGCATATCGCCGATTGCATCTTGGACTGTGCGCCAATGAGGCAACTCGGTATTGTAAAGATTTTTCTCATTAGGGTCAATATGTGTCGGTTTGGGGAACGCCGGGGGGCCTATCCGGCTACCGATAATAATTGCCCTTTTTCTTTGTTGGGGCACACCGTAAAAAGCTGTGTTCAATACACGACCCTCTATTATATAGCCTAACTTTTGTGACTCTTTTAGTATTTCCTGATATTCTTGAGATTTTATGATCGGGGGAACATTTTCCATAATAAAAATCAAAGGATATGCTTCTTTTACAGCCCTGATAAAGTGCCTCCACAGTTGGCGTCGTGGGTCATTAGGCAATTTTTCACCCAGGTTACTAAAGCCTTGACACGGAGGCCCCCCAACAAGCAGGTCACATTCCGGGAAATTGACGACTTCTTGAATAGCACAGTTCAAAATGCGTGAGCTGATATTCTTTTTAAATGTTTCACAACAAGCACTGTCCCACTCAACAGATAATAAATTCTCAAAGCCTGCTTGTTTTAAACCATATGAAAAGCCTCCACAGCCTGCAAATAAATCTATCGCCGTAGGTTTGCGAGGGTCTAAGGGAGGCCAGTGCAGCGAAACCTCTGCGCCAGTTCTCATATTCTGTGTTTCAAAGGGATACAAACGGTAGCTATACCGTCCTATTTTTTCTATGGCAACCACATCTCCTTCCTGAATCCGATATTTTTGAAAGAAACGCGCCACCCAATCCCTTTTTCTAAAAAAATTTCTCGGATTGCCGTTTCTATCGATCGAGATATCTGTTTGTACAGTGTCCCCTATTCCGTCCAAAAACAAATTTAAGAGTTTGCCTTGTCCTGCTTTTTGATTAGATTTTCCATAACATTCTTTAGGGAAAAAATCATGATGACCACTCAAATAGATATGACCATTTTTTATATTGCCTTTTGTTATGGATATCAGTCTTTTTCTGTTTGCAACATTTCCACTCATATCAATCTTCAACCAAATTACAAATCTTTACATCCAGAGCTTTCGCAATCAGCTCGACGTTAATTAAACTTACATTTCGCTCGTGGCGCTCTATGCTTCCAATATAGGTTCTATGCAGGTCGCATCTTCTGGCGAGTTCTTCCTGGGACCAGCCTTTAGAGAGTCTGAGTTCACGGACATTTTTGCCGAATGTTTTTAAAATATTTGATTCCATAAAAACTCTTTCTTTAAAATATTTCCTGAGCAGAAAGCGCTCACGATTGCACACTATAAGTGGTATAATTCATGGTATGGATTTCCTGCTCAAAATCTACGATACTATAAGTAGCACACAGCCGCGGCGGGGAGTTATTAGATGTCATACAGTTATCAGGGGATTAAATCGGCTCTCATTTTGCTTTTGGCCAGCGCTGCCGCGGGAAAGAGAGTAAAAGACTGACATTTGCACAAATCCCCTCTCTCGCGGCGGTGAGGCGGGTGTTTTTTGTGGAAAAACTGTTACCGAAATGTTACAAACTTCGTGGATAAGCTGTTGGCAGGGCTGTTACAAATTTTCCAGAATGTAACAGCCGCGGCAGGTTATCTGCGATAACTCTTAAACTCCTGTTATATTAGAGGGGTATTGGGAACAGACTTCTCAACAGGTTTTCCACAAAATTTGTGCATAACTTTCTGTGCTAACATTCCGCTAACAGTAATTTTACGAACTTTCGTGTACGAAACATAACAATCTAACAGCGACTATTATTACTACTGTTATATTTAAATATCTATTAATATAATAATAAACAAACAGCTGCCGGCCAGGGGGGTATCATTTGAGCCGGCATGAAAATCGGTGTCTCTCGTTTGCCCGTAAAAAAAGAGGAAGCCGCTCTTGAGCGAATTCCTCTGCCTGTTTTCGCTTTGAAAACAGATTTCCACGTACAGGGCGGACGTGATACCAAACAACCGGCATCCGCCCTGCCGCTATCGGTTCCCTGCTATTGGGACATCCAGGGAGATATTATAATATTGTCCGCGGCGTGAAGTCAACATCCTAATTGATTTTTCTTTGAAGCGGGCTCCCGTAGAGACGTATTGCATACGTCTCTCAACGCTCTAAAATCTTTTCCTGTAAATATTTAAGAGGCTCCCGTAAAATGTCTCTACAAGGATAAACAAACTAAAGTTTGAACTCTTACCATAACACCCCGCAAACGTATTGCCGGGGATAATGTAAAAACTACTTCTTTGGTGCATTTTACATTTGACTGTAATCCGGCGGGCGGGTATTATGCGAACTATTCGACCGGATATTCGAATCCGGTATATTTTAATAATGGCAGTAGATTGCGGAGACAACAGATGTCAGCGAGAGAAGAATTTATCCACTATGTAAACCACGGCGGAGATAAGCCCTTTGTTTCAATGCAGATAGGAGCCGGTGCCGGCTTTGATACCAAGCTGGCGGGCAAACGCTGGAACTCCGAGACAACTCTCGACGATTTGATCAGGGCGTATGAGCTGGCCGGCGGATACCCGCTTTTTAATGTCGGCCTGCCCGATGCCGCCGGCGGAAATCCCGCCCTCAAACGCAAGACCAAAACCGAAAACCGCGAGACCGAGCGTGTCGTGGAGCAGTGGCTCACTACGCCTTACGGCGAGCTGTACTGGAAGGGCCACGAGGTACCCAAACAGGGTTTTGTGCCGCTGAAGTACCCTGTAAGCTCGGCGGACGAGACCAGGGCCTTCGACATTGTCCGCTGGTACGCCGACCAGCACGCCGCGAATCTGGATTATATCACGGACAGCCTCGGGGCCGACCTGGCGAAACTCCAGCCGCACGGGCCGGTATCGGTGCAGTGGAACATGCAGCCGTTTGAGCTTTTCGGGCTGCCGACGGTGGAGAATCTGGTCATGCTGGCGATGCTGCATCACGATGAATACCGCAGGTGCTGTGATTATCTGCTTGATATCAACATGGAAATCTGCAAGGCGGTTTTCCGCGCCGACGCGGACTTTGTATTCCTCGGCGGGCCCGGCTCCGAGATGCTCTCGCCCGGTCTGTATGAGGATTTTCTTATACCCGACTCGAAGGTTTTGACTGATTTTATCCGCTCGCTGGGCAAACTCGCCTATACGCATATCTGCTCGCCGGTTCAGCCGTTTTTGGATATGGGGCTGTATAACCGCATGGGGATAGATTTGTTCGAGACGCTTTCGCCGCCGCCGGTGGGTAATGTCGAGAGTCTCGCTGATGCCCGCAAAATACTGCCGTCCGAGATGTGCACACGCGGCAATATCGGCCTCGATATCCTGCTCAACGGCACCGTTGATGAGGTCAAAGAGGCGACTTTGGTGGTGCTGGAAGCGACAAAGGGACGCAAGCACATGGTCGGCGCCAGCGATTATCTGTTTTACGACATACCGCTGGAAAATGTAAGGGCCGTCGTCGAGACCGTAGAGAGTTTCTAAGCCTGACCGGGCGTTAGACGGAGAATTCCGGGGCAGTTAAACTATTGCGGGGCCTGGATTTGCAGGGCTTCTAAGTAAGCAAGGGTTTTCTGGAGCTTGTCGGTAACGCTTTTGAGTTTCAGCATGGTTTTTACGCGTGTGAGCAGCTCAAGTTTGTTTACCGGCTTGCTGAGAAAATCGTCCGTGCCGCACTCCACCGCGCGTTCAATATCGCCCAGCTCGCTTAGAGCGGTAACCATAATTACAGGTATATCAGTGGTTTCCGGCTTTGCCTTAAGCCGCTTGCAGACCTCGTAGCCGCTCATTTTGGGCATCATGACATCCAGCAGGATCAAATCCGGCATCTGCTCTTTGACAATATCGATAGCCTCTTCGCCGTCCGTCGCCGCCAGCGTGCGGCAGTCGAGGTCCTCGAGGTAGGCCTGTATCAGCTCAAGGTTCTGTTCATTGTCATCAACTACTAATATCGTATCTATGTGGTTTTTCGTGCAGCTCATCAGCTGTATCCTTTTAAAACATATCGTTCAATAATCTCAAACAGAGCGAATATTATACACCATTTATATAAAAATGCTAAAATATTATCAATCTAAACATCGAGAAAAAATAACCAAAGGCAATCCCGCCCAAATAATCGCCGCGAAGGGCCAGGAAGTTCTTGCTTTATTTTTGACTGTTTTTATACTTTTCAGATGAGCACATATTGAGGCTTTAGCTGTGATATTTTAATAACATTTCGTTAACCAGGCACATAAGTGCCCCAGGCAGGAGCAAAAATGCTGGAAAACATTACAGGAAACATCGACAGACGCAGTTTTCTCCGCGGCTCGGCGATTGCCGGCGCGGGGCTGGTATTGGCAAACCGCATCAGCACTGTATCCGCCGCGGCAGCGGGGAGCAATGATATAAACGTAGCACTTATCGGAGCCGGCGAACAGGGCAACGTCCTTGTAAACTCCTGTCTCCAGATACCTAATGTTCGTTTTAAGGCGGTCTGCGACATCTGGGAGGCGTACAACCTCCGCAAGGTCTCACGTCTTCTCAAGGCTTATAAGCATGATGTGAACACCTATATCGACTACAAGGAGATGCTCGCCCAGGAAACAGACCTCGACGCTGTTATCATCGCCACGCCGGATTTCTGGCACGCTCCTCAGACGGTTGACTGTCTCAATGCGGGCCTGCATGTGTACTGCGAAAAAGAGATGAGTAACACCCTGGAAGGCGCCCGCAAGATGGTTGAGGCCGCCCGTTCGAGCGAAAAACTCCTTCAGATCGGCCACCAGCGCCGCAGCAACCCGCGTTATCAGTTTGTCTATGACAAGATTATCAAGGAAGCCGGCCTTCTGGGACGGATTACCAACATTAACGGCCAGTGGAACCGCTCGGCAAAGCCCGACCTGGGCTGGCCGGAGAAGGCGGCGATCGATGAGGCCGTTTTGAACATGTACGGCTTTGACAGCATGCACCAGTTCCGTAACTGGCGGTGGTATAAGGGACTTGGCGGCGGCCCGATAGTTGATCTGGGCTCTCATCAAATCGATATTTACAACTGGTTCCTCGGGGCAAAGCCCTCTTCGGTAATCGCCGGCGGCGGCACGGATTACTACGACAAGGCCACGCACGAGTGGTACGACAACGTCATGGCGATATACGAATACCCGACAAAGCAGGGCATGGTAAGGGCGTTTTACCAGACGCTGACCACCAACAGCAACAACGGCTACTACGAGACCTTCATGGGTGACATGGGCACGCTGGGCATCTCCGAATCGAGCGGCCGCGGCGCGGTTTACCGTGAGCCAAACGCCCCCGAGTGGGATAAATGGGTCAAGGCGGGCATCCTTATCGAACCCGTGGAAGAAGAGCCGGCAGAAGCCGCGGCGGATCCGGACGCGATTCTCGATGTTCGTGAGACACTCGCGCCGCCGGCATACACCTTTAACGTTACAATGGAAAAGAAATACCACCAGCCGCACCTGGAGAATTTCTTCGACGCGATCCGAGGCAAGGCAAAGCTCAACTGCCCCGCCGAAGAAGGCTACGAGAGCGCGGTTACAGTTCTCAAGGTCAACGAAGCGATCGAGCTGGAGAAGAAACTCGCCATAACAGAAGACGACTACAAGGTTTAACCCCGCCCGTAGAGATGCCCCGGCCTGCATCGGGACCTGCTCTGCCTGCGTTTACGGGCCGCCCTCTGTAGGTGCGCAATGCTTGCGTATCTACCCGCCGCCGCGCTCTAAGGGAAAATCTCGCATATGCTTATCAGCCGGAATCTGAAAAAATATAGCCTATTTCTTTTAAATATGCCTTTAACCGTCAAGTGCGTGTTGTATTTTATTGTATGTTTGCTATTATCCTAAATGTTGAACTAAACACAACAGGCTTACTTTAAGGCCCGCCTCGGTGAGGGGGGAGTTGATTTTACAATTTAAGCTAAGACAAGAAGCAAACGATGTCAGCAAAAGTAAAAAGGCTTACCGAAGTCGAAAAACTTATGAAACTGCCCTGGCTGGTAGCGGCGTCAATGACAAACTCCGTGTTCGTCATCCTGACATTTGCCGGCTCGGTTTTCATTCTGTTTCTCAATGAGCTTGGTTTCAGCAAATCCCAGACAGGTACAATAATATCACTGATGCCGTTTTGCCAGGTTCTGGGTATATTTGTCGGGCCTCTGATCGCCAGGGTTGGATACCGCAAGATGTTTTTATCCTTCAGCCTTGCCAGAACGCTCATAATGTCGATGATTCTCTTGGTTCCCTTTGTTGCCGGCAAATACGGCACACAAGGTGCGTATTATGTGTTTATGGGGATTTTCCTTTCGTTTGCGATTTGCAGGGCGTGCGGAGAAACCGGATTTGTCGCCTGGACGCAGGAGATTATACCAAACAGCATACGCGGCAAATTCAGCTCTGTAAACAGCATCATCTCAACGCTGACCATGATGGCAACCTTCGCCATTTCCGGTTATGTCCTTCGCCGCTTTGAGCATCTGGGGCTGTCTCGGTTTATGATACTCATAAGTGCCGGTTTGCTAATGGGATATGTTTCGCTGGTTTTCTATTACCTTTTGCCCGGCGGCACAGCCGTACATGAATCAGAAAGAAAAAATGCCGGCTTTACGGCGATTTTGTCTTCTCTCAAAGACCGGCTCTACCTTAAATACCTTACCGGTGTGAGCCTTGGAGTGCTGGGCAGCGGGGCGCTGTTTTCGTTTTTGCCGCTCTATATGAAAGAAGTAGCCGGAATAGAGGCCGGCACTATTGTCTGGATTGATCTTGGCGGAATGACCGGCTCGATCATGCTCAGCTACCTCTGGGGCTGGGCCTGCGACCGATACGGCAGCCGGCCGGTAATGCTCACAAGCCTGGCGCTTCTGGCGTTTGTTCCAATGTTGTGGTATTTCCTGCCGCGGGGCTCTGCCTCAACGCCTGTTCTGGCGTTTTTTATGTCATTTGCAGGGGGAGCCTCAAACATCGGCTGGCTTGTCGCGATGGGCCAGTATCTGTATAATACCATTGTGCCGGAAGAGAAAAAAGGCGCATATATGCCTGTCTTCTATGCTGTTACGGGACTTCTTGCCGGTACGGGCCCGCTGCTGGCAGGTCTGCTGCTGGAAAGTACCGGCGATTTTTCGTATTCAATCTGGAAGCTGAGTTTTGACTCGTATTCGCTTCTTTTCGGCTCGGCTATATTGATACTTCTTGCCGCGGCGTTTGTTATTAAACATCTCCAGTCAGACGGCAGACTTACGACACAGCAGTTTGTCGGAATCTTTTTCCAGGGCAATCCGGTATCGGCTCTGGGTAATATAATCAGGTTCCACCGCGGCGGCGACGAGACCTTCCGCGCAGACATTACAGAGCGGCTTGGTCTCGCCGGCGGCTCGATCAGCATGGACGAGCTGATTGATGCCCTTGATGACCCGAGTTTCCATGTCCGCCATGAAGCGATAAACTCGCTTGCACGGCTCAAAAGCCATCCTGATATCATCAACGCCCTGCTGGGAGTCGCCGCGGGTGAGCAGCCTGACCTGGCACTCTCGGCGGTTCGTTCGCTTGGGAAACTGGGTGACCGTACGGCGATAATTCCGCTGCGCGAGCTGCTTCTCAGCGAGTATGAGCTGTTGCAGGCCGCGGCGGCAAGGTCGCTGGGAAGGCTCGGCGATGTGGACAGTAAGTCCTTTATGCTGCAAAGGATGAATGAGATCGATGACAACGGGCTTCGCCTGGCGTATGCCTCTGCTCTGGGGGCTTTGCACGCCAACGAGGCTATTGATAAGATGTTCAACCTGCTTTGCGAGCTTGAGGATCAGCCCAGCCGCAGTGAGGCCGCCTGGGCGATAGCAAAGATAATGGGCAATGAAAACCTGTATATACTTATGGACAGGCGCCTGCGTAAAAAACCAGGTACCGCTACAGCCAGGATTCTGCTCTCATTGCGGAAACTACATGCAGATACCCTCAATACTGATGACGTCAAAGCCGCTTATCAGTCTGCGGTTTCGGCGTTTGCCAACGGCAAGATGAGAACCGGAGCGGACAGGCTTTGTGAGCTGTTCGAAAAATATCCGCCTCAGGGGCTTACGGAAGCTGCCGTCTATGCCGCACAGAGGTGCCTTGAGCAGCTGCGTAAACCCGACGAGCCGAGAATAGAGTTTCTGCTTCTTCTGCTGCAGGCGTTGCGGGAAAAGGAGAAAAAAACCGGCAAAAGTCCCAACGCAACCGACGAAACCGGCGGAAAACTCAACCACGCAGAACAACAAACACCCGTCGAGCCGCAAAACCCGGATAAAAATCAAGACAAAACAGATACCTCCCCATAGCAGAGCGGAACATTCCCTTCCGCTGTGAATCTCAAGCGGGGCAGACCAATACAGCAAAGACATGTATAACACTTTAAAACATAACCAGAGTTTGAGATGTAAAATACTTTCATTAAAGGACATATAAAATTTATGCAATAAAAAGAGGACTCGATCCTTTATTTTTTCCCTTACCATATGCAAGAATCTGATACATTTTATTCTCATTTAAACTTTATTTAAGTAATATTTGACATATATACGGTTTGTGACAAACTATTATTAAAAACACTTTTAACATGAGGAAAAATGAAATTAGAAAATCAGCTATTGAAGGGGAGAGCACCAAAAGTGGTTTTGGAGATTCTATCACGCGGCAAGATGTGCGGTTACGAGTTAAGTAAAGCGTTATCAAAATGTGGGAATATTCTCTCGCTTGGCAAGGGGATACTTTACCCTCTTCTCTACACCCTTGAGGCAAAAAAGCTTATAAATGCCAACTGGCAGACCGCTGCCAACGGCAGAAAACGACGGTACTACTCCATCACAAGCAAGGGCAAGGCATATCTGGCAGAACATAAACAGTCTATAGATCATCTGCGAACCGGCCTCGATTCCGTATCTGGAACGGCTGAATACCCGACTTAGAAAAATTGACAAAATTTTATTAACGAAACTCCGAAAGGATATTAAAAAACAAGCCCATGACAAAAATAGATAACAATACAAGGGGCCGTAAACTGCTGAAATTTTTCGCAGTTACGCTTATCTTAAGTGCGGCCTGTTTTTTCAGTATGCTGCTGCTGACTATGGATGGCGGTCAGGATGGAAGCATCTTTGGAATTACTATCATTTTTGGTATTGTGCCCGGTTTGATCATTGATATATTACGTGCAATTATCCGTTTCATTAGAACAAGAAAGCCCAAAACAACTCTTCCCAAGCTTAATAAGGAAACACCAAAAGAGATTTCAGAATTCATACTTTACGTCATGCGTAAGATGGGTTACCGAAAAAAGGTTCGTGCAGAAGTCCAGGCTGAACTGGTCGCTCATTTTGAGGATGAGCTTGAATGCATAACCGCCCCGCAGGAAAGAGAGGAAACCGTAAAAGAATTGATAGAAAACTTCGGCGATCCCAAACTTCTCGGAAAATTATTGCGACGTGCAAAAAAACGCTGCCGGCCATTATGGCGGAAAATGGCAGCCCGAAGTTTCCAGTTAATCGGCCTTTCATTCGTCTGTTTGCTTTTATACATCTTGTGGCTTACAAGCGGTGAACCAGTAGCTCGTATCGATTATGTAAAAGTACTTAACGAAAAAGCCCCGTTATCAGAAGACGAGACACTCAACGCATTTCCCTATATCATAAAAGGGATTGACGCCCTGCCGGAATTAACAGAAGAAAAGCTGAAAATTACACGTACAACTACAATTCCAGAATCACTTCCCGGGATGGGCCAGAGCTTTAACTCTGCAAGTGAGTATACTGTGAGTGCCTGGGGTGAACCCTATTCAGAATTGTCTGATATACATAAACAGGTCATTAAAGAAATAATTGAAGATGCTTCAGAGGCTTTTAGCTGGATTGAAAAAGCAGCGGCTAAGCCGCATTTCTGGCAGACATATAGCTATGAAACGTCTATTTTCGGAATGCGGACTATCGACTATAAAATATGCCAGGACATCCAGTATTTGTCAGATTTTCTTTTCTACAGTGCTTATATTAAAGCTGAACAGGGAGATTTTAACTCAGCGTTTAAAGATTTATTAACTTGTTACAAGCTGGGGCGATTAATGATGGAAGGGCCAAAACTGCTTATAGAACAACTTGCAGGGATTTCACTGCAAGGTAAGTCTGTAGAACATATTCGGAACATGTTATATAAATACAATCTTACATCGTATCAACTTGCTAATCTATCCGAGAGATATACGAATATTAATACTGGCCGGGATTGTAGTATTACATTTGAACTCAGTAAAATAACTGCATATGATGGATTACAGCGTACTTTCACAGATGGCGGATTTGGAGGGGGCATATCCATGTAACATGGCCGGGCCTTCTCAAAAGTTTTAAATATGTGGAGATAACCGACATTGAAGTAGATGATATAGCAGACAGTTTTAAGGCCGTCTTTTATTTATTGACACATCCGGGGCGTGACAAAACTAAATCTGCTCTTGATGAGTTGTATTCTTACGCAGATTCTGTGTCCGCTCAAAGCCCTGCAAAACTCAAAGAGCAAAACATCGACATTGTCGAAAAAACAGATCATCTAACCGATGGAAATGTAACTGTATCAATTATAGCTCCGGCATTAGCTCGAATTCATAAATTGAGCCATGCGTGCCGGGCAGATGGAGACTCATTGTCTCTAATAATTGCTATTTTGAGATATCATTCGAATTATAATTATTATCCAGATTCACTAAGTAAACTTATAGATAGCGGCGATTTAAACGCGATACCAATTGACCCTTTCAGTAATGAACCTTTTGTATATATTAACCCCAATTTCTCACTTAGGTCTCGAAACCGGTAAAAATAAAAATATTTTCGATGTTTCTGGCCTTTGAGGGGTGTTTTGATTCTGGATTTGGCTTTGGTACAGACCTGCCCTATTGCATAGGTGAATTTCTATGCGATAATTTGGGTATGTATTTGAAAAAGCACAGGCGTAAAAAGAACGGTAAATGCAACACCTATTACAGTATTGCTGAGAAGCGGAAGGTCTCCGGTAATCGGCATGTGGAGAAGGTGGTTCTTTACCTTGGTGAGATCAGCGGCTCTCAAAAGAAGGCCTGGCAGAGATCAATTGAGATAATCAACGAAGATAACAAACCTGTACACAAAACCCTTTTTGCTTTTGATCAGGACAACCAGAGCTGTCACGATGTTGATACGATACCGGTTAACATCTCAAAGATGAGACTGGAACGACCGCGTAGGTTTGGCGATTGCTGGCTGGCTTCTGAGATGTGGGATCAGCTTGGTTTTGACCGCTTCTGGTCAGAGCGGATTGATACAGACAGATCGCCGGTCGCATTCTCAAAAGTCCTCAAGTTGCTTACGGTGAGCAGGCTGATAAAACCTTCTGCCGAATACTTTGTCCATCAGCACTGGTTCAGCCAGAGTGCTATGGACGCCATCCTTGATTGTGATTTTGAGATTGCCGAGAAAAACAGGCTCTACCGTTGTCTTGACCGTATCCTTCCATACAAAGACGAACTTTGCAAATACCTTAAAGACACCTGGCAAGGAATGTTCAACCTTGAGTACGACATCCTGCTCTATGATATCACCAGCACGTATTTCGAGGGGCTATGCAAGCAGAATCCCAAGTCAGAATTCGGCCACAGCAAAGACAGACGCAGTGATTGCAGACAGGTGCTGATAGCCCTTGTTGTTACGCCGGAGGGCTTTCCTCTTGACTACGAAGTACTTCAGGGAAATACATCTGAAAAGACGACATTAAGACCCCTGCTCAACAAGATAGAAACAATGTACGGCAAGGCCAACAGGGTCTGGCTGATGGACAGGGGCATACCAACGGAAGCTACGCTCAAGTTCATGCGTAAGAACAATATAAGCTATCTTGTTGGCACACCCCGCAGACAGCTCGATGATTATAGCAGTGAACTTTCTGAAAAGGACTGGGAGCAGGTAAACAGCAGTGTTCATGTGAAATACATCGAAAAAGAGGGCGAATGCTATGTCCTTGCCAGGAGCAGGGATCGTATGCAAAAGGAGAGGGCCATGCGTAAAAGAAAACTGCGTAAATATCTTGACGGACTTGAAAAACTCAAGGGATATCGCAATTATGAACGTTTTTATAAACGCCTTGGGGCTTTGCAATCGCAGGCCGGTAACGCTTATAGATGTATGGAGCTCGATATTCCGGGGCAAAAGGAGCGGATTGAAGCCGGCGAATTCAGGTATCACATAAACCGGCAGAAATACCGTGATATGATCTATCGTGACGGCAAGTACTTTTTGCGGACCAATCAGAAGGGCAAGGATGGTAAGGCACTCTGGAATGAGTATATGCTGCAGTGCAACGTTGAGCAGTCTTTCAGAGAACTCAAGAGTGATCTTGGCATTCGCCCTGTATATCACCATAAAGAAGAGCGTGTTGATGCCCATATCTTTGTGGCGTTTATAAGTTATTGCCTGCAGGTGACATTGCGGCATAAGCTGCGGGTGAGTGCCTGCGGCCTGACCGCACAGGCTGCCCTGGAAACGATGAGCCGTATCCAGATGCTTGATGTGACATTTGAAACACTTGACGGTCGGTACCTCTTGATGGAGAGGTACACCGAGCCCGAGGCAGATCAGCGTCTGATACTGCACCACCTGAACATGGATCTGCCGCTGCAGAAGCCACCCAAAATATACAGCAGCCAGGTCAAAGATTAAGACCCCCTTTGGCGACACACCAACGCCGCGGGCGCTACCATAAACCCTGTTTTACACCCCTAAGTGAGAAATTGGGGTTAAGACAAATGACAGCTTCAAGTTATATTCATATGGATATAATATGGTTGATGACGGGGGTGTTGTGAAATATTATTATAATGGAAACCCAAAATTATGGGATGACCGAGAAGGTGATAAAGTTTTCTGGCCGATACCAAAGAAAAAAGAAATTATGTAGGGCAAACGAAATGGGGTGAAGTCTCTTTTTAATAAGGTTGCAACATAAACCCACTTAATTGTTGTATTTATGTTTTCCACTTCTGGCTGCGTTACAATTTTTAGAGAATTCGTGAATTCTCTCTACGGGGTTGGGCGAAGCAAAGTCTGACCCCGCAGCACCAACGGTGCGAAATATCTTAGCATGGGGCATCGCCCTATGTGTATATTACGTAGGCCGGGCTTCCAGCCCGACACAAAATCGCCGTCTCCGGTGGAGCGGTGAAAGGGATGGATTGGTTCACGCCACGGTTTTCCAGGGCATTGCCCCGGGCTATTCTATCCAAGCCTTTCAGGTTTGCCGGGTTTAGTGAGTAATTTTACTCAATCATTTGAGTATCAGGTAATACATTGAGCCTTCTTCGTAGGTCTTACCCGCTACGAGTCCGGCACTTTCACCCTCGCCGAGGTAGATGTCGCACCTGCCGGCAGCCCGGATAGCCCCGCCGGTGTCCTGGTCAAGCATAAACCCTTTAAAGGGCAGTATATCCACATAATCACCGATCAGCCTGGGCAGGTTTGTGTCTATAAACACAACCGAGGCCCGCGGGAATATGGTCTTGTCGGTGGCGATTGTCCGCAGGTATGTTACCGGCTCGTTGATACTGCCGGTCGGGTTGCCCTCGGTTTCACGGAAAAATACATACCGCGGGTTGCGGTTGACGTATCTCGAGACCTGGTCGGGGTTTGCCTTGAAGTAGTCAATCATCGCCTTGAGGCTCATCTTGTCCAGAGGTATCCCGCCTTCATTGCTGAGGTCGCGGGCGATACTCCTGTATTCGTGGCCGTTAGTCGCCGCGTAGCCTACGGTTACCAGACGCCCATTGGGCAGGCGAATTTTCGCAGAGCCCTGAACATGGGCGATATACACCTCAAAAGCGTCTTCCATCCAGATCAGCTCCTGGCCGGCAAGCATACCGCTTGAATCGATCTGCTCACGGTCAGGGTAGGCTTCATATCCGCCGCCGGCGGTTTTTCGGCCCAGGATATTGCCCATATCATCCTTTACAAGGTCTTCGGGCATGGAGTAGAGCGGGTATTTAAAACGTTCTGTCTGCTCGAGTGAGCCGTTGAATATAGGGGTGTAGTAGCCGGTAAAGAGCACTGTGCCGTGGCTGTCGCAGCCGACCGACTGATAAACATCAAATCTTGCGCGTATCTCGCGGTTCATATCCTCTGCGCTCATGCCGGAGGTAACAATATCGCGAAACGCCCGAAGGCTCTCGACAACGTCCTGATGCGTGATGTCCTGCATGGGGAAAAACTGCTCGCTCGAGGGCTTGGCCATGTAGTTGAGCGAACGGTCAATCGCATCAACAAGATTGTAAGTGTTTCTGCAGGCAGTGGTAAAGTCGGGTATTCTCGCCGGGTCGGTAATCTTTACAAGGGCATCTTCACCGGGCAGAAGCGGACGGTTATAATCCTTTTCTTCCGGTTTTGGCGGCTTACAACCGGTATATAGAACCATTAAAACAGCAGATAATGCCAGCAGAAATATTTGTTTACGCATCTGAGGACCTCTTTTATTTCGGTTAGTAGTAATTTTCGAGTTAATCGTAACGAAACTGTGAATTATATTAGCAAAACAGAATTTTATTTCAAGCGTTGAATTCGGCTCATAAGTTATATTTTGTCAATCCGCTCTATCGCCGGCAGACAGATCAAATTAGAATAAAATGAACTTATACGGCAGTTGGAGTCGTTGTATCGCAAAACTTTATACATCAAATACCGCGGTTAAACACTGTCCCATGGAAGGGCATAATCTGTTTGGGATATCTGAACAAATTTTTCGCACGGGCAAATTACCAGTCCCGGCGCGATTGAGAGTTTCGGGTATGTTCTTCTGAATGCGTTTATCCCGCTGAGGTGTTTCTTTCCGGGGTTTGATGTCATTTTGATCTCTACGGGAAACAAAGAGCCGTCACGTTCCATTATCAGGTCAACCTCTGCCCCTCCGGCTGTCCTCCAGTGGTAGAATTGCGGCGGCATTGCCAGTGTTGTTGAGAGTTTGCGTATTTCCGAAACTACTGCCGTTTCAAAAAGAGCTCCGGCTATTGGGTGCCCCAATAGCGAGCGGTGCGATGAAATCCGGTTGAGACTGCAAGCAAGGCCGGTATCCGCGAAATAACCTTTTTGTCTTCGGCAGATCCGCTTAAGCGTATTGCCGCTGAACGAAGCAATATTAAACCACTGGAATGTGCCTTCGATCACTGAAAACCAGCGACGAACAGTCTGCGGAGAAATATCTAAATCATTACCGAAACGAGAATAGTTCATTTCCTGAGCGGTCAGGGCAGATATCATCTGCAGGAATTTGCCGAAAGACTGCCAGTCGCTGGTATCCAGCAGATTCCTCACATCACGTTCGACATAAGTCTGAATATAAGAGCGCAGATATATGATAATATCTTCTGCCGCGAGTCTTTCAACCTCCGGCAGCCAACCCCTCCAGAGCTGTTCGAAAAGCGGTCTTTGTGCCGGCAGTCGTGTATGTCCTGCTTTAAATTCTTCCGGACTGAGGTTTAGCCAATTTGAAAGCCAGTTTTTTTCGGTTATACGGCCGGCGATTTCGGAAAGAGAAAAACCTTCCATATCAACTATAACTGCACGGCCTGTAAGAGCTTCTGAAATATTCTTCATTACAGCCCACTGCTGGGAGCCGGTAATTATGTATTGGCCCGGTGAACGGTCGTTGTCAATACGCCTTTTTACTGCCGAAATTAGCTCAGGGGCGTATTGGATTTCATCTAAAATGACCGGCGTGGGATGGTTTCGCAGAAAGATATCCGGTTCATCACTGGAATAGCCAATATCAATAACAGGGTCAAATGTAACGTGCTCGAAATTTGGGAATATGTGCGTAAGCAGAGTGCTCTTGCCAACCTGCCTGGCACCTGTTAGCACTACCGCAGGGAAAGTGTTGACAAGTCTTTTGAGCTTCTCTGTTATCAATCTCTCTTTGTACATACCTTGTATTTTAACCATAGCATGGTAGTTTTGCAAGGTAATTTGGTGTTTTTTCACAAATACATGTAAAAATACCTTGCAAATCAACCGTCTGATGGTCAATCTGCAAGGTATTTTCTTTGCCGGCTCTGCCAAACCCCGAAAGAGGAATGTTTGCCGTTTCTGTATCTATTTCAGAGCCGCGAATGTCAATGAGCGGTTAGGTAATACGCAGTGTCGCAACATAATACCAGAAATAAACGCTGTATTTTGTCAGGGGTGTAAAACTCCTGCCGGATTTTACGTGGACTATCCTGCACATGGCTGACGGAATAACCGCTCGTTTACACTCGCGGCTCTGATGCGGCAACTGCGGGCCGGCTGTGTTTATGTTGGCGATGCTGTTTTGGTTTTTAACTGTGTTACGATCGTGCGTGTCTGGGGTGACTGGATCGCCTGTGCCCGCTTGAACGCGTCGGCGGCCTGGGGGTTCGCGGCTTTAAATATCTCGTTGCCGGTGATAATCTCCCTGACGGCGGCGGCTTTGTCGCGGGCAGTCTTTATCGCGGCGGAAATCTTGAGCCCGGCGGCACCGCCGACAACAGCCGCGATCAGTGCGGCCATATCGAGAAACTCCAGCACATATTCATCCGGCGTAATTCTCTTCGCCGCCGACTGGGCAGCCTGTTCGGCGAGCGTGTAGTTTTCGTCACTGAGAATATCATCGGCGTCTGTAAAAGTCCGCGGCGAATCCGGCATACCAGTCCACGCCGTCCACGCCTGCGATTGGGTATGGCTTAAATCGGTCAGACCGCAAAGCTGGGGCGAGCCTCCCTGCTGCCGCGCCGTTTTCGCCGCCAGCGAGCAGGTCTGCTGATGGAGCCAGGCATTTTGTTTCTGAACCTCGTCAGGTGCCGGCCGAAATGTTTCACAGCCGGTTATAACTATAAGCAGTGATGCGATAAGTATTGCTTTCATTTTTTCCTTTCCTTTTTTATCCGCAGATTATTAAATTGATATTAAGTGGACATGATTAACAAGATTAACAAGAATAAATTATTAAATAACAATCCTGTAAATCTTGTTAATCCTGTCTAATTATCTGAAATCTTAAAATTTCAAAACCAAAATATCATCCTGTCAATCCTGTAATCCTGTCTTAACAATTCCTCAACTTTTTTTAACTTAGTTTCTAACCGCGTTTGTCAGTCCGCCGCGGATCGTCCGGGTTGCGGCCGCCGAGCCTGCTATGTTGACAGTAAACCAGACCGATTCCATCGAACGGTAGTACCTTCTCTGATACGCGGCGGCCTTGTCCTTGAGGTGTTCAACCAGGTCAGCATCTATCGGCGACTGTGCGGCGGCGCTGGTGGCGAGAATCTCAAACGCCCGCCGGCACACACCGAATACAGACACCTGCCGCAGCGGTTCAATGTCTGCGATGTTGTCCGTGCTTGAGAGCGATTCCGGTGAGCCGGGGGCCAGCCCGAACAGCCTGCTGATATGGTTATGCGTCTCCGCGGCCAGCGGCTTAAACGAAACAACCGAGACCGCGACCGCGGTTTTATCCGGAGGCGAAACCGCATCCGCCCCGGGCGGGTTGATTATGGAAACCGCAAGCTGCTCATCAGAGATTATTTCCGCAATCTCATAGAGCGTTACTATCGAAGCATCGTCAACCATCAGCATACAGCCCGGTTCAATGCCGCAAGTGGTAAACGCTGCGCCTTCCGAAGTGAGCACGCCGGAAGTGATCGACACGCCCGCTGCTTCAAAAATCCTGTAGATAATAAACGCCGGCTCAAGAAACAGCCCCGGTTCGATACGTGCAATGTCAATGTCTTTTGAAAATGTGTTCATGGTTTTTCGTATTAAAAATGTTGGCAAAAAAAGTTTAACAGTTAAAAGCGAAGAGGTAAGAGTTGCGGATTTCACAACTCTTCACTCTTGACTCCTAATTGATTTTACTCCGTGCTGAGCCCTTTCAAAATTCCGTGTGCTTCTTCGTTGCGCATCTCAAGTGTGTACTCGCCGATGACCTGGCCGGCTTCATAGTCGCCGCCGGAGACAAGCGGTTTGAAATGAAAGCTCCTGCCTGCAAGCGGTATGACGCTCAGCCGCGAAGAATCAACGAACATAACAGAATCCGCCGGCACCCAGCGGGAGAGAATAACACGGCAGAGCCCGAAGTCGCTTTCGTAGTAGTTGACAACGTTGCGGAAACGCAGGTCGTCCGGGCCGTACATACGTGATGCGTCGAGCAGCTGATTGATACGCCGTTTCTGTGTGCCGTTGACGATTATAGTATCAACGCTGCCGGTGCTGTTCTGCCAGATAGTCTTTAGCATGAAGTTGAGTTTCTCCTCGTCAAGATCAGCCGTCTCGCCCGGCACTGGAGCATCGTCAACGCTGTAGCTGTTAGTCGAGATGTGCCGGATGATTCCCTTCATAGTCCGCGGCGATGACTGCGTGCCGTGCGGGTTGGACTGTGCCTGGCCGCCGTTGATTACGGTATTCTCAAGATCGCGGATCAGCTCTCGGATTCGCTGCTGTTTCTGATAGTCCATCTCGTTTTCAAGTCCAATCTGACTGGCGGCGAGATTACTGCCGCTCACCTCCACCGATGCGGTGAATATCTGGGTGTAGTTGCCTCGTCTGATCCGTGATGTGTACTCGGCTTCTGGCCTGTCGGCGCCTTCGACCGCGGCACCTCCGAGGTTGTAAACTGTATCACCTACTGATATCGATTCAGCGGTTGTGCCGCCATAGCCGCGGGTCACTGTAAGCTGTGCACTGTCGATAGAAATGATCAGCATCAGCTCGGAATTATCCGCAACACGTATCTGATCACCAACTCGAAAACGCGATGGGTTTTCAACGTTGAATGATGAGTCACTTTGCGGATCGATAAACGATGTCGATGCTATCGTGTCTGTGTTGGACAGCAGAGAGTCCTCGAGCCACTCGTGATACGTGCTGCGCGCGTGAGCGGCGCCGTCGCCGATGATATCGAGCACCGGTGTCTCGAACGGTGATACGATACTGATGATATCCGATACGTCTTCGGCAAGCTCCGGCAGAGCCGCCCCGGCTGAGAATGTTGATTTTCCTGTAAAAGACATTTTGGCTTCCTTTGTATTTTAGTTGATAAATTATGCAAGCAAAACAAATGTGAGTGAAGAGATAAGAGTTAAGTGGTATGAGTTGCCGATTCCGCCTTCTTCACTTTTCACTTAAATACTGTTCTTCCTTCGCAGTCTCATATATTCGGCTACTGCCTTTATGCTGCCGGAGAGTCTTGCGGTTTTGGCGGCGTTCTCGATCGCGGCGCTGCCGCCGGCCGATGCGTAAGAATATTTTTCGCCGCTGGTTTTCGGCGTCAGCAGAGCCGGCTTTGCGAACAGATACGCCTTGTCCCTTTTCAGCTGTCCCACGACATCCCCCGGTTTCGCCTCGGGCGTATCCGCAATCCGCTTAACCGCCACAGCAAGAGCCGACTCGAGATCGCTTACGCCCTCGGCGGCAAGCGAGCGAAGAAGCTCGTTTTCGGTTTTCAGTTTCTGCGTCTCACCGTCCCCTCGCGGCGATTCAACCTGTTCTGTGTTTTGATTTTCGTCCATTGATCGTTCCTTTAGTTCCTGGTTATCATTTAGCGTTTATACTCAAATCTTTGCTGATTTTCTATTCGCCTTCCACAGAGTAGCCAAGCTCTTTTAGAACCTGCTCTCTGGATATGCCAAGCTCCTGTTTGAGCTGGGCCTCGCGGAGTTTCTCGATCGTATCCTCGGGCTGTGGATTTGGGAATATGATTTCGATTTCCCTCTCCCGCGGCTCTGTGTGAAAGATTCCCGACTTGTCAAACGCCAGCAGTATCAGCCGGCAAATTCTGCGTATGCCCTCGCCGTAGGTGAGCCGCTTGCGCTGTGTCTTGGCGAGCATTCCCATCAGTGTCATTCGCAGCGCGACCGCGCTTGTCAGGTTGCCCAGCTTATCACGAATCACGCCGGCGACTATCGGGGTAACGCCGCTGACCTTGTCGAGCGCTTCGCGTATCTCGCCGATATGCTCTGTTTCGCTGGGGCAGTTTGCATCGCCGCCGAATTCATCGATTGACGCGTTTTCGTTGAATGTGCTCCAGAGCCTGCCGGGCATCATCTGCTTTTCGGTGCCCGCGTCAATTCCCTTTAGCAGAAACATACGGAACGACTGAAATGTGATTCTGTTTGCCCTGTCGCTCAGACGAGTGTTGAGCTCATCCTGCAGCGGTATCAGCGGCTCAACATCACTGTGCCCCTCGTAGAAGCACGGCCTTGCCATATTCTGGATATGCACAACCGGTATTACGCCAAGCGGATTCTCGCCTCGCATCACAAGCTCACCGTCTTCGTAACGCTGCCAGCCGCTCTGGGAGAACACCTCGGTAACGCTCGTCTGAGACCGCGGCAGTGCAGGCTGCTCTTTTCGCAGTATCCGCGTGAGAAAACTTTCGTTCGTCTCGAGTGCGTTATTGCTGCGGATAAAATGCTGAACGTAGAGCCGGTATGAGCGGTAATCATTCTCATCGAGAACGGGCAGCGACCTGGGCGCTTCTATGAGCTCGATCGTAATCTCACGGGCAAGCTGTTCAACGTCGGGCGCTGAAGTGAAATGCTGTGAAGTGAGGCTTTGGCCGGTGTTGGGATTTGCAGAGGTGCTGTGCTTGAGCTGTGAAATACGGAAAGGTTCAAACAGCCCGCCGCAGCGGATTAGACAATCTACATAGCCATAGACGCTGCCCAGGACCGCCATCTCCTGAAACAGCGACGCTGCTCCGTTATGTTCGAATACCGCGTTGAGTATATTTTCTATCCGGCTTTTGCGGCCCGCGTCTTCGGCCTTGCTGAGCAGTTTTATGCCGCTGCCGAAGAGGTAGTCAACCATCGCGTTTATCCGCCAGCCGATATCGTTTTCTATCACGACTTCTTTTCGCTGAATTTCTGTTAGCGGGTTTGAAATGTTCGGGCCGGTTTTTGTTACGCCGGTAATCCGCGGCGGAAGACCCGCCTCCTGCGGCAAGACAAATGTGCGGCTCATTTCATTGGCCTTTGACAGCTCAGCCGGTTTGTCAAAGACCGATTCGGGACGGTTGTCGTAGTAATCCCACAGCTGCTCAAAACGCGAGAGCCGAGAAGGCCACTGGTGTTCGATCAGCCACTGAACATATTCGCCCGAGATTTCGCCGTTGGTGATAGATGATGTTTTATATGCCATAATATTCCCTGTGTGTTTATTTTCCAAAGACCGTAATACGTCGTGAGCAAATTGTAAGAGTTCAAACTTTAGTTTGCATATTTTTCATGCTAAAGCGTGAGCTTTCATCAAGTTTCACTGCTCTATATAATTTTCAATTCAAAAGCCGAACAGGCTTTTCACCGTAAGACGTCGCTGCACGGATTCTGTTTGAAAAAAATCCGGCTCAATCACTGAAGCTCTGATAAGTTCATCTTGTAAGGACAATAAAAAAAATCATCGGAAAATGCGGTTAACCCCAATTTCTCACTTAGGGGTGTAAAACAGGGTTTATGGTAGCGCCCGCGGTGTTGGTGTGTCGCCAAAGGGGGTCTTAATCTTTGACCTGGCTGCTGTATATTTTGGGTGGCTTCTGCAGCGGCAGATCCATGTTCAGGTGGTGCAGTATCAGACGCTGATCTGCCTCGGGCTCGGTGTACCTCTCCATCAAGAGGTACCGACCGTCAAGTGTTTCAAATGTCACATCAAGCATCTGGATACGGCTCATCGTTTCCAGGGCAGCCTGTGCGGTCAGGCCGCAGGCACTCACCCGCAGCTTATGCCGCAATGTCACCTGCAGGCAATAACTTATAAACGCCACAAAGATATGGGCATCAACACGCTCTTCTTTATGGTGATATACAGGGCGAATGCCAAGATCACTCTTGAGTTCTCTGAAAGACTGCTCAACGTTGCACTGCAGCATATACTCATTCCAGAGTGCCTTACCATCCTTGCCCTTCTGATTGGTCCGCAAAAAGTACTTGCCGTCACGATAGATCATATCACGGTATTTCTGCCGGTTTATGTGATACCTGAATTCGCCGGCTTCAATCCGCTCCTTTTGCCCCGGAATATTGAGCTCCACACATCTATAAGCTTTACCGGCCTGCGATTGCAAAGCCCCAAGGCGTTTATAAAAACGTTCATAATTGCGATATCCCTTGAGTTTTTCAAGTCCGTCAAGATATTTACGCAGTTTTCTTTTACGCATGGCCCTCTCCTTTTGCATACGATCCCTGCTCCTGGCAAGGACATAGCATTCGCCCTCTTTTTCGATGTATTTCACATGAACACTGCTGTTTACCTGCTCCCAGTCCTTTTGAGAAAGTTCACTGCTATAATCATCGAGCTGTCTGCGGGGTGTGCCAACAAGATAGCTTATATTGTTCTTACGCATGAACTTGAGCGTAGCTTCCGTTGGTATGCCCCTGTCCATCAGCCAGACCCTGTTGGCCTTGCCGTACATTGTTTCTATCTTGTTGAGCAGGGGTCTTAATGTCGTCTTTTCGGCTCATCCGGTTAATGAGTAGTTTGATTTGTGTAGGTGGTATATTCTCAGCATTAGATATTCCTCATCTCTGTATCCGTATGCGTTACGTTGCAGGGTTCCAATTTTGCGGTTCGCTGCTTCTACTTTGCCTGTACTGATAGGATATTTGTACCAGTTGAGGATAAGCCGTCTCCAAATCCTCAATTGTCTTGCAGCTTCTTTGAGAATTCTGATACCACTTGATTCGGCTTCTTTTATCCAGTTGTACAATTCGGTTCTGGCATTATTCTCACTGGCACACTCAAACAAAAGCCTAAGTCTCTCCTTCATGTAATATGCCGTTGCAAGAGGCTGATTTAACTCCAGAGCCTGCTGTAAACGATAGCGTTCATCTTTATTCTGTTGTGAATGTATCTTGAGATTTTCAGGACATTTAAGCAACAACCACCTTGAACCCTTCAAGATTTTTTTGCCAATCAGATCAGCTTCATTAAACATTTGCCTTCGCAGTCTTGTAAGCTTCTCATTGAACCATTTAACCAGATGGAAGTGATCCAGTACAAGCTCTGCTTTGGGTAGATTATCCATCACAGCAAAAATATACCCGCTGGCCATATCTGTGGCGACTGCCTTGATTTTGGCCTTTGAAGTTTTCAGGCGTTTTCCAGAATCCCTTTAGAGCATCCTTGCCCTTACCATTTCCAACATGTATTACCCTGCCCATATCCAGATCAAATACTATGGTAATGAATTTACGTTTCTTGCCCAGGTACTTTTCATCGATCGCTATCCGGCGGACTGTTTTGAGGTTTATCGACTTGTACTTTTTCTGTAAGTACTCTTTATGAATATCTTTAACCGTATCCCAGCTCAATCCCGTTATCTGTGCAACATCGCGGATAGAAGCTAACCTGCACAGGTCAATTACGTAACGCTTTAAGGCCCTGACGTAATGCTTTTTAGGATCAGCAAAGGGTAAATCGGGCTGGCGAATGCTGCCGCAATCATTGCAGTGCAGACGGGGAATGCTGACTGACATTTCAACTTTTGTGTTGCCCACAGGAAGCATCTTGAAAGTTCTTGTTCTCTTACCGTAGTGTATAGTATTACGAGACTTGCAGTTAGAGCACCTCTCATAATTAGGGTGCAGACGGCAATTGAGAACGGTTCTGTCGCAAAAAAAAAAAGAACTAATGTGTTGAACTCCAGGTGTTTTGAAAGTATGATGCAAAAACGATATGGACATGGCTATATCTCCAAATATGTGGTTTTATTTTTTTCCACATATAATACAGCCATGTCTTTTTTTGTAAAGATACCTACTCATTAACCGGAAGAACCGTCTTTTCAGATGTATTTCCCTGAAGTACTTCATAGTCAAGAGGAAAGCCCTCCGGCGTAACAACAAGGGCTATCAGCACCTGTCTGCAATCACTGCGTCTGTCTTTGCTGTGGCCGAATTCTGCCTTGGGATTCTGCTTGCATAGCCCCTCGAAATACGTGCTGGTGATATCATAGAGCAGGATGTCGTACTCAAGGTTGAACATTCCTTGCCAGGTGTCTTTAAGGTATTTGCAAAGTTCGTCTTTGTATGGAAGGATACGGTCAAGACAACGGTTAGAGCCTGTTTTTCTCGGCAATCTCAAAATCACAATCAAGGATGGCGTCCATAGCACTCTGGCTGAACCAGTGCTGATGGACAAAGTATTCGGCAGAAGGTTTTATCAGCCTGCTCACCGTAAGCAACTTGAGGACTTTTGAGAATGCGACCGGCGATCTGTCTGTATCAATCCGCTCTGACCAGAAGCGGTCAAAACCAAGCTGATCCCACATCTCAGAAGCCAGCCAGCAATCGCCAAACCTACGCGGTCGTTCCAGTCTCATCTTTGAGATGTTAACCGGTATCGTATCAACATCGTGACAGCTCTGGTTGTCCTGATCAAAAGCAAAAAGGGTTTTGTGTACAGGTTTGTTATCTTCGTTGATTATCTCAATTGATCTCTGCCAGGCCTTCTTTTGAGAGTCGCTGATCTCACCAAGGTAAAGAACCACCTTCTCCACATGCCGATTACCGGAGACCTTCCGCTTCTCAGCAATACTGTAATAGGTGTTGCATTTACCGTTCTTTTTACGCCTGTGCTTTTTCAAATACATACCCAAATTATCGCATAGAAATTCACCTATGCAATAGGGCAGGTCTGTACCAAAGCCAAATCCAGAATCGAAACACCCCTCAAAGGCCAGAAACATCGAAAATATTTTTATTTTTACCGGTTTCGAGACCTAAGTGAGAAATTGGGGTTAAGCCAAAAAATGTACGGTTTCTGTTTGAATTTCAGAGATACAATGTTAAGATATTGTTAAAAGCGGATTCAACTCATAAGTGCAATTAAGTCGCCAAAATTGTGGTGAGCTGGTATACTCTCTCACTGAATTATGGTGACCTCAACGAAAGGAACACTTATGAGAGCGTACAAGCAGCTCACCGAAGACGATCGTATCGAAATATATGCCATGAAGCAAGCAGGAAATCAACAAAAACAAATAGCTGCGGCGTTGGGCGTTTCTCCCAGCACGATCAGCAGGGAACTGGCCCGCAATACAGGTCTGCGGGGCTATCGCCCTAAGCAGGCCCAGCAAAAGGCTTTATATCGACGGATGGCCGCCCGTAAAGCAGTCAAAATGAAGCCGGAGACGATAGAATACATTGAAATCCCGCCTCCGGCAGCAACATTCGCCGGAGCAGATCGCAAAACGCATGAAAACCGATCCCCACTGGCAGGGGCCGGCCGTCAGTCATGAGCGGATTTACCAGCACATTTGGCAGGATAAAGCCCGGGGAGAAACCCTGTATACCCATCTGCGGATTGCCGGGACCAAAAACAAAGAAGAAAACGAAGAAACAGCCGGGACCGGCCGTGGAACGATCAAAAACAGGGTTGGTATCGAAAAAAAACGCCCACCGGTTGTAGAGAGAAAAAACCGCATCGGGGACTGGGAAGGCGACACCGTCGTGGGGAAAAAACCATCAGGGAGCCCTGGTAACCCTGGTTGACCGCAAAAGCAAGCTGACGCTGATCGGTAAGGTAGATCGTTATACCGCCGAAGCGGTTTGAACGGACCATTATCGCCCTGATCGGCACGCTGCCCCGACGAACCTATACACTGACAGTGGACAATGGCAAAGAATTTTCAAACCATGAATCTATTGCCCATAACCTTAAAATTAAGGTCTTCTTTGCCGATCCCTACAGTGCATGGCAGCGGGGCTTGAATGAGAATACCAATGGCTTGATCCGTCAGTATGTACCAAAAGGAAGTGACATCCGAATGCTGACCAATCAGAAGATTGAGCACATAATGAATCGACTGAATAATCGACCCAGAAAATCTCTTGGATTTTTAACCCCAAATGAAGTATTCTATAAGAGGAAAAAACTAACAGGATAACAAAACAGGATTTAACTTAATTGCACTTGGGAGTTGAATCCGCGAAAAAAAATACCTTCGCATATTCTAAAAAGGATGAAACATGAGTAATAGAAGAGACTTTATCAAGAGCACCGCACTTGCCGTTGGAGCCGGCACAATACTTAGCGGCTGCGGCAGTTCCCGAACCTTCAAATCCAAACCGGTATTCAGCATGTGCGGCTATGCTGCGCCGAAAATACCAACGGTACGGATCGGCCTTATCGGCCTGGGCAACCGCGGGCCGGCAGTGATTGAACGAATGGCGCTTATCGAGGGTGTAGAAATACGCGCGATATGCGACAAGTACACTGACCGCGCTGACGATGCTCTGAAACGAATGGCCCGGCTTGGGCTCGCTAAGCCCGCGGTATATGCCGGCACCGAGGACATATGGAAAGAGCTGTGCACAAGGGATGATCTCGACCTGATCTATATCGTCACCCCCTGGAAGCTGCACGCACCGATGGCGGTCTTTGCCATGGAGCAGGGCAAGCACGCCGCCGCCGAAGTACCCGCCGCGACGACGCTGGAAGAATGCCGGCAGCTTGTGGAAACTTCCGAGCGTACTAAAAAACACTGCGTGATACTCGAGAACTGCTGTTATGATTATTTTGAGATGCTTACACTGAGCATGGTGCGCCAGGGAGTCTTTGGCGAAGTGATTCACGGCGAAGGCGCATACATTCACAACCTTGTCGATTTTAAATTCAGCAAGGACGGTTATGCCGACATGTGGCGGCTCTGGCAGAACGCCACACACAACGGAAACCTCTACCCGACACACGGCCTGGGCCCGATATGCCAGTGCATGAACATCAACCGAGGCGACAGAATGGATTACCTTGTCTCTATGGCAGGAAGCGATTTCACAATGAACACCGAGGCAAAAAAACGCGCTGCGGAGGACGGCTTTTATAAGCCCTTCGTTGATCAGCCCTACCGCGGCAATATGAACACAACACTGATCCGCACTATCGGCGGCAAAACCATAATGATACAGCACGATGTCAGCTCGCCGAGGCCGTACTCGAGGATTCACATGGTTTCCGGCACAAAGGCCTTCGCCCAGAAATGGCCAAAGACCCATATAGCCTTCGGACATGAAATTGTAAGCGATGACGAGCTTGAGAAGCTGTACGAGAAATACTCGCCCGAGCTGATAAAACTGCTTGGCAAGACCGCAAAACAGATCGGCGGACACGGCGGCATGGACTTCCTCATGGACTGGTCACTGATAAACTGCCTTCGCAATGGACTGCCGGTTGACATGGACTGCTACGACGCAGCGCTGTGGTCAGCTATTAGACCGCTCTCAATCGAGTCAATCGCCAACCGCTCACGCCCCGTGGACGTGCCCGACTTCACCAGAGGAAACTGGCGGACAAACAAACCCGTCTCACTCAAGGTTGAATCAATCACCGGTGTAAAAAATATCCCCGAAAAGACATCTTAGTATAATAAAAACTTACATCTGACAACTCAGCAGGAACAAAAAACCTACTGACACATGTGCAGAAATCCCTTAGAATAAAATATGTTTTATTTTGTTTTGAAACTCATTGATTTTATGATAAAATAATCTCATGAAAGTTAAAAGTTTTTCCTATCTTGATATTAGAACAGATTTGTATCTTGGGGACAGCAAATATGTCCTTAAGAACATAGAGGATAATAGCATAGACCTGATTATCACCTCTCCTCCGTACGCTGACCAGAGGAGAAACACTTACGGTGGAATCCACCCAAAGAAATATGTCGAATGGTTTCTTCCGATATCTCAAGAGCTTTTACGGGTTTTGAAACCAACGGGGACATTTGTTCTGAACATAAAAGAAAAGGTAATAGACGGGCAGAGAAGTACTTATGTGATAGAACTAATACTTGAAATGCAGAAACAAGGCTGGCTGTGGACAGAAGAGTTTATTTGGCATAAAAAAAATTGCTATCCCGGTAAATGGCCAAATCGCTTCAGGGATGCATGGGAAAGGCTCTTGCAGTTCAACAAAAACAAAAAATTCAATATGTATCAGGAAGAAGTCATGGTGCCGATGGGAGACTGGGCCGACACCAGACTGAAAAATCTGAGCGATACAGATAAAAGGAGAGACAATTCAAGGGTTGGAAGCGGTTTTGGTAAGAATATATCCAACTGGCTAAGCAGAGATAAGGCATACCCCTCAAACGTATTACACTTAGCTACCGAATGCAACAACAAGAACCACAGCGCCGCATTTCCTCAGGCTCTGCCCGAATGGTTCATAAAACTGTTCACTAAAACCGGAGACACAGTACTTGATCCTTTCATGGGCTCTGGAACTACCAACATAGTAGCGAACAGAATGAGCAGAAATTCCATTGGAATTGATACGGTTGAAGAGTATTTTGATATGGTCTCTACAGAAATGCAATCTATGAATCTGCCCCTTTTTGAGGATCGATATGAGCAATCATCTGACAGCAAAAGTTACGCAGTACGTTGAAGAGAATATAGGTGTTTTTCACCAAAAAAGAATTGACTGCCTTGATCAGCTTAAACTCACAAAGGTTTTAAAAAGAAAAAATCCATATCTTTTCAAAGCAAAACAAATCTGTACTTCTGAGCTCATTGTAAGAAGCCTTGTTGACGCATTTATCTCTTCCCACGAGGAAACCATATTCGGGGACTGGCTTGAAGGGCTTGCCATATTCATTAATAGTTTGGTTTATAGCGGCTGGAAATCAGGGATAACAGGTATTGATCTTGAGTTTGACAAAGATGGTACCAGGTATATTGTTGCAATAAAATCTGGGCCGAACTGGGGAAACAGCAGTCAGATTGCAAAAATGAAAACGGATTTTGCCGCTGCACGTAAAACACTTAGAACAAGCAATTCAGGTTTAACTATAGAAGCGGTGAATGGTTGTTGTTATGGCAAATCCAGAATCAGTGATTACGGAACCCATTTCAAATATTGTGGGCAGGATTTCTGGGAATTCATATCAGGTGACACAAACCTTTACGTTGATATTATTGAACCTTTAGGTCACAAAGCGAAAGAAAGAAACGCAGATTTTGCAGATTCTTACAATCGTATGATAAATGTGTTCACTAAAGAATTTGCTAATAATTTTTGTTTTGATAATGGTGAAATAGATTGGTCTAAACTGGTAAAATTTAATTCCGGAAAATAAATAATAAGGAGTTTTACATGCAGAATTTATGCATCCCTGTTTTAATATTAACACTCGTTTGTGTCCCAACAGTTATTGGTGTAATCGAAACCGTTTACGATATCGAGCCCGAGTTTGAGCGCGCCGATTACCTGCCGCGGCTCAGCGATGTTTGTATGCGTTCGGTGATGCCGCACGAGGGCGAGACGGTAATGGACAACACGATTCTCGCGGCCCAGGCGATTCACGCGACGCGTCTGGACTGGGTGTATCCGTACACGAATACCGCCTGGGTGGAAAAGATAAGGGCGGCGGGTCTGGATATCCAGCCGACACTCAACGCCAACATGAGCGACGAGCCCGGCGGCGATACCTGGGACAAAGGGCGGATGGTTGATGTCCACGGCAACAAGATTACCGCGCCCTGGATGACGTGGGAGGGCACAAACTGGGGCTGCTGCAGCACAGACGGCTGGCGCGAAGCATGGATGGCGTGGGCGAAATACTACGCCGACCTCAAGCCGAGCTCATTTCAGCATGACGACCAGCGAATGAACGGCCATGCTGTTCTCTGGAAGCCCGGCAAGGCAGGCCCGAACAACACCGGCCCGGGCTGTTTCTGCGATGATTGCGTCAGGGGATTCAGCAAATTCCTCGCTGAAAAAGGGAAAGTCTTCTCTCTCGAAGAACACAAGTTTATCCGGCGCGCAGACGAAACGGCACCGATTCCGTTTTTCGATATAAAACAATACGTCCTCGAACATGTCAAAGATCAAAACCTGCGGCAGGCCCCCGAAGAGCTCCGCAAAGAGTTTGAGCTGTTTCAGCAGCAGTCTGTCCGGCAGTTCCTCGCTGAATGCAGAAAAGAGCTCAACGAATACGCGGGCCGCTATATACCCATATCGTGCAATGGCATACCCGCCGTCGAGGGAACTCCCATGGATACATTCGATTTTGGAATCCGAGAGCTTTCATACCCAAATGCCTCGCCGGCATATCTGTATGATATTTTCCGCAAATCTGCGCAAACAGGCAAGGCGCAGATTTTCACCATGCCCAAACCCCACGACAGGGCCGGCGTTACCGACTGGGACAAGGAATACCCCCACCTCAAACACCTTGTGCGAAAGTGTATCGCCTCAAGCTATGCCTTCGGCGGGCACATGATGGTTCCCTGGGATATATACATGCCCAGAGACAACCCCAGATATTTCGGCAAACCCGAGGACTACGCCTACCTCTTTAAAATGATCCGTGAAAACGCCGCCCTTTTCGATGGTTACGCTGCGGCGAATACCTGCGGCTATGAAATCCCGCCTCGAGATGATAACAAGCCCGCACCGGTTGCCATACAGGGCGGCTCGGGCAAAGTCTGCGCAGCGGTTCGCGTTCAGCCGGGCAAACCAGATGCGCCGGCGGTTATTCACGTTGTCGAGTGGGACGAACAGAACACTAAACCCCTTGAAATAACGCTAAATAAAAGCAGCTTCAAATCCGGCGGTGAAGAGCTCGAGATTGATGTGATCTTCAACGACAAACAAGAGGAAACCGCCTTTGCAGTTACCCAAAAATCCGATACCTGCACCGTGAGCCTGCCCGCTGTTGAAACCTGGGCGATAATAACAGTGAAATAATTCTAATTTACGGACACAGCTGCTGATTGGCGTATCCGCAGCCGAGCCAGTTTGCCGCCATCAGTGCAAAATCCGCAAGGTCAACAACACAATCACCGGTTACATCACCGCTCTGGGGGTTGAGGCAGTATGTCCCGTTGTGTATCCAGCTAAATACCGGCCCGGTTCCGGATTCGGGCATCATCCAGATATCATCCGTTCCGTTTGCCGTCTCGCCGGCAAAATCCCAGCCGGCATTTGTAAAGTTTGACTCAACAAGCATCTGAGCCGCTGTCAGTCCGGTGGCGGTGGTATCGCTGGTTGACAGCTTGTATCCTTCCAGACCGGGGTTTACGTCCGCGTTCCAGAAGCAGTCGCGGACTGTTCCGGTCTGTCTGCCGACAAATGCGCAGTGATAGTAAGTTGGATTTTCGTTTATCAGCTCGACTTCAGAGTAGCATTTGCTGATATGGCCTTCAACGTTATAGCCGACAAGCCCGCCGAAATAGCCGTCCGTCGTGGCTGTCAGCGTGCCGGATGAATAGCAGTTTTCTATTATACCATAGTTTGATGCTGCAATATTCCCCGAATGGCTGGTGCCAGAGCTTTGGCAATCGGCAAAACAGCCCGTGATTGTGCCTGAATTGTTCGAGGTGATACCGCCGACATTAAAGCCCGAGAGAGTTCCCTGGACATAACAGTTTTCAATTAGAGAGCTTACATTGTCAACTTTACCGCAAATCCCCGCGGCAGCGTTGCCCGAGAAGGCGATTCCCGTAAGCTGAAGGTTTTTAACGGTACCGTAAACATAATAGAACAACCCGCCATTGGCACTGGTGAGCGCGGCGTTTACAATTGTTCGGTTGTTGCCGTCAAATATGCCGTAAAAGTAGCCCGTGACAATCGCCGACGTATAGCTCTGGCCGCTTAAATCAATATCTGTCATGAGTTTAGAGTAAACACCTTCGGCGCGGTAGTCAAAGTTACTGCGAAACTCGTTAAAATCCGCCAGGTTCTGGATAAGATACGGCTCGGCCTCCGTACCGCTGCCCGAAAGCACGGCAAAACTGCTGCTGAGAATTGAAGATAGTACGATGGTGAGAATCAGTCCTTTTTTCATTTGAAACTCCTTTAATTTATAATACTTAGCAATTTTAAACTGATTATAAGTTATCGAAAAACGCGGTTCAACTGTTTTTTGAAAAATCGCCAAGAACGTTCGCGGCTAATCGCTCTTTTATCCCGATACACGTCGGAATGGCTCTGATAGGGCGGCAAAGCGCCGGCAGCAGATTTGTTATTCTTCTTTGCTCTCTTGTTCTTTGAGAATGGTCATGCGATACCATGTAAAATACAAAACGATTGAAGTGACTGCCGCGACAGCCAGGGAGATAAGGGTTTCTTTGAAAAAATGGCCGACAACATAAATGGAGCACATGTAATAGGCGTGAAGTGCAATACCCGCTATAATTGCGTTGAAGAACACAAGATATGGATTATCTGAACGTTTTTTATGGTCCTGTTCACTCATTCCAAGGCGTTTGTACACTTTCTTCCAAAAACCAAAAGGCCGCACCCTTTTATAGAATTCGTTGATGTAATCCTCTTTAACAGGCTCGGTTAGAAGCGATCCGATAACACAGCCCGCACCGGAAACCAATACACACAGAATCGACATTGCGTTATCTGATAACGGGAAATTCGGGATCAGCATCAGCAAGGCTACAACCAGACCAGAAAAGAAACCCGTCATAAACCCCCAGCCGTTCACCCGCCACCAGTACCACCTCAGCACGTTTGGAAAGATTACCGATGCTCCCAGTCCGGCCATAATCCAGCTCCAGAGGCTGTTCAAAGTTGAATAACTGCAGCTTATTATCCCAATTGCAAGACCCGCCGCGATTATTATTGCAGTGCTTAAATAACTGAGCCATACAAGCCGTTTTTCCCCGTCGCCGGTTTTTAATAAGGGCTGTATAATGTCCCGCATCATCATAGACGCGCCTGAATTTATCAAAGAGCTTATCGTTGACATAAAAGCCGCGACAAGGCTTACAACCACTAACCCCCGAATCCCGGTTGTAAGATATTTGTTCAGTACCATCGGCAGCAGCTGATCTACCTGGTCCCGATTGATATCAGAAAAGGCATACAAGCCCAGAAATGCTATCGCGGCGGTAAAAAGCCAGCGGGGTATCAAAACAATATTCCAGAATGCGCTTATCTTCGCGGCCTCCGCGGTGCTTTTCGCGGCTAAAAATCTCTGTTCTCCGAAACCGCCGGCGGTCACGGTAAAGCAAAGCATAGTACCGATAAACATTCGGGATAAAGTGATTGACCTGAAGTTCTCATACTCCGGCACATTTGTTTTTTCAGGAATCCCCAGCGAAAGCCAGTCATCAATATTGCCTATATTTTCAGCCAGTATCTGCGGGTCAACCACCCTGTAAGCTATCACAGCCATTACAATACCGCTTAGAGCCAGGAGTATGCTTTGTATAAAGTCGGTTATAATAACGCCTTTGAAACCGCCCAGCAAGACATAAGCTGATGTGAGCAAGGTAATTGCGGTTGCCGTTTTTACAGGCGGGAGTCCGTAAACCTTGGAAAATTCCGCCAGAACAACAAACGCCATGCCGATTATGCCCGCGGCGCCGAGTACCCCCAGCAGTGCATAAGATGTCCTGGCACATCTCGAGCCGCTGCCCGGGCCAAATCTCAGCTGTACCAGCTCTGCCGCGGTCATTACTCTGGAGCGTCTGATCCATATTGCCGCATACGCCATCCAGAAAGCAGGTATTACAGAGCCCCAGGCCAGGTGTATATAGAAAGATTTCATGCCGAGAAAAAACAGTACCGATATTTGCCACACGGTGCCGCAGACAGAAAAGTTTGTCGCGCTGCCTGAAAAAGCGAGCAGATACCAGGGTATATCCTTATTGCCCAGGAAATACGAATCAAGGCTGGCTGCCGAGCTTCGCTGGTAATACAGACCCAACCCCATCACCACAACAAAATAAGCCGCGATAATTATTGTATCGATAGCGGTCATATAATCCCTTTCATGTTTTCAGCACTTTTTTTTTTGGTCTTTTCTCTTATCATTGAGAGCAGGTTCCACAATACCCTTACTCCGATGTTGCCCAGAACCGCGGAAACAGATGAAAAAACAAACGAGCCGGTCCAGATATAGACACCGTGCAGAATCATCCGCACACCTCTGCCTTCCATATTGTAAAGGTCAAAAGTTTCCTTAAGAAGTGCAAAATCCTCAAGTATGTATCTGCCTAACCGCCACTCTGCCGTGTATATAGGTATCGCCGTCAAAGGATTTGTCACCCAGCACGCCAGCAGCGCCAGCGGCAGGTTTACCTTGAAAACTATCGCCCCGAACGCGGCAATAATCATCTGAAAACCGATTGTCGGCAGAAAAGCCACAAACAAACCAAGACTCAGCCCGCCGGCAAGACTGCGTTTATCCATCTTCCAGAGAAAATTTGCAAACAGCTTATGCCCCCATATCCTGAAGATATGGCTTCCTCTGAGGCTTCGTTTCATGCGAAACTGTTTTTTCTTCCATAATCGAAACCAGTAGTGCATATCTTTGCTCAATAATTACGGTTTTAGTTTAATGGCCGGGTTTGCCCTCTTACTGCGCCGAAGATTTGGCTTAATGGTGAAAACGTTATTCTTGTCTTCAGCGTATTATAAGAATATAAAAAAAACAACCGCTGTCAATAAGCATAGCCCGTATCTGGGCGATTATTGCAAAGTGTGCTTGTAAGTTGTGCCGTTTATGGTATAAATAACGGCAATCTTAGTAATCATAGCTGAATAATCTGTATAGAAAGGATATTTATGATCAGAAACGGCAAATTCCGGATCCTGGCAGCCGTACTTTTGGCTCTGCCGGCGATCTCCGGAGTCCGCGGCGCTGACGACTTCGAGCTTGACCGCTCTAAGTATATATCATTAGATGAGATAAAGCCGGGGATGGACGCTTACGCTTTGAGTGTTTACGCCGGCACAAAGATCGAGAAATTCTCGCTAAAGGTACTCAGCGTAGCCCGTGACAACAAACCCGGCAAAGACGCGATTTTTGTTGTCGGCACGGACGAGCGTTTTATCCACACTGGCGCCGTTCAGGGCTGCAGCGGCTCACCGGTTTATATCGATGGGCGTATGGCAGGCGCTTTGGCGTTCGGCTGGCCAAATACGATTGACCCGCTCTACGGGGTAACACCCATCGAAGAGATGCTGCGTATCGGCTATGAGTTTGATGAAAACTACCAGGATCAGAGCCCCGATAAATCCTCCTCTTTCAGTATAGACTATTCAAAGCCCTTGAATCTGACTGAATTACGCAAATCCATTGACAACGCCGCAACGCCGGACAAAAGAGAGCTTTACAGCATGAAGCCTTTGAAAACCCCGCTTGTAACTTCCCTGCCAAGCGGCTCTTGCGATTTTCTGTCAAAGTTCTCCGAATCGATAGGCATGAATGTCATTACAGGCGTAACTGCCAAATCAGCCGAAGATTACACTCTCACACCCAATTTCGAGCCCGGTTCTATCGTCGCTGTTCCCCTGGTAGAGGGAGATATCAGGATGTCTGCCATCGGTACGATTACCGAGGTTGACGGCGACAAGGTATATGCCTTTGGCCATGCTTTTGAGGGTATGGGAGAAGTAAACCTACCTATGTCAACAGGTTACGTTCACATGGTCGTTGCCAGTCATGTCAGCTCATTTAAGTATGGAGCCGCAGGGCAGATTATCGGATCGCTGCGGGCGGATGAATCTACCGGTATCTACGGCGTCATCGGAGAAGAAGCCCCGATGATACCGCTGAAAATTACAATCGACAGGTTCAACGACCAGCGGACGAGGGAATACAATTGCCAGGTGGCTGTGGACAAATACTACACACCTATGCTCTCGGGCAGTGCCTCTGCCGGCGCTCTTATGTCCCGCGGAGAGCTGCCAAATGAACACACCATCAGCTCAAAGGTGCGTATTGGTATCGAAGGCCGCGAGGATCTTGTTATAGAAAAGACCACTTCACAGCGGGGCATCAGCGACGCAGCGTATTCAATTATTGAACCGATCATGCTTCTGATGAATAACCCTTACGAGCGGCCGGACATCACCGGTATCGAAGTTTATATGAATATGAGCAATGAAGATACAACCGCCGCAATCGCAGATGTTATCATACGTGATGTCAGGCTCACACCTGGAGATACAGTAAGGGCGGATGTTATTATAAAATCGCCGCTTGCCCAGACTATCAGCAGGCCGCTCGAATTTGAACTGCCCGAAGATATCGAGCCCGGCGCTTATACTCTCACAGTCGCCGGAGGTCCGCAGTACCGCAATATGATGGCGCAGTACAACTCACACAGGTATATGCCGATAAATCTTGACTCGGCCCTGCGGTCGATACGGGAGCTTGAATCGATGGACAACTACAAGATGTACTGCGTGCTGGCACTTCAGACCTCGGGAATATCCATAGAGAACTCCGAGCTGCCGAAACTGCCATACAGCAAAATAGTACCCCTATCAACGGGAAAACGCTCAACCGCCGTACAGGCACTAAGGCATTACATTACAAAGGAATACGACTCACCCAAGATAGTCAGCAACAGAGTTGGTTT
This sequence comes from Limihaloglobus sulfuriphilus, assembly GCF_001999965.1. Lineage (GTDB taxonomy): Bacteria > Planctomycetota > Phycisphaerae > Sedimentisphaerales > Sedimentisphaeraceae > Limihaloglobus > Limihaloglobus sulfuriphilus. Next base: position 3,125,196 of record NZ_CP019646.1, on the reverse strand, counting down.
CCGGATACAGGTAAAAGATAAATGGTAATCTGTATAATTAAGAATTAAGAATTAAGAATTAGGAATTAGGAATTAGGAATTTCTGAAATTTGAAATTTGAAATTTGAAATATAACATCTAACACCCGCTTTTGCGGATAAAGAAAAAACATAACGGAGATTAAAATGTCAATATCGAAAATCACGGCTTTGATAACCTTATTCGCCTGCTCGTTTTCACTGGCGGTAAACAGCAATATCAACAGATTCGACAACCCCAAGGCCCTTGACGGCGAAACAGAGATGACAGTAATCGACTCTGAGGGTACAATCTCACTGGGCATGGATTACAGTGAGCTCTTCTCCGAGTTTGAGGATTCATGGTCAATAAACTGTATATCAGAGGACGGCAGCGGCGTTTATGTCGGCACAAGCCCAAACGGCATCATCTACTACTGCGGAAATGAAGGAGAGCTCAAGACCTTCTACCGGCCCCAGGCGGCAGTCGTAGAAGAAGAAAATAAAAACAGCAGTGAAGAAGAAAAACCCGCCGCTGATGAAGACGCCGAAAACGGCTCCGCAGATTCAGAAAACGACAAACAGCCCCAGGACGCCAAACCCGTCGCCGATGTCGGCGCGAATCTGCACATTTTCGCTATAAAAAAGACCTCCGCGGATACAGTGCTTGCCGGAATCAGCGGCAATGAGTGCAAACTGCTTGAAATATCCGCCGATGGAAACGCAAAAGAGCTATACGACGGCACCAGCGATGAGGCAAAATATATCTTCGACATAGAACAGGGCCCCGGCGGCGAAATATACATGGCAACCGGACCAACCGGCAAAATCATCAAACTCGCCGGCGGTAAATCAAGCGTTGTCTATACCGCCCAGGACAACAATATTATCAGCCTCTGCCTCAAGGGCAGTAAACTCTACGCCGGTTCGGACACACGCGGCATACTCTACTGCGTCAATCTCAAAGACAACTCTGCCCGCATCATTTATGACAGTGACCATACTGACATAACTGATATTATCGTGGTAAATGACGATATATACATCTCTTCAACAGGTCCCTCGCAGCAGCAGGAGATGATGTACCAGCTCTCCGCCCAGGAACAAGCGGCACAGCAGGGATCGCCACAGGGCCCTGCCCAGGAGGAAAACTTCACCCGGGCCGAGTATGAACCTGATATGACAAAACAAGAACGGATCGCCGCCGCCCGTTCCGCGTTGAAAGAAATGAACGGCGGAACAAGCCGCCAGGCTCAGAGAATGGCAATGAGACGCGATGACAACGGCGGCGGACAGCCCTCACCCGCCGGAGGCAAAAGCGGCATAGTACGTATCATGCCAAACGGATTGACAGATATGGTTTACAGCGATGGGGCGGATATATTTGCCATCGCTGCCGACGGGAATGATATACTCGCCGCCGCGGGAACGGCAAACTGCGAGCTGCTCAGAATTGATCCGGCCGGCAGGATTGTAACCACCGAATACAAAGATAAAACCTCCATGCAGATTACAGCACTGCTGCCGGTCAAAGACGGATACATTCTCGGCACGAGCAACCCCGCCAAAATTATTTCCGTCAGCAGGCACTTCGCGGCAACCGGTACCTATACCTCCTCCCTGATAGATGCAGGCCAGCCTTCGCTGTGGGGAACAATCTCGATAGATGCCGATATTCCCGATGACTGCCAGGTCAGCTATTCAGTAAGAACCGGCAACGTAAACGATCAGGACGACGACGCGGCCTTCGGTGAATGGAGCGAGCCGGCAGTTATTACAAAACAGGATAAACTCGAGGTGCCCGCCGGCAGATTCGCCCAGTACAGGCTGCTGCTCAAGGGAAGCGACGACAAAACGCCCAAAATCACGGAAACAACTATTTCCAACGTATTTGAAAACCTGCCGCCAAGAGTTGCAAATGTCGGTTTCTCCGGAACACAGGATCCGGATATTGTCGTTATCCGCGCCGAGGCGGCAGACCCTAATAACGATAAACTGCTCTACACAGCGAAATATTCTCTAAGGGGCAGCGGGGTATGGATAACGATCAAAGAAGACTGGGAAGAACCGGAGTTCAAATGGAACACCAAGACAGTGCCGGACGGAATTGTACAGGTTCGGGTTGTTGCCAGTGACAGGCTCGATAACAATGCCGCTACCAGTATGACCGGTTATAAAGACAGCGAGGCGGTAATGATAGACAACACGGCACCGGTTGTGGAATCTATTGAGAAGTCCGCAAAAGACGGCGTCGTTACAATTGCCTTATCTGCCGTTGACAACCTGACAAACATCAAAAAAGTGGAATACAACATCAGCGGGCAGGATAAATGGAATGCCGTGATACCCGATGACCTTATCTTTGACACGGTCTCTGAGAAGTTTACCATTAAAACCGAAAAACTCGATGCGGGGAATTATGTGATTACCCTGAAAATAAGCGATGCCGCCGGAAATGAGCTTTATAAGAGCATAATGGCGGAGGTAGCCGGCGAAAGCAAATAAAGCATAAACTATTGTAAAATCACACTCTGTGAGAAAAAGAAGCAACTTATCACTGCATATTAACAGCTCTGCTCTGTTAGAGAACGTTCGCCAGATACGCGGCATCTGCGGCAGCCGCGTAAGGTTCTGCGCCATCACCAAGGCAAACGCATACGGCCACGGAAGTTGTGAAATAACAAAGCTGCTTGCTCAAAGCGACATTGAATACTTCGGCGTTTTCACTCCCGACGAAGCCTTTGATTACGCCGGCAAAGTGAAACAGAAATACCTCGCTCTCGAGCCGGTTCACCCTGATATGCCGGGGGTGCTCCTTCATGAGGCAGCCGAGCTGGGGGTGGAATGTACTATCGCCAGTCTGCAAAGCGCTGAATATGCCGCCGCAATGCTTGAAAACACAAAAATTCCGTTAAAGGTACACATAAATATTGATACCGGCATGGGACGCTGCGGCATACAGCATGAAGAATTCCCGCAACTGCTGGAGTTTGTAAATCAGCAAGAAACTTTAAAACTTGTCGGCATTTATACCCACTTCCCCGCCGCAGACGAGGAAGACCTTACATTCACACGTAAACAGATAAACGAGTTTGAATCAATTATCTCTGAATCACGCGGTAATATCAGCAATGATGTTATCCTGCACGCCGCCAACAGCGCCGCGGCGCTGCGGCTTTCGGAAACCCGCCTTGACATGGTCAGATGCGGGCTGGGGATGTACGGCTGTCTGAGCCTGCCCGAGATTACAGGAATAAAACTCAAACCCGTTATGCGGCTCACAGCGCCCATCATTCACATAGCCACCATAAAACAAGGCCAGAGCGTAAGCTACGGCAGGACATTCACCGCCCAAAGAGAGACGACTATCGGTATTGTGCCTGTCGGATACGCCGACGGCTACGACCTGCGGCATTCGTCAAACGCGGTCATGAAGGTGTGCGGCTGCAAGGCGCCGGTTATCGGCAGGGTAACCATGAGCCTGACGGTAATAGACCTGACTGATATACCCTGGGCAAGCCCCGGGGCAAGCGCCACGATTCTCGATGACAGACCCGGCTCTCCATGCAGCGCCGAGGCGCTGGCAAAGGCGCGAGGCACAATAGTATATGAAGTGCTCACAAGCGCTCCGGCTGACGCGACGATTATCGTCGAGTAGAGCCCCAAACAGGTTTTTGCAATTCCGGCTTTATCAGCGGCAAAAAATCCAGTGCCGATTTATATGAAGCCCTGTATCATCTTTTCTTATCTTTTAGCAGGCGCTCATCAGCCAGGCTGAAAAGAGCTTCTACGCTGCCGGCCTCATCAGGAAAAACCGCCGTTCCGGTTGACGCTGAAAGTCTGATGGTCTTGCTTTGGTGTGTTATTGAGGTAGAATTTATCGCGTTTTGAAGCCGTTTGCTGATTGGTCCCGACCGTCGGGCGGCTTTGCGATGCCGCTGTATCACAAGAAACTCATCTCCCCCGATGCGTGCGATAATATCGCCTGTGCGGCAGGCATCCTTCAACGCCGCGGCCGCGGCTTTGAGTGCTTCATCGCCGGCGGGGTGGCCGTAAGTGTCGTTGATTGCTTTAAAATCGTTAAGGTCAAACAGAATAAACGTCAGCGGGTCATCGCTGTCAGCCCTGGCGGTGAGTTTTTCCAGCAAATTGAATGCGTACCTGCGGTTGTGCAGGCCGGTCAGCTCGTCTGTAAAAGCCAGCTCCCGCAGTTCATCGAATTCGCCGGTGATTGACGGCAGTATCTCCTGTGAAAAATGAGCGGAACGGCTAAGCCCGTAGCTGATTATCGCGGCGTGGTCAAATGCCAGTTCCGGCAGCCGGCGGGTATCGAACCAGCGGGCATCCGCCGCATCATCGCCGGCCTTTGGAGTGTGCCGGTCTTTATCGCAAAAGCCCATATAAGCTATACTTATCAGTCTGCCTTCGGGGTGTCTCCCCGGGTCGGCAAACACCTTCATTTCATACAGGGGTATATCCTTCAGGCCGGTTTCTTCTTTGAGCTCACGTGCGGCGCAGTCGCAAATCGTCTCGCCCATTTCAAGAAATCCGCCCGGGATAGCCCACCGGCCCTTAAAAGGCTCATTGCCTCGCCTGATCAGAAGAACGCTTGTAGTATCCTTGCCAATGCTGAAAACCAAAGCGTTCACCGTTACCATCGGCCTGGGCCAGTCGTATGTGTATTTGCCGCGAGTGTTCATTAGCTTCTCAAAACAAATTGTTTTCTGCCGCCGAAGATTTTACGTTCGCGGAGTCGATATTATTTCTTCGCCGCGCCGCGGAGGCCGTCCATCTTAAGAAAGCCCTTTTTCCACACAATAAACCCTGAAACAATAAACACAATTATATAAACGATAATCGCGTAACGCGTACGTATCTGGCTCATAAGCAGCCCGATTACAGCGTAAGTTAATGCTATAGCATAGCTTATCTGGACAGACTTTTTCAGCCCCAGTCCACGGTCCATCAGCTGGTCGTATATGTGCCCGCGGTCAGAGACCATCAGCGGCCTGCCGTTGAGCTTCCGCCGGACAAGTGCTGTTGCCGTATCAAGTATCGGCAGTCCAAACAGCATAACCGATGCGAACCACCAGCGGGGATTGCTCTCGGCGAACATTATCATCAGCGCCGCCACACAGAATCCCAGCAAAAGGCTGCCGGCATCACCCATGAATATCTTCGCGGGATGCCTGTTGAAGGGCAGAAATCCCAGCACTGCTCCGCAAAGCGCCATACAGATTATTATACGGACAGCATCACCGGTGCGGCTGAAGTTCCAGCTGCTCAGGTGTATTGCCAGAATAAGCATTCCAAACGTAATAATCGCCGTTACTCCGCCGCAGAGCCCGTCAAGGCCGTCGAGCAGGTTCAGCGAGTTTGTCGCTCCAAGAACAAAGATTATAACAACTGGAATCCCAAGTATGGTGTTCAGCAGCGGCGGCATCGAAAGTGGGATGCCCGTTACCTTTTCTACAGCTTCGAATGTCCACGACAGGTCGGGGAGAATCCCAACTCCTACGAGTATCAGTGCCGCGGTGAACTGGCCCGCGAGTTTTTGCCAGGGTTTTATGTCAACCAGATCGTCAACAACGCCCACGGTGCAGGTAATAACCGCTCCAACAAGTATGCCGGCGAGCCATTTGAACTGGAGGTTGAAAACATCCTCGCCTATCAGCAGATACATTCCGGTTAGAATCCCGAAAATAACACCCACCAGCATACCGATCCCGCCCAGATAGGCAACGGGCTCTGTATGTGTTTTCACTGTTGCATCAGGTTTGTCGGTAATATTGAGCTTGGTAGCAAGTTTTTTGCATATCCATGTAGCCCAAAGCCCGCCCGCAAGGGATGCTATAAATACCGGCAGAAATGCCAGAACCCAGCCCAAAGGCCTTTCATGGCCGATAAAACCGGCACAGAATGTATTTGCTAAAATGTTAAGATTCATATAAATTTGTTCCTCTAAGCCGTGTTATTGGTTTATTTATAGCCATATTTCGCTGTCATAGCGAAGCATTATAAGACCGTCCTGATAATCGTAGAAATTGATTTTATCGTGGTCTAATTCTCCCCCGAGTGACTGCATTATCCAGCCGGGGAAATCGGCACCGGCGTGAATTGCCAGCGGAACACCGCCGCCGAAGCGGGGGTTAATATCAAATATCATTATATCTCCGTTGTCGGCCAGCAGCTCCTGAACGGTGATCATACCAAACGAACAACCCAGAGATTTAACCGCCTTAACGGCTTCATCTATAAGGTCTTGCCGCTTGACGATTTGTGATTTGCTTACCTCGCCGCCGCGGGTTTCGATTCGTTGTCTCGGCACGCAGCAGCGGACTTCTCCGCCGCGGTCCACAAATACATCGCAGGTGAATTCTTTGCCCTGAACATACTCTTGCACAATGACATCTCTGTGTCTATTTGAGAAAAACTCTATATCTTTTCTGCTGTAAGCTTTATGGATCCCGCGGCTTGCGGAACCGTGAGCGGGTTTAAGGATGCATGGATACTCAAAATCTTTTGAAGCAAGGGCCTCACCGGGCAAACAGGTCATCGGTGTGCCGACGTTGTGCGCGCTGAGGTATTTATACGTGTTTAATTTGTCGTAACATGCCTTGATCACCCGCGGCTCAGATACGAGAACTTCGCAGCCGCAATCCAGTATCCGCTGCTTATGTTCAGCCAGCACCGGCAGCTCTGTGTCGATCGTTGGAATAATCAGACCGATATCCCACTTTTTGATCATATCAAGCAGAGTTTCTATGTAAGTTTCGTCGAGAACAGAATTTACAACCTGATGCTCGTCGCAGGCATACAGCGCAGGACTGAGTTTTTCCGCATCGCAGCCATACACGCCCAGCTCAATGCCCAGGCGCAGCGCAGATTCGCGAAAAAGGTTTATCAGACCAACACGCCTGCCGACGCATGTAAACAAAATGTTAAGTCGTTTATTTATTTTTTCCGCCTTATCAGTAGAACTTCCATAAGTACCTGTTAGGTATTATAATAACAGTTTCCAAGGATACAAACAAAATTGTGAGTAAATAAAATATTACAGGCGATAATGGGTTGGGGCGCGATTGACCTGCTGAATTGTTGTACTTTTGACAATAAACTTCTGTTATATATCCCAGCTGTCGGCTCATATAATAAACAAAATTTTTGATTTTGTGCTTGTAAATGTTAACTGTTTTATATTATAATCTATTTTCACATAGAAAGAAAACTGCTTAGAGGAATTTTACTGTTAGTGTATTTCTTTAGTGTTTATAGAAGACTCTTTGCAAATTTAATTTTGAATTAAAAAAATTGTGTAAATCATTTAAAAAGGAGAATTACTGTGAAAAAGAGAATTTTATTGTTGGTGTTCCTGTCTTATGCTTTATCGCCCTTAATGGCAAATATGGTTAACAATGGAGGCTTTGAAGCTGATTTTACTGCTTGGCGTGGATATGCTGTTGGCGGTTGTACAACGGAGTTTACGATAGTAAATGATGCTTATGAAGGCGATAAGGCGGCATCTATGAATGTCACATATATCGATTATCCCGCCCAGCCCGGACACGATACGGCACTGGATAAACGCACTGATATGATCGTGATTGGAAGTGAAACTGATTTAAACATATCTTTTGCAGCTAAGAAGGTAGATAGTGACCCTGCCAGCAGGCTTAGGGTTGTTACCATCCAATTTGACTCAAATACAGCGCCTCTTATGTCAACCAGAACGCAAGTTGACTATGTTGTAACTTCAGACGAATATCAATTGTTCAGTTTTGACCTTGACAGTTTGCATGATGACGCAGTATCACTTAATATACAGTTTACTGTAGCAGATAACGCAGGTCAAAAATATGAAGGTCAATATTATATTGATGCAGTTAATGTTGTTCCCGAACCTATGACTGCAATTCTATTTGCCGTTGGCGGGCTATTTCTCAAACGGAAATAGCGCAACACTCAAAGTGACATCTGTTCCGCTATAATTAGTTACTTTTATCTAATTGTCTTAATTTAAACTGTTTATGCGCATCAGAGGTAATGTATGTTACCCTTTGATTTTGTTTTTGCGCACTTATTCTAATAATTATCTGGAGCTTTTCTCTATGCTGCGAAGAGATTTCTTGAAATTATCAGCGTTATCCGTCTTGTCAGCCTCTTCGTCTGCATTTTCTGCGCCGGATGCCAAGGCGGTTTCAGGCAGAAAACCTAATTTTATACATATCCTGGCAGATGATATGGGATGGGGCGATATCGCATGTTTTGGACATAGTAAAGTAAAAACACCCTACCTTGACAAGATGGCAAGAGAAGGAATATCGTTCACTAATTTCTATGTCAATGGACCAAGCTGTTCACCGTCAAGAGTTGGCATTGTAACTGGTCAGTTTCCTGCAAGTTACAGGGTCTGGGGGGGGTTAAGCGGTAATCCAGAAGTCAATATCTTAAATGATATGATAGATTACCTGCCTACGGATGCTCCAAATATGATGAAAATCTTCAATGATAATGGTTATAAGATAGGTCATTTTGGAAAATGGCACCTTGGGCATACTCCAGATGCACCGCCTCCAAGTGAATATGGAATCGATCAATATCGCCGCAGGCAAGATTTTGGACACAGCGGAGGGCCGGTTTGGACACCACAAGACTGGCAGCATCTCCGTGAGCGCGTAGATGGCTGGGATGATGATGACTGGCAGCCATATTCGACAGAGTTGATAATTGATGAGGGAGTTAGGTTTATCGAGGAGTTTAAAGATGAACCTTTCTGCCTTAATCTGTGGTTTACAGATCCACACGCTCAGCTAAATCCTACACTTGGGCAGATGGAAGAATATAAAGAATATAACCCTGATGCTCCAGAAGGCGATAATTTTAAAAGCGCAGAAGCTGTGTACTATTCAGTTATTACCAATATGGATAAACAAATTGGTCGAATTTTAAATAAAATCAAACGGCTTGGGCTTGATAATGATACGATAATAACCTTTACAAGTGATAATGGTCCGGAATACATTTGTATTGGTATTGGAGAGGCTGCCCATAGCGGTGTTGGTACGCCGGGACCCTTTAGAGGCCAAAAACACACCTTGTACGATGGCGGCATAAGGACCCCTTTGATTGTTCGCTGGGCAGGGCATACACCTAAGGGAATTGTTGACGATACAACTTTAATGGCTGGTTCAGATTTATTGCCAACAATGTGCGAAATTGCTGAGATTGACTTGCCTCAAGAAATTACAGAAAAATTTGATGGCATCGATGTTTCTCAGGCGTGGTTTGGTACGCCAATAGAAGAGCGAAAGCCTGTAATGTGGGAGATAAGAGGTATGGCTAACGGGGATTATTCTGCTCGTTCGCCCGCCTTGGCAATTCGTTGGAAACAGTGGAAATTACTTGTAAATCAGGATAGCAGCCGTTTAGAGTTATATGATATTCTATCAGATACCCTTGAAGTGAATAACGTTGCTGATAAATATCCTGATATTGCGAGCTCATTATCACAACAATTGCTGGCCTGGTCTAATTCAAATCCGTGGACTAAGGCTCCTTTAGCAAATGTCGGGCAGGGTCCTAAAGAATATCCATGGCCGGAATAGATGAATCAGTAAAGGTAGAAAATCTAGTCATGAAAATAAAGAAAATAAATACGTGTCTTGCTTTTTTAATATTGTTTGTGTCTTCTTCTTTGACAGCAGAAATGCTGACTAATGGCAGTTTTGAAGACGGTTTTACTGATTGGCGAAAATTTGCTGTTGGCGGGGCCCAAGCAACTTTTGAAATAGTCACAGACAGCTATGATGGTGAAAATGCCGCTTCAATGCATGTAACATATATTACAAATCCTCTGGCTCAGGATTTCGCTATTGACAGAAGCCCCAAAGACCCTGGTACCGGAAAGTTGGATTTTACAGGTAAAGATCGTCTTGAAATTACATTTGCTGCAAAGAAAATGCTTGATAACGGCAGTAAAATACAGCTTACTGTCTCTGAGTTTGATGCAGATAAAAATTGGACTGGAACCAACACCAATTATAGTTTTGAAGTGCCTTTTGATGCGAATTACCATCTTTTTACAGTTGAATATAACAGGATTTCAAGCAATTCAGTGTATGTTAATATTGGATTTCGTATCATTGAAAACGGACTCAAATGTACCGGCAAGTATTACCTTGATGCTGTTAGCGTAAAGGAGGTTAGCACCCAACCGGTTGATAGAAGACCAAATATAATACAGATAGTGGCCGATGATATGGGCTGGGGAGATACCGGCTTCTTTGGTCACAACCTCATAAATACGCCTAACATCGACCAGTTGGCGCATAGCGGTATTTCTTTCACTAATTTTTACAGCAGTGCAACTGCTTCATCGCCAGCAAGGGTCGGGCTTATGACGGGGCAATACCCGGCCAAATTCCGCATTCATGAAACATTTTCTGATGAAGCAGCCAATGCCAATTATGGTATGCCGGATTTTCTTACCACCTCAGTACCAACAGTAACATCACTCTTTAAAAGTGCCGGCTACAAAACAGGGCATTTCGGGCAGTGGTATCTTGGACAAACCGATAACGCCCCAGCTCCAACAGCTTATGGTATAGACACATATAGGTGTAAGGGGGGATTTAATCCAATAGGAGGCAAATCAAGCTGGGTGAGGGATGATTGGCAAGCTCTTCGAGAGAATGATCCTAACTGGAATGATGATACTTTTCAGCCGTATTCTTCTGAGCTTATTATTGATGAGGCTATAAACTTTATTGAGCAGAATAAAGATGATTTCTTTTATTTAAATATTTGGCTTTCAGACCCTGGTGCGCCTCTCAACCCTACACTTAGTCAACTTGCTCAGTATGATAATCTTATGCCTGTTGGTTCAACAGGAAAAAACCATAAGGGAGCTATGAAGGTTTACTACTCTGTGGTCTCTAATATGGATGCTCAAATTGGACGGCTTATGAACAGGCTCACGCAACTCGGTATTGACGGATGTACTTTGGTAGCATTTTTGAGTGATAATGGGCCAGAGTATATATGTGCCTATAATAAATCTTCTTATAGCAGTGTTGGCAGTACAGGCCCTTTTAGAGGGCGTAAATCAAGTCTTTATGAAGGCGGTATTCGGACGCCTCTTATTATGCGATGGCCCGGGCATATTCCTGCAGGAAATGTAGATAATACAACAATTTTCTCAGGTTTGGACTGGTTGGCGACAGCCTGCAAAATCGCAGAAATTGATGTGGCAGAAGAGATAGCACAGCAGCTTGATGGCGAGGATGTTTCAGCGGCAGTATTGGGAACACCGATATTAAGTAGAGAGCCTCTTATGTGGGAGATACGGACACCGGTTAAAGGGAAATTTATTGATTATTCCCCGGCAATGGCTATTCGTTTAGGGCAATGGAAATTGCTGATGAATCAGGATGGCAGCAGGGTAGCTCTATATGATATTGTTGAGGATCCGGCAGAAACCAAAAATTTAGCAGAAGAAAATCCTGATATCGTAGAGACTTTAACTGATGCGCTTGAGAGCTGGGCAGATGACAATCCATGGACTACAGCCCCCAAAGAAGGAACTGGGGCCGGAGTTGAGGTCTATCCTTGGCCGAAAAACAGCTATATAAGTGATATTACAGGTGTAGAAGGTCAAAGAGATGGAAAAGTTGATCTTTCCGACCTTCAATTGCTTTTTGAACAATGGGGAGATTGCAATGATCCCATGTTAGAGGATTGCAATAATCCTTTTTTAGAGGTTGAGGGGCAGTAGATGAATAACAGAGTAATATTTTTTGTGTTAATTTCATGCATTACGGTCAGTTATATGTTCGCATATAATCTGACAAATGGCAGCTTTGAGAGTGGCTTTACGGATTGGAGGACCTTTGCCGTTGGTGAAGGTTGCGAGGGTGTATTCACAATTACCGATGATGCCTATGAAGGTTTGCAGGCGGTTTCCATGCAAATACTTGCCTTTGATGCTGCGATACCTGGAGCAGATTTTGGTCTTGACAGGGCTATCGGTAACAGGCTAAATGTTACCGGCAGTAGAATTAAGATTTCGTTTGCTGCAAAAAAAATATCTGACGGCGATACTTATCTGCGTTTTACTATCGCTGAATTTGATTCAGAAAGTCAATGGCTAAGGACTGATTCAACTTCATATTATGATGTCCCTAAAGATGGTGAGTATCATGTATATAACTTAGATTATAATATAATAAAGCCAGAGGCTGCGTATATCAATTTAGCATTCCGTATTGCAGATGACTCAGGGCTTCGTTGTCCTGGACATTACCAGATTGATGCTGTAACCTTGATTGAACCCAACAAGGCAACTAGCCCATTTCCAGCTAATAATTCGCAGCTTACGCTTAATCAGATGGGAGAGTTGTTAAGCTGGACAAATCCCGAACCAGTCAACCCTGATGGTGTGATTAAAGTTGATGTGTGGGGCAGTAATAGTTTTGATATGCAGAATGCAGTGAAACTCGTTGATAAACAGTCCGTTACGTCTGTCCAAATCCCTTTTGATTATGTTTTCCCGAGTGAAAGGTGTTACTGGAGGGTAGATACCTATGATTCAACGGGTTCAGATGATGGGACCGAGCTGTTAACAGTGGGAGATAAATGGAATTTCTATCTTTTATCTTGCTATGATGTGCACGATAAGTTACTTAACTATAGAGCAGATATATCAGGGCCTACGGGTGAGCCAGACTGTATTGTAGATTTCTATGATTTTGCGATGATGTCAACAGAATGGCTTAATGATAATAGTTTATAAAGTACCAGCATCTGTGTAGTGTTATGACACAAGTTATATTGTTGTTGTGACAGGTTTTTTTTGTTTCTCATAAGTATGCTGGTTAGCCGTTTCGGCTGGAAATAATATCCATAATATTTTACACAGGAACCAATAATGAAAAAAGTAATAACAGTTATCTTAATTACAGGTTTTATTCTCGTCTTCGCCGGTTGCGGCTCGCCAAAGGGCACAGTCAGCGAGAGAAAAAGCTCAATCATCTCCATGGAACAGGAAGCTCTTTCTAAATTCTACCAGGAAGACGCGGGTATCAAAGAACGTGTTGAAAAAGCAGAGGGCTACGGCGTGTTCAGCAACATCAACATCAATCTCATCTTCGCAAGTGCCGGCGGCGGTTACGGGGTTGTAACCGATAACGATACACGTGAGAAGACATACATGAAAATGGGTATGGGCGGTTTCGGCCTGGGTCTGGGAGCCAAAGATTTCAGGCTTCTTTTGATTTTCCACGACGACGAGACGCTCAACAGCTTTATTGAAAAGGGCTGGGAGTTCGGCGGCCACGCCGACGCGGCGGCCAAGTCCGGCGATAAAGGCGGCGAAGGCAGCGCCCACGGAGCGGTCGGCAAAGGCATAAGCGCGTACTCACTTACAGAGACCGGACTTGCACTCCAGGCCACTGTAACAGGCACAAAATACTGGAAAGACGGTGAGCTGAATTGATGTTTTGTCAGCGAATCACTGCTGCCCTGGGGTATAAAAGGACAGCAGTAATCCGGCTAACTAAGTAAAGTATGGTAAGGTAAAAAGGTTCATAAAGCGGCTGGTAAAAGGCCGCGTAAATGACAATAAAAAAAGCCGTCATCACGCACTGGATGACGGCTTTTAATCTGCTTGTTTTCCTCCGGCCCCGCAATACAGGGATAGAGGTTAAAAAGATCAATACCAGGCTCCATAGCGCGAGAACCATATACAAGTATTCTGTCTCAGGCAGGTTTTCTGACTTACGCTTCAATATCGGGCACCTTCCCGCTCGCAGCTTGTTGTGTTTAAGTTAATCAAATAAAACAAGTTGCCAACAGTGGTTTCTCGCCCGATTCGCCGGCCTGAACTGGTCAATCGCATTGATTGACGTTTCATTTAGACCGGAAAGCGAATACAGCGGCGCGTCCGCCACGGATTCTAACCGTGTTCCCTCGTGCAAGACCATAACGGCCTTGTCCTGGAGACATGATTCAATTTTAAAAAGAACTGTTAGTATTATGTCAATGGCTTGAAGTTTTGCAAGCCCAAAATTTATATTTAATTTCACATTCCTGCGGCTAAATGTAAAAGGAATTAAAAACCTCTGATATTCTTTGCCCAGTAGAGCCGCATTGCATGCGGCTCTCAACTTTCGATCGCAAATGGATTTAAGAACGTTTATTTAGTTAAAGAGACGTATGCAATACGTCTCTACGCCGGTACAAACAATATTCTCAAAAGCGGTGTCGCGCTTATGTTGCCACTGAGTTCCGAAGAAAATAGTTACGAATTTTTTACATCTTTTCTGCCCGGATAAAGATGCCATCTTTTGTGATTTAAGTTTAGGGTATTGAAAAAATATAAAAACTCTATCAATTAAATAGTTTTTATTCCTATTTGCAAGTTATTTGCAGACATGTAATTATATTAAGAATGGTGATTTTATAAAATTTACCTCTATAATTTTATGTTGACTTAAATGTTATGATTTGTTTAAATTCCAAATACTGATATTATTTATAGGACTAAAGTTTACATATATTTATAATTATTAAAATTCATGAGGAGAATTACAATGGAAGAATGCAAAACAAACATGCCCTTGCTCGGAGATGATTTCCCGCAGTTAGACGTCAAAACAACCCACGGGCCGATGAGTCTTCCCGGGGATAAAAAGGGTAAATGGTTTGTACTTTTCAGCCATCCGGCAGACTTTACACCGGTGTGCACCACGGAATTCGCGGCTTTCCAGGCGAGAATCGACCAGTTCAATGAAATCGGCTGTGACCTTGTAGGCATGTCGGTTGACCAGGTCTTCTCACACATCAAATGGGTGCAGTGGATCAAGGAAGCACTTAACATAGATATCCAGTTCCCGATTGTCGCGGCAAACGACTCAATCGCCATGAAACTTGGAATGCTCCATCCGGGCAAAGGCACCAACACTGTCCGCGCGGTATTTATCGTTGATCCGGAAGGTAAAATCCGCCTGATTATGTACTACCCGCAGGAAGTCGGCCGCAACATGGACGAGATCGTCCGTGCCGTCAAGGCGCTTCAGGTATCTGACAAGCAGGGCGCTGTTCCGGCAGACTGGCCCAACAACGCACTTATCGGCGACCGGATCATCGTGCCGCCGGCAAGCGATATGGACACAGCCGGCAAGCGCTGCAGCGAATACGAAAACTTCGACTGGTGGTTCTGCCACAAGCCTCTTGAAAAATAAAAGTTTTCGCTGATAGAACTCTAACATTAAAACGAGGACAGATTTATGTTATTCGAGCAGTTTAAAGTAAACGGGCTTGGGTGCTACTCTTATCTTATCGGCTGTCCGGGTGCGGGCACCGCGTGCGTGGTTGACCCCGAACGCCACGTAGAGCGTTATATCGATATGGCGGAGAAGGAAAACGTCAGGATTACTGCTATATTCGACACCCACGTTCACGCCGACCATATCACCGGCACCCAGGAGCTTGCCAAACGAACCGGAGCCCCGATATATATTCACCCGGCGGCAGAAGCCGAATACGAGCATACGCCGGTAAAGGAAGGCGATGTGTTCAAGTTCGGAAATGCCAGCCTGGAAGCGATTTATACGCCCGGGCATACACCCAACTCGATATCGCTGGCGGTTACCGACCTTGCCCGGGGCGAGGAGCCATTCGGTATTCTCACCGGCGATGTTCTCTTTGTAGGCGATATCGGCAGGCCGGATCTGGCGGGAGAGGATCTTCTCGAGCAGCAGATCAAAAACCTATACGAGAGCCTTTACAACAAGCTGGGCAGCTACCCGGACTGGACAGAGATTTACCCCTCACACGGCCAGGGCTCACTGTGCGGCAAGGGAATGAGCGCTAAACCTATGACAACATTAGGCTTCGAACGCAGACATAACAAACTTTTGAGTATGTCGTTCGAGGAGTTTCATGATGTCATGGCGGGTGAGTTTGAGCTTCGCCCGTCAAATTTCATGTGTATGGTGGATAAGAACCGCCAGGGGCCGTCGCTGATCAGCGAGAGCCTCGAACCGGTCAAGATGACACTGGACCACGTGGAAGACGCCGTGAATAAAGGTGCTGTCCTTGTGGATATCCGCAAGCAGACATCCTTCGGTGCGGCGTTTGTGTACGGCTCATTGAATATCGGGCTCTCGCCCAATTCGGTCAACTGGCTCGGCGCAATTGTGCCGGCGGATAAAGAGCTGATTACCCTGGCCGAGAACAAGGCAGACGCTCTGGATGCGATCTGGCAGTTCCAGCGCGCCGGATACGATAATATTATAGGTTATGTCGATAACGGCGTAAGTTCCTGGGCTTCCAGGGGCAAGCCGCTGAATTATCTGCCCCAGCTCAGTGTTGAGAGCCTGATTCATGTGCTGGATAAGTACAAAGATCACAAGGTGCTCGACGTCCGCACGGGCCAGGAACGCAAAAACGGCTACGTCGAAGGCTCAGAGCATATGCCGATTAACGAGCTAATCAAAAACGGTCCCGACCAGCTTGGCTACAAGAAAGATACACACGTAACTGTTGTATGCCAATCCGGTTACCGTGCCAATATCGCCGGCAGCTACCTCAAAGGACAGGGATATACCCATATCTTTATCCTGATTGGCGGTTTTGCGGCGTGGCAGAATTACAAAAAGAGTAAATAAGCTCTGAAAAACGATTAAATATACCCGGCGGCGGTTCCGGCATGTTCCAGAACTCTGACCGGGTATTTTTTCGCGCATTTGCTGCAATCCGAGCCGCGAATGTGAATGAGCGGTAACGCCGGCAACCCGTCGCGGGATTGGCAGACGAATAACAGTATGTAGTTTTTACCGTTTAATGTTGCCTGCGTTTATTCAGGTGTTTTTTGCGTGGTACGGTGATTTTGTATAACCGCTCCATAACTGTCGCGGCTCTGACGTTACGCAGGGTTAGATGGTGTGTTTCGTGACAATCCGAGCCGCGAATGTGAATGAGCGGTAATGCCGGCAACCCGTCGCGGGGTCGGCAGGCGAATAACTGTATGTAGTTTTTACCGTTTAATGTTGCCTGCGGTTATTCTGGTGTTTTTGCGTGGTACGGTGATTTTGTATAACCGCTCCATTACTGTCGCGGCTCTGATGTTGCGGGGCTGGTGGCGGTCGGCGGGGAAATTTTTTTTGTTATAATTTTTGCGGGTTATTTAGGGCTTATCCTATTTTTATTGTTATAAAATCTACTATATATGGTGGTATTGCCTGTGTAGGCAGGTCTAATGATTGTAAACAATAATCAGAAAAATAATTTTTTTTCTTCTAATTGCTTGACTTAAATATCAATCACTGTATGATTTGTGACTCTAAACTGGTCGGAGCGAGCGTTGCACAGCGACGCGTTTCGAGTGGGACCACGAGCAAAAACGTTGTAAATGTTTGCAGTATATCATTATACCGCAATGCTCGTAATCCTGTCGAATCGTCCCCAAAGGTTTTGTGAGGCAGTTTTTCTGTTATAACTTTTTTTGGAGTTTGCCTTAGCAGAGTACAGAAAAGACTTAATAAAACTGCCTTGTTAATAGCAATGTTAGTTTAGTAATAGCTATAAAAACAGGAACAAATATGGCTGAAGCTGAAAAAATCAGAATAAGAATGGAAGCTTACGACCACAAGTCGCTGGACTCATCAGCGAAAGAAATTGTGGAGCAGGCCCGCCGGACAAATGCACGTGTGAGCGGCCCGGTTCCGCTTCCGACCCGAATCGAGCGCTACACAGTTCTGCGTAGTCCTCACGTCAACAAGAAGTCCCGTGAGCAGTTTGAGCTCAGGACGCACAAGAGACTCATCGATATCTTCGAGGCTAACGCCCGCACTGTCGAGGCTCTTAACAAACTCGTTGTACCGGCCGGCGTATTCGTAAAGATCAAGGCCTGATAACTTTTGATAACCCTGCTTTGAAGCTTTAAGTGAATAAGAAGGACATAAAAATGGCAATGCTGCTTGGAAAAAAAATTGGAATGACACAGGTATATGACGAAGGTCGTATCAAGCCGGTAACGGTGATACAGGCCGGCCCTTGTGTTGTTACTCAGATAAAGACAGAAGATACAGATGGTTACAGTGCTGTTCAGCTTGGGTATGACGATATTAAATCATCCCGCCAGAAAAAGCCGGCTATCGGCCATGCTGAAAAAGCAAGTACCAATCCTAAACGTTTTGTGCGCGAGATGCGCGTAAATTCAGACAGTGACATCAATGTTGAACTCGGCGACGAGATCGGCGTTGATGTTTTTTCTGATATAAGTTCAGTTGATGTTGTCGGCACGAGCAAGGGCCGCGGTTTTGCCGGTGTAATGAAACGGCACGGATTCGGCGGTTTTCCCGCTACACACGGTACCGAACGTAAGCACCGTGCCCCGGGTTCTATCGCCAGTCATGCCAGTGATGCCGGTCACGGCGGTAACGTCAAAAAAGGTAAACGCATGGGCGGGCACATGGGTAACACACGTGTTACCACCAAAAACCACGAGGTGATCTCAGTTGATAACGAAAAGAATCTTATCGTTGTCAAGGGTGCCGTGGCAGGCCCGTCAGGCGGATATGTAATCGTCAAGGCGAGCAAGAAGTAAATATATTTAGCACGGATTTTGCAAAATGATAGACGTAGCAGTATATAATAAAGAAGGTAAAGAGATCGAGAAGATCCAGGTCGATGAGTCGCTCTTCGGCGGCGAGGTACGCCACGCTCTTCTCAAGCAGGCTCTTGTAATGTATCATGCGAACAAGCGTGTCGGCACCGCCGCTACTAAAAGCCGCGGCATGGTCGCCGGTTCTACCCGCAAGCTGTTCCGGCAGAAGGGTACCGGTAACGCACGTGTCGGTGCAAGCCGCACCCACAAGCGTGTCGGCGGCGGTGTGGCGTTTGCCAAGCGTGCCCGCGATTTCGGCAAGGACATGAACAGGAAGATGAGGCGTCTGGCTCTTGATTCGGCACTTCTGGCAAAAATGAGCAGCCAGAGTGTAGTAGTTGTCGATGAGCTCTCTTTTGACGCTCCAAAGACAAAAGAGATGGCTTCTATCCTGAAGAATCTCGACGTGAACCGCGGCTGTCTGCTGACAGTCAAGGAAAACGACAAAAACGTTTATCTCTCAGCGAGAAATATATATAAGGTTGACGTGTCAGTTGTTTCAGACCTGAATGCCGGCGATGTTCTTAACAAGCAGAAACTGGTCATTACCAAAGAGGCCTTTGAGAAACTGCTTGCCGCCAGGCAGTCAGCATAACACTAAGGTAAACACGAAAGTAAGGTACTAAAGTGGATAACAGCAATATAATAGTAAGGCCGGTAATAACCGAACAGAGTATGCATTTTGCCAATACACGCAATGCTTATGCTTTTAAGGTAAACACCAAGGCTAATAAGATACAGATCAAGAACGCGGTTGAAAAACTTTATGATGTAAAGGTTATCGACGTTCGAACCATGAACTACAAAGGCAAACCCCGCCGCCGCGGACGTAACTTCGGCAGGACGGATATGTGGAAAAAAGCAGTTGTCGTTCTCAGTGAGAATCATCGTATAGATCTATACTAATTTGCAGGCGAATTTAAGATGGCTATTAAGATATACAAACCAACGAGTCCGGGTCGGAGAAACAGCTCAGTAATTGATTACAGGTCGATTCTGACAACCGATACACCCGAAAAGACACTTTGTAAACGTATCAAAAAGACCGGCGGCAGAAACCACCACGGTAAAACAACGGTGCGTTTTCGCGGCGGCGGAGCGAGAAAGATCTATCGCGTAATAGACTTCAGGCGTGACAAGGATGACAGTTCCGCGACAGTCAAGACGATAGAATACGATCCAAACCGCAACTGCTTTATCTCTCTTGTAGAGTACGGCGACGGTGAGAAGCGTTATATCCTTGCCCCTGAGGGACTTGGAATAGGCTCAAAGATAGTCAGCGGCAGCAAGGTAGAGCCTGTTGTTGGCAACGCAATGCCTTTGGCCTCAATCCCTCTCGGAGTAGAGGTTCACAATATAGAAATGAATCCCGGCCAGGGGGGCAAGTTGGCCCGCTCAGCCGGAGGTTGTGCCCGTTTGCTTGCCCGTGAGGGCGGCTGGGCGACACTAATCATGCCCAGCGGCGAAATGCGTATGATACGCGTTGAGTGCCGTGCCACGATAGGCCAGCTCGGCAATTCTGATTATCAGAATGTCAGCATCGGCAAGGCCGGCCGCAAACGCCACATGGGCCGTCGTCCGCACGTACGCGGCAAGGCGATGAACCCCGTAGCCCACCCGATGGGCGGTGGTGAGGGCCGCAGTAACGGCGGACGTCACCCCTGTTCTCCAACCGGTGTGCCGGCTAAGGGCGGAAAGACACGTAGTAAACGCAAGGCGAGCAGCAGGCGAATAATACGGCGTCGTAAGAATAATCGTGGTCAACAGTTAGTATTGTAATTCAACCGACAGGACTTTATACATGGGAAGATCGCTTAAAAAAGGCCCATTTGTAGATGAGAAACTACTAAAAAAGGTAGCTAACCAGCTTGATAGCGGATCAAAGAATCCGATAAAGACATGGTCAAGGCGAAGCACCATAATTCCGGAGTTTGTGGGATTTACGTTCCTGGTTCACAACGGAAGGATGTTTCATAAGGTATTCGTAACCGAGGATATGGTAGGCCATAAACTCGGCGAATTCTCGGTGACCAGAACCTTCAAAGGCCACTCCGGCAGTAAGTAATTGCAGAAGATAAAACTTCAGGATTATAAAACATGTTAAACGGAATAAAACTAAAAGAATATGCCCGTACCAACGGTGTAAGCTCGCAAGAGCTTGCGGAGATGGTGCGTATCGGCGGCCGAACTGAAAAACAGGCTTTGGCAGCGGTTAAAAACTGGCAGAACTGCCTTTATAAACCGATGCCAACCAGCGAGGATATCGAGGCTCTGGCCCGGGGACTTCATGTTTCTGTAAACGCTATAAGCCAATGGAGCTCGCGTCATAAGTACGCACCAACCTCGCCGACAAAGGCCAGGCTGGTAGCCAGGCTGATTGCCGGACGCACCGCTCAGGATGCACTTGATACACTCAAGTTCACCCCAAAGCGTTCCGCGGAAATGGTTCGCAAGGTGCTTGAAACAGCGATTTCCAACGCCGACGAGCAGGAAGCCGATGTAGAGAGGCTTTATGTCTCCGAGGCACGTATTGACGGCGCCGGAAGACGTATCGGAACGAAAGGCTGGATTGCCAAGGACAGAGGCCGCGCTCATCCTATACGCAAACAGGCAAGCCATATTATTGTAACAGTTGCAGAGAATTAAGGAATTTAGCTGATGGGTCAAAAGACTTCTCCAATAGGCTTTAGAACTGGAATAACACTCGACTGGCAGAGTACCTGGTATGCCCCGAAGGCAAACTATGGTGAATTCCTGGTAGAGGATAAAAAAGTTCGCGATTTTGTAGATAAAAAGTTCAACCAGCAGCCGCCTTACGCAGCGGTATCCAAGATTGAGATAGCGCGTACACGTAACGAGGTCAAGGTTATCCTTCATACCGGCCGGCCCGGTATGGTTATCGGCCCCAAGGGGGCTGAGGTTGACGTACTGCGTGAGCAGCTCGAAGAGCTCATCGACCGCAAGGTAAACGTCAACGTTGTCGAAATTGCCGATCCCAATCTCGACGCCAAACTCGTGGCAGACGGGATTGCCCAGCAGTTCCAGCGCCGTGCACCTTTCCGCCGCGTTATGAAAATGCAGTGTGAAAATATTATGAACTCCGGAGCCCTCGGATGCAAAATCATGTGCTCAGGGCGGCTCGGCGGTGCTGAGATGGCACGCCGCGAAACTCAGAAGCTCGGCAGCATTCCGCTCCAGACTCTTGATGCCAATGTTGATTACGCATCAAGCACCAGCTTCACTACTTACGGAGCGATAGGTGTTAAGGTTTGGATCTATAAGGGCAAATTCGGCGAGGAAATCCAGCCCCAGGCACGTCCCCAGCGAGGCGGCCGCAAGGGCGGACCGCGGCGTCAGCGTAAAGGCGGCGGCCGTGATTTCCAAGGCGGAAATAAGAGTAATAATTAATTTGATTACTTTATAAAAGAGGTAATACCATGGCTTTAATGCCTAAAAGAGTTAAATATCGTAAACATCAAAGAGGTAAAATGAAGGGCAATGCCAGCCGCTGCAATTATGTAGCGTTTGGAGATTTCGGCCTTCAAAGCCTGGGAACGTCCTGGATAACAGCCCGCCAGATAGAGGCCGGCCGTGTCGCGGCAACGCACTTCCTCCGCAGGGAAGGCAAGGTATATATCCGTATATTCCCTCATAAGTCTTATACTTCTACCCCCCTTGAAACCCGTATGGGTAAGGGTAAGGGTGAGATCGAAGGCTGGGTTGCCTGTGTAAAACCGGGTACCGTGATGTTTGAGATCGGCGGCGTTCCAGAGGATATAGCACGCGGTGCTATGGCACGTGTAGCGGCGAAACTGCCGATTAGATGCAGGTTCACTACAAGAAGACACTCTATAGCATAGGGATATCGATAAATATGAAACCTTCTGAAATACGAGAAATGAAACAAGAAGACATGCAGGTAAAACTGCAGGAAATGCAAAAAAAGCTGTTTGAGCTTCGGTGCCAGAATGTAACCGAGAAAAACGAAAACAGCCATGCAATAAAAAACTGTCGCAAAGATATTGCCAGAATGAAAACCGTTCTTAATGAAAAAAGGTCTGGTAACTAATGGAAAATAGCAAAGTTATGAAAACAAGGCGCGGCAAAGTAGTCAGCCGCAGCGGCGATAAGAGTATCCGTGTTATGATCGAATACAAGGTCAAACACCCTCTTTACGGAAAATATATCAACAGACGCACAAAACTGGGCGTTCATGATCCTAAAAACGTTGCCAAAGTCGGCGACCTTGTTGAGATCACCGAATGCCGTCCTATCAGCAAGACAATCAGCTGGCGTCTGATTCAGGTACTTGAAGAAGCAGTCATTAAGTAAAAATAATAGAGGATATAGACGTGATACAGCAGGAAACCATGTTAAAGATCGCTGATAACAGCGGTGTTAAAACGGCACAGTGCATCAAGGTGATCGGCCACAGCGGTTCTCGCACAGGTAAGGATACGCGTCCTACCGCGGGTGTGGGTGACATCGTTACTGTAGCGATCAAAAAGAACCTTCCCAACTGTCAGCTTGACACCAAGAAGGTATATAAATGCGTTATCGTCCGGACAAAAGCCCCCGTCAAACGTCCTGACGGCAGTTATGTACGCTTCGACAGCAATGCGGCAGTGATGATAGACGCCGAGAACAATCCTATCGGCACCCGTATTTTCGGTGCTGTGGCAAGAGAGCTTCGTGAGAAGAACTTTATGAAGATTATCTCTCTTGCAAGTGAAGTTGTATAACAATAAAGAATTGCGAATTAGGAATTAAGAATTCTAACTCCATATAATCGAGAAAATCATGGCAAGACATATAAGAAAAAATGATACTGTGCAGGTTATTACCGGCGACGACAAGGGTAAAACCGGCAAGGTTATCGAAGTCCTTGATGACGGCCGCAGGTGCGTAGTAGCTGGTGTTAATATAGTCACCAAGCATGTACGCCCCTCGCAGCGTTATCCGCAGGGCGGCCAGATTCATGTTGAACAGCCCCTGCATGTAAGCAACGTTCTTCCGGTTAATCCCAAGACCGGCAAGGGCACTCGTGTGAAAATAAAGTTTACCGACAACGGTGAGAAGCAGCGTGTAGCAAGCGACGGAACTGTGATCGGTACATTAAAGAAAGCTGTTAAGAAATAAAGCTCTAAGGTGTTCTAATGGCTCGTTTAAGAGATGTATATAAAAGTAATATAGTTCCTGCCCTGCAGGAGAAGTTTGACTACAAAAGCCCAATGGCGATACCGCGTGTCGAAAAGATCGTAGTATCTATGGGTGTAGGCAAGGCAATTCAGGACAAAAAGTTCCTCGAAACAGCTACAGAAGATATAACGCTGATAACCGGCCAGAAGCCGCTGGTCTGCAAGGCCAAAGTCAGCGTCTCTAACTTCAAACTGCGTGAGGATGAGCCGATCGGTCTCAAGGTTACACTTCGCGGCGAGCGGATGTACGAGTTTCTCGACCGTCTTATTAACCTTGCGATACCGCGTGTAAAAGACTTTCGCGGGCTCTCTACCAAGAGCTTTGACGGTCGCGGCAACTATGCAATAGGTTTCAGTGAACAGTCTATATTCCCTGAGATTGACTCTGCCAGGATAACCGCACCGCAGGGTATGAATATTTGTGTTGTTACAACGGCAAATACGAACGAGGAATCGCTTGAGATGCTTCGCTTGTTCGGAATGCCATTTAAAAACTAAGACAGGACGGAGCTGATTAATGTCAACAACGGCACTGGAAAATAAGGCGAGAAAAACTCCCAAATTCAAAGTACGCGGCTATACCAGATGTGAGCTTTGCGGGCGGTCCCGAGCGGTGTACCGCAAGTTCAGAGTTTGCCGAATTTGTTTCAGGACAATGGCGAACGAAGGTAAAATACCGGGTGTCAAGAAGGCAAGCTGGTAAGCCTGTCCTTGCTGAAAGAATAGCAAAAGTAAGATACTATCGGAGCTTTTAATGAGTTTAAATGATCCAATCGCAGATATGCTGACAAGAATACGCAACGCCTCGAGCACGCGCAAAAGCCAGGTAATGGTTAAGAGCTCGAAAGTATGCAAGGGTGTTGCCACTGTTCTTAAGGAAGAGGGTTATATCGTAGATTTCGATATAATCGATGACGGCAAACAGGGCCTGATACGCGTTATGCTGAAATACACCCCCGACGGCGGGCAGGCAATTACAGATATATCGCGCGTCAGCACACCTGGAAAACGTGTTTACAGCAATGTCGAGGATATGCCAAAGGTCTTAGGCGGTCTTGGCATCAACATAGTTACCACTAACCGTGGTGTAATGAGCGACAGACAATGCCGTGAACAGAACATAGGCGGCGAAATTCTTTGTTCGGTGAGCTGATATGAGTCGAATAGGTAAAAAACCAATAGAAATCCCCGCAGGGGTAAAAGTAGAAACAAGCGGCGGCAAGCTCAAGGTCTCTGGACCCAAAGGCAGCCTTGAGATGAAGTTAGATTCTTCGGTTGATCTCGCTGTGGAAGATAATCAGATAACGGTTGACAACCCAAAACCCCAGGATCGTCATTGCTGTGCTATGCACGGTACGATTAGGGCACTTGTCAGCAACATGATCGTCGGCGTCAGCAGCGGCTTTTCCCGCAAGATGCAGATGTTCGGGACAGGTTACAACCTCAAAGAACAGGGCGGCAAGCTGGTGTTCAATGCGGGTTACTGCCACAACGTTGAGATCGCTATCCCCAAGAGTGTAAGTGTTGAGATAAAGACACCCGCGACAAGGGGTAATGATGTGCCGGCAGAGTTTACCGTCAGCGGCTATGACAAACGCGAGCTGGGCCAGTTCTGCTCGGAAGTTCGTGCGATACGCCCGCCCGAGCCGTATAAAGGCAAAGGCATCCGATATGCTGATGAATTTGTAAGGCGCAAGGTCGGCAAGGCATTCGGGGCCGGTGGTTGATAGACGTTAAGTTAAGTTTCAAGCTTAGATAACGCCGGAGTAACCCGGCAAGTTTAAACGGATAAAAATATGAAAGTTCACAATCTAAGAAAAACACGTTTCAGGCGAAAAATGCGAGTCCGCAACAAGACTGTCGGCACGGCCGACACTCCGCGTCTCTCGGTGTTTCGCTCAAACAGGCATATGTATGCTCAGATTATTGATGACAGCTCAGGTGTTACCCTGGCCTCTGTCAATACTAATCAGAAGTCTGTTGCAGGCGGTCTTAAAAGTCTGAGCAATGTCGAAGCTGCCGCCAGAGTCGGCGAAGAGCTGGGCAAGCAGGCTCTTAAGGTAGGCATACAGAAAGTAAAATTTGATCGTAACAGGTTTAAATATCATGGCCGCGTAAAGGCACTGGCTGACAGTGCACGTAAAGCGGGCCTGATTTTCTAAAGAACCCTCTTTTTGGAGAATTCAATTGGTTCAAGACACAACCAAATATACACAGGCTGATTCGCCTTTTGAGGATTCAGTAGTCAAGATCTACCGTTGTGCGAAGGTTGTCAAAGGCGGCCGTCGTTTCAGCTTCGCGGCTCTTGTAGTTGTCGGTGACCGCAATGGCAATGTGGGAATCGGCTACGGCAAGGCAAACGAAGTCCCTAACGCGGTAGAGAAGGGACTCAAGGATGCTCGTAAGAATGTAATTCAAGTGGCTTTGAACGATGGTACTATACCGCATCAGGTTATTGGCCGATGCCGGGCTACGCGGGTGATTCTGATCCCTGCCAGCCAGGGTACCGGAGTTATTGCCGGCCTCAGCGCCCGTGCGGTGCTTGAGCTGGCAGGTGTTCACAACGTTCTTTCCAAAATTCATGGCAGCACATCGCCCAAGAACGTGGTAAAAGCTACCCTGGACGGACTCAGACAGCTTAAGAGTAAAGAACAAGTAGAAAATCTTCGCGGTGTTGACCTAAATTAAAGGTGGTGATTCACTATGTTAAGTCACGAAATAACAGCAATAGCAGGAAAATATAAAGCCCGTAAGCGGATTGGCCGCGGACAGGGCAGCGGACACGGTAAGACTGCCGGCCGCGGACATAAAGGACAAAAATCTCGTGCCGGCTACTCACGCAAGCACGTTTACGAAGGCGGTCAGATGCCGCTCTTCAGGAAGCTGCCCAAGGTCGGTTTCAGCAACTTTAATTTTGCCCATAAATACGAGATCATTAATGTTAATCAGCTCGAAAAGTTCTTTGAGGACGGAGCGGAGATTAACGTAGAACAGATGGTTAAACTTGGTCTGATTGACAGCACCAAGAGCAAGGTAAAAGTACTCGGCAACGGCGAGCTGACAAAGAAACTTAATGTCAGCGCTCACAAGTTCAGCAAATCCGCAGAGCAGAAGATTTCTCAATGCGGCGGTACCGCTGTACTTATAGCCTGATTACTGAGAAAAAAAGGGACTCCTTATGTTTCAAGCGTTAGTAAATACTTTTAAGGTTCCGGAGCTCAGGAACAAAATACTCTTTACGGTGTTTCTGCTTTGCATATACCGTATTGGTTTTCATATTCCTGTTGCCGGTGTCGATCAGGGCAAGCTCCAGGCAATGAGCCAGAATACGGACTCCTCGAGCCCGTTCCAGAGAATGGCCGACACAATGTCAATGTTCACAGGCGGTACTCTCAACCAGAGCTCGCTGTTTGGACTTGGTATTATGCCTTACATCTCGGCTTCGATTATTTTGATGCTGCTTGGAGAGGTTTGGCCGTATCTTAAGAACCTCAAGCAGGAAGGTATGGCCGGGCATAAGAAAATACAGGAGTTCACCAGATACCTTACGGTGCCTCTGTGTCTGTTTCAGGCATTTGTCATAATGAATTTTACCGCCAAAAGCGAGGCGATATATCCCGAAATGCGGATGCAGGCCTTTGTTTTCGGTATTGTCGGTATGACCGTTGGTACACTGTTTTTGATGTGGCTCGGCGAGCAGATCGATGAGTATGGTATCGGAAACGGTATCAGTCTTTTGATTATGGCAGGTATCCTTTCACGTATGCCGTGGGCTGTAACCCAGGTCATCAACAGGGCGACCTTTCAGTTCGGCGCTCAGTCCGATGAGTACGGCCCGCTGAAAATCGGTTTCCTTTTGTTTGGATTCATTTTCGTAATCGCCGGCACGATCCTGATTACCCAGGGCCAGCGGCGTATTCCGATCCAGCAGGCCAAGATGATGCGAGGCCGCAGAATGTACGGCGGAATGAGGCATTATGTACCTCTGCGTGTAAACCAGGGCGGCGTTATGCCGATTATCTTTGCCTCAAGTTTCATGCTGTTCCCGACGTTTATTTTCAGCTGGATGGGCAGAATACAGTCTATTGAAGGTTTCGCGGCCTTTTTAAATGACGCGTTCCGGCCCAACCGTTTTACATATAATTTTATATTTATCGTGTGTATCTTCCTGTTCGCGTTCTTCTGGACGGCGATACAGTTCCAGCCCAAGGACATGGCGAAACGTCTTCGTGACGCGGGAAGTTTTATCCCCGGTATGCGTCCGGGCAACCGCACGGCTGACTATCTCGAAAACGTTATGGTCAGGATTACCTTCTACGGCGCTGCCTTCTTGGCGGTTATCGCGGTTGTTCCCCAGGCTATAAGTGCCTTTATCGGAATCGAGCCCAATGTGGCTTCATTCCTGGGCGGTACGGGACTTCTGATTGTGGTAAGTGTTTCTCTTGACCTTGTTCAAAGGATCGAGTCGCAGCTTATCATGAGAAATTATCAAGGTTTCAGCGCAAAAGGAAGGATCAAGGGCTCCCGGTGAATTTAGTTCTTACAGGTCCTCCCGGTGCCGGAAAGGGTACCCAGTGCAGGAGGCTTGTTGAAAAATACGGCCTTACGCACCTCTCCAGCGGAGACATCCTGAGAGTGGAAATGAATGCCGGAACAGAGCTTGGAGAGCTTGCTAAAAAGTATATAGACCAGGGACAGTTAGTCCCGGATGAAATAGTTATTAAAATGATGGTTGGCGCGATTGTAAAAAGCGGGTATAATTATCTGCTTGACGGTTTTCCCAGAACGTCGAACCAGGCCTTGCAGCTTGATAAGTCCCTCGAGGGGGATTTGAGTGTCGAGGCGGTTATAGTTCTGGAAGTCGCCGACGAAAGAGTCATAGACCGGCTAAGCAGAAGACGAATATGTCCGGTTTGCAGCAGGGTTTATGATGACTTGTCGCTGAGGCCCATAAGAGACGGTCACTGTGACAGTGACGGAGCTCTGCTTGTGCAGCGCAGCGATGATAAGCCGGATGTTATAAAAAAACGCCTCGAAACCTATCACGAGCGTACGGCTCCTGTGATAGAGTATTATGAAAAGACAGGCGTCAAAATGGCTAAGATAGACGGCAGTCTCAATGTTGACCAGGTCGCATCGGGAGTGTCTGCTTTTGTAGAAAGTTTGAGTATTTGAAATGGCGATTGTTATCCGCAGCAGCAGAGAAATTGCCAAAGTCAAAGAAAGCGGCATGATTGTCGGCGAAGTTCTTTCAAAAATGAAAAATACTGCCCGCCTGGGCATGAGTACAGCAGAGCTAAATGAAATAGCCGAGCAGGTACTCAAAGACACCGGGTCTGTAGGCCTGTTCAAAGGCGTTGACGGCGGGCCGGGTGTAAGACCGTTTCCCGCGGTTACCTGTATTTCAATAAATGAGCAGGTTGTCCACGGGATACCATCTCCTAAGCGGCTTTTAGCTGAAGGCGATATTGTCAGCGTAGATTTCGGCGTTAAAAGAGGCGGCTATTGCGGAGACGCTGCCACGACCTTCGGTATCGGCCGGGTCAGCAGTGATAAACAGCACCTGATGGATGTTACCAGAAAGGTTCTCGATATTGCCGTTGAAATGATACGCCCGGGCATCAGATGGAGCAGGATTGCCGCTAAGATGCAGCAGGCCGCAGAAAGTGCAGGCTGCTCGGTTGTGCGAGACCTTGTCGGCCACGGCATCGGAACAGAGCTTCACGCCGACCCGCAGGTGCCAAACTATGCCGGCTGGGGCTCGAATATGAGCGATTTTACCCTTAAACAGGGTATGATTATCGCTGTCGAGCCGATGATAACTCTGGGCGGTTATAAAATACGAACATTGAATGACGGTTGGACTGTCGTTACTGCAGACGGCAGCCCGGCAGCTCATTATGAGCATACTATCGCTGTAGTAAAAGACGGATGCGAAGTTTTAACTTTGAATTAAACCATGGCAAAATCAGAAGCTATAAAAATTGAAGGCAAGGTGCTTGAAGCACTGCCAAATGCGGTATTCCGCGTGGAACTTGAAAACGGGCATAAGATAATTGCCCATGTTTCGGGTAAGATGCGTATGCATTTTATCAGGATTCTGCCCGGTGATACTGTTACTGTTGAGATGAGTCCTTATGACCTTACAAAAGGCAGGATCGTTCTCAGGAGTTAGGGTTTTTAATTAAGAATTAAGAATTAGGAATTTCAGATTCTGGATTAAGGATTCTAACTTATATAAAGGCTTATATATAAAAGGTATATAATCATGAAAGTAAGAAGCTCAGTAAAACGAATATGTGAAAACTGCAAGGTCATACGCCGCAAGGGTGTGGTCCGTGTAATTTGTTCAGCAGACCCTCGCCACAAGCAGAGGCAGGGATAATAATTTAACATTTAAGCAGGAGTTGCTATGCCTCGTATAATAGGTATTGACATACCAAATAATAAGCAGGTATATTTCGCTTTGACCTATATTCAGGGTATTGGTAAGCATTTTTCGGCCCAGATACTCGAAAAAGCAGAAGTAGAACCTACAATCAAAGCCGGTGACCTCACAGAGGACCAGGTAAGCCGCATTGCGCAGATCATCACCAACGATTATGTTGTTGACGGTCAGTACAGGCGTCAGGTATCCCAGAGCATCAACCGTCTCAAGGAAATCTCATGCTACAGGGGTCTTCGCCACCGCCGCGGAATGCCCGTCAGGGGCCAGAATACCCAGAGTAATGCCCGTACACGTAAGGGACGTAAGAAAACCGTTGCCGGCAAGAAGAGCGTTAAGGCATTGCGTTAACGAGATAAGTAAGTTTTTTACAGGAATAAACCTATAATGGCTAAAAGTGTAAGACGCAGAGTAAAAAAGAACATCCCAAAGGCGATCGTTCATATCAAGGCAAGTTTTAATAATACGCTTGTCGTGTTCACTGACCCCGAAGGCGGGGCTATTTCCCAGGACTCCGGCGGTTCTGTCGGCTTCAAGGGCTCTCGTAAGAGTACCCCCTTCGCCGCACAGCGTGCCGCCGAACAGGCCTCATACAAGGCCAAACGCCACGGCGTAAACGAAGTGGAAGTCCGCCTCAACGGTCCGGGTTCCGGGCGTGAATCGGCTATTACTGCCATTCAGTCCGCCGGCATCAGGATCGCCTCGATTGAGGATGTTACGGCACTGCCGCATAATGGATGTCGTCCGAGTAAACGCCGCCGCGTATAAGCCGGGCAGCGTAAAACGGATGTTTGCAGGAATATAGAATATAATTTTGTAAGCAAGTAAACAGATGAGCAGGTTTCATAGGCCATGAAATTCTGCTGAGACCCTTGTTAAACCGGAGGCCACTATGAGAATAATATGGAGAGGTCTTGAACTTCCGACAAGACTTGAAATGGACCCGGAAGTCTCAAACGAGACTTACGGCCGCTTTATCGCCGAACCGTTTGAACGCGGTTTCGGTACAACCATCGGAAACAGCCTCAGGCGTGTTCTGCTATCGTCCCTTGAGGGCGCAGCAGTTACCAGCGTCAAGATAAAAGGTGCCGACCATGAGTTTTGCAGCCTGACCGGCGTTCTTGAAGATGTAACCAATATCATCCTCAACGTCAAAAAAATTATCATTGTCATGGACAATGATGTGCCCCAGACTCTCACCGTTAAGGCCAAAAAGGCCGGTGAAGTTACCGCCGGCATGATCGAGGGCGATTCCACCGTACGGATAATCAACCCGGACCAGGTGATCGCCACCCTTACAGAAGATGTCGAGTTCGAGATGGAACTCAACATCGAGAAGGGCCGCGGCTATTCGGCTGCAAGAGAACGTATCGCAGAGGCTGACAGGTACGAACAGGAACACGGACTTATTGAGATAGATGCTATTTACTCACCCGTTGTTCGTGTAAGATACCGCACCGAGGATACCCGTGTCGGTCAGCGTACCAACTACGATAAACTGATCCTCGAGATATGGACCGACGGTTCTACCTCGCCGGATATGGCGCTTGTAGAATCGGCCAAGATTCTGCGTAAGCATATTAACCCCTTCGTACAGTTCTCCGATCTTGGAGAAGAAACTGTCGAAGAGGAAGTTGTAATAACCGATCAGAAAGAAGAGCAGGAAAAAATGGACGAAGAGCTTCGCAAGAAACTCGAGATGTCTGTAAATGAGCTCGATCTTTCCGTTCGTGCGAATAACTGCCTTGAGTCGATCAAGGTCGATACAGTTGGTGAGCTGGTAAAACTTACCGAGGCGGAGCTTTTGAAGGTTCGCAGCTTCGGCAAAACCAGCCTTCGTGAGATCCAGAGAAAACTCGAAGACTACGGGCTTTCGCTGGGTATGACAGATATAGATTACTAAACCTGATATAGATACAAGGAAACGATAATGCGTCATAAAGTAAGAGGACGTCATTTAAGCAGGACAAGCGAGCACAGACTTGCGATGCGACGTAACATGGCTAGCTCGCTTTTCGAACACGAAACCATTTCGACAACCGTGCCCAAGGCCAAAGAGGTCAGGCGCTTTGCCGAGAAGCTGATATCACTTGCCAAGAAGGGCGACCTGGCTGCGCGGCGGCGTGCTATTGCTCTGCTCAACGACCGCGGAATTTTCGAGGATGTTGACGGAGAAATGGTTAAAAAAGGCACCGTCATCGGAAAGCTCTTCAGTGAAATCGGGCCCAAATACCTCGACAGGCCCGGCGGATACACCCGTATTATAAAGCTCTCCAAAAGGCGTATCGGTGATGCCAGCCCGCTTTGTCTGCTCCAGCTCGTAGAAGCCGGCAGCGGCAAAGAAGAGAAAACTCCAAAGAAAAAGGCAAAACCCGCCGCAGCGCCAAAGGCTGAAAAAGCTGCCGCAGAAGAAGCGCCGGCACAATCCCAGGAGCCCGCGACCGAAGCTGAACAGGCACCAGAGCCGGAGGCAGCTGAGGAGAAAAAGACTCAGTAATGTATGAACCCGACTGCATCTTCTGTAAAATTGCCGCCGGCGAAATACCCTGCGGCAAGATATACGAGGACGATGACATTCTCGCTTTTATGGACATAAACCCTATAAGCGACGGACATATACTTGTTATACCAAAGACCCACAGTGCACGGGTGCATGAGAGTAACCCCGATGTGCTTGCAAAGCTCGCCGCGAAGCTGCCCTTACTGGCAAGCGCCGTTATAAAGGGCCTTGGATGCAGCGGATACAATATCCTATGCAACAACGGAGCCGCGGCAGGGCAGGAAGTTGACCATGTTCACTTTCATATAATACCGCGAAACCCGGCTGACGGTGTCTTTACCCGCTGGCCGAAGTATCAATACCCCAAGGGGCGAAGTGAAGAGCTGCTCGAAAAGATTAAATCGCAGCTCAAGGCCTGACAACGATGATGAAAGGTTCTACGGGGTTACAAGATAATTAGATGTTATAAAAGAGCCGGTCAGTTTGATCGGCTCTTTTATTTTATTTCTGCCGCCGTAGAGGCGCAATGCTTGCGTCTCTTGAACCTGTATATTATAATGCTTGTGTTGCTGGAGTTTTTTATCAACACATTATGACAGATTTTCGGATACATTCACAATTTGAACCGGCCGGCGATCAGCCCGCCGCGATTGATTCGCTGGTACGCGGCGTTATCGCGGGCAAAAAAGGTCAGGTTCTGCTCGGAGTTACCGGCAGCGGCAAGACCTACACCATGGCGCATGTCATCAAGCGGCTGGGCAGGCCCGCACTGGTCATCTCACACAACAAGACTCTCGCCGCGCAGCTCTATGAGGAATTCAAGGAACTCTTTCCCGATAACGCGGTAGAGTATTTTGTCAGCTATTATGACTATTACCAGCCCGAAGCCTATATACCGCAAAGAGATATATACATCGAAAAGGACGCCAGCCGCAATGACGACCTCGACCGGCTGCGGCTATCCGCCACGACAAGCCTGATGAGCCGCGATGATGTAATCGTGGTCTCCAGCGTCTCGTGTATCTACGGCTTAGGCTCGCCGGAAGACTACAAAAACAGCATGGTTGCCGTTTGCGTGGGCGATAATGTCGAGCGTGACGATGTTTTGGGCCTGCTGGCGGACATACAGTATGACCGCAACGACATGGATTTTGCACGCGGCACATTCCGTGTCCGCGGCGATGTAATCGAGATCTGGCCGTCTTACGAATCGTTCGCGTACCGTATTGAGTTTTTCGGCGATGAGATAGAGGCGATACACTACATCAACCCAACCTCCGGCAAGGTACTGGCCTCCGAGAGCAGGGCGTTTATTTATCCGGCGGTGCACTATGTTATGCCGCCGGACAGGATAGAGTCCGCTGTCGAGTCTATAGGCACAGAGCTTGAGCAGCGGCTGATGGAGCTGCGCCGCGAGGGCAAACTGCTTGAGGCGCAGCGCCTTGAAGCACGAACCCGCTACGATATGGAGATGATACAGGAAGTCGGATTCTGCAGCGGAATCGAGAACTACGCCCGCCACCTGACCGGCCAGAAGCCCGGGGCAAAACCGTTTACGCTGATGGATTATTTCCCCGATGATTTCCTGCTGATAATCGACGAATCGCATGTTACCGTTTCCCAGATTCGGGCGATGTACGCCGGCGACCGCAGCCGCAAAGAGGTGCTCGTCGATCACGGTTTCCGCCTGCCAAGCGCACTGGACAACAGGCCGCTGCGGTTCGGGGAGTTCGAGGAAAAGCTCAAGAATGTGATATTCGTTTCGGCAACGCCCGCCGACTATGAGCTTGAGACCTCACGCGGCGAGGTAGTCGAGCAGATTATCCGCCCGACGGGGCTTGTTGATCCCCAGATTTTCGTCTATCCGGCAACAGGACAGGTTGAGCACCTGGAAAAAGAAATCAGAGAATGCGTGGCAAAGGGCGGCCGCGTGCTGGTTACGGTACTGACAAAGCGGCTGGCAGAGGACCTCTCGGCGTACCTGGCAGAGCAGGGCTTCAACTGCAAGTACCTGCATAGCGAGATTGATACGCTGGAGCGGGTTGATATACTGCGTGAATTGAGGATGGGCAGCTTTGATGTGCTGGTGGGCATCAACCTGCTGCGGGAGGGGCTTGACCTGCCCGAGGTTATGATGGTTGCGATACTCGATGCCGACAAGGAGGGCTTTCTGCGAAGTGAAACATCGCTGATACAGACAATAGGACGTGCTGCGAGAAACGTGGATTCTCGAGTGCTCTTCTATGCCGACCGCATGACCGGCTCGATGCAACGGGCGATTGACGAGACAAACCGCCGCCGCGAGATACAGCTCGAGTATAACGAAAAACACGGCATAACCCCCGAGACAATCCGCAAGGAGATACGCAAGGGACTCGCCGAGATACTCCGCGCCCAGAAAACCGCTCGCGAGGCCGTTTCAATGAGCGAGAGCGAATACGACATCACCGCCACCGCCGCCGAGATCGAAAAGGAAATGCTAAAAGCCGCCCAAGAGCTGGACTTCGAACGCGCTGCCAAACTCCGCGACCGGCTCAAAGAGCTCAAAGACATGCCCCAGATAGAAAAAAGCATCCCCTCCGCCGGCTCAAATTCCCCAACCCCCAAAAAAACCGGCAAAAAACGAAAATACCGCAGGAAAAAATAGAGAAGCCGGCAGGAAACTGTGCAAACGTGAAAACCGCCGGAAGGATTTCATTATACCTCAAGCCTGAAGGGCTTGGATAGCTTAGCCCGGGGCAACGCCCTGGGAACCTGTGCCGCCAATCAATCCCCTCAATTTTCCCTCTCCCCGCACCGCCGCCGGCGGTGCGGGGCAGAGCGAGGGGGAAAAGGCGATCCGCCTATACACATAGGGCGTTGCCCCATGCTAAGATATTTCGCACCTTTGGTGCTTGTGTTAGCAAGATCGTATGATATTTCGCACCTTTGGTGCTGATTCGCAACACCTTGTGCAATCCTGAAAAACTGCATAATCTTAACGTTAAGCTACGTCCGCGGCATATTCTCAAGCCTGAAGGGCTTGGATAGCTTAGCCTAGGGCAACGCCCTGGGAAACTGTGCGGCCAATCAATCCCCTCAATTTTCCCCTGCCCCGCACCGCCGGCGGCGGTGCGGGGCAGAGCGAGGGGGAAAAGGCGATCCGCCTATACACATAGGGCGTTGCCCCATGCTAAGATCTTTCGCACCTTTGGTGCTTGTGTTAGCAAGATCGTATGATATTTCGCACCTTTGGTGCTGATGCGCAACATCTTGTGCAATCCTGAAAAACTGCATAATCTTAACGTTAAGCTACGTCCGCGGCATATTCTCAAGCCTGAAGGGCTTGGATAGCTTAGCCCGGGGCAACGCCCTGGGAACCTGTGCGGCCAATCAATCCCCTCAATTCCCCCTCCCCCGCACCGCCGCCGGCGGTGTTTTTGTGTCGGGCTGGAAGCCCGACCTACGAGGGGGGTATCCTCCGTGTTTGAACATAGGGCGTTGCCCCATGCTATGATATTTCGCACCGTTGGTGCTTGTGTTGCCGCGTGAGTTTTGCCCTTATCCCGGGAAAATCATAGCCGAGGCGAATTCCATCTGAAAATCGGTGTCGAGTGAGAGCTCGATATGTTCGATCTTACCGCAGATAGAATCAATCAGATCGCGTGCTTTTATTGAGAGCAGCCCCAGCTCTGCCCCGGCCAGCGAGGCGTTGCCTATGTAGTCGATCTTTTCGCGGTCAATCTCCAGCGGCAGCAGTCCCGCTCTCTGTGCGCGGCTTCTTCTGATAAAGCTGCCGAAGCCGCCTGCCAGGAGCATCTTTGAAACATCTTCAAACCCGACGCCCGCTTTTTTGAGCATTATATTGACGCCGGCGCGGATAGCCCCGACCGCGAGCTGGAACTCTCGAACGTCTTTTTGTGTCAGGGTTATCTTCTCGCCCTGCGGTGTTTGTGCTATCAGAAATTCAGACTGTCCGTTATCGCCTTTTGTTATGCGTGCGGCGATTTTCGGAGGCAGCCCGTCTGAGTTTTCCGGGCTTATCATCTGTCCGGTCTGGTTCATCACGTTGATCTCGAGCAGGATCGCGATGGCGTCTATGAGTGCGCTTCCGCAGATTCCGACCGGCTCTGCGCCGCCGATAACGGTAAATGCGATGTCGTCATTTTCGATGTTTACCCTGTCAATCGCGCCGGCAGCCGCCCGCATGCCTTTTGATATCCGTGCACCTTCGAGTGCCGGCCCTGCCGCGGTGGAGGCGGCGTAGAGTTTCCCGCCGGCTAAGAGTATAATCTCGCCGTTTGTGCCGATATCAACCATCAGCACACATTCTTTTTCGTTGTATATTTCACTGGAGAGAATACACGCGCTGGTATCGCCGCCGACAAAGCCTCCGATAATGGGGAATAAGTACACCCTGGCCGCTTCATTGACCGGCAGGGCAAAATCCTCGGCTTCGAGCAGCAGCCCGCGTGAAAAAGTGGAGACAAACGGCATCTCCCCAATGGATTTCGGGTCAACTCCGGTGAAAAGCTGTTCCATTGTCGTGTTGCCGGCGATGGTAACTTCGTATATATTATCGGGTTGTACTCCGGTTTTTTCGCAGAGGTTCTGTATCAGTGTTCGCATACAGTTGACAATCAGTGTCTGGATTGTTTTGAGCCCTTCAGGCTCGCTGCCGCAGTAGTTGATTCTGCTGACGACATCATCGCCGCATTTTACCTGCGGATTCAATGCCGAATCAACCGCGAGACGGTCACCGTTTGTGAGGTCAAGTATCGCCGCGGCAACGGTGGTTGTTCCTATATCAACCGCGACACCATAGCAATTGTCGGTGGTATCGCCCGGCTCAAAATCTATCAGCTTGTTCTGGCAGACTGTCGCGGTGCCCTTAAATTGAGCTTCACGCAGTACAGCGGGCAGGCGGCGGAGGGTTTTGAGCCCGACCTTTGGCGGTTTGCAGTCTTTTTGACATACTGCCTCACACAGGCGGCGAAGATCGCTTCTGCCGTCTTCCAGGCTCGGCTCCGGCAGTTCGACGTATGTCTTCTTAACTGCTGCGAATATATGCCGCCGGCCGTTTGTGCTGCTGTCAGTGAGTATCTGGTGGGGCAGGCTGTCTCTGCTTTCGGTCAGGCGTATCCGCATATCGCCTGTAACCGTGGTCTGGCAGGCCAGGCGGAAATTCATTGCGATCTGCTCTTTGGTGAGCAGTTTTGTCTCTGCCGGCTGGGGTTGGCTGTGCCCCTCAATTATCCGCACAAGGCATTTGCCGCACGTACCCGCGCCGCCGCAGGGCATGGGGATATCAATACCGGCCCGGCTGAGGGCCTCTGATAGTTTCTGTCCCGGTTCACAGTTTATGATTTTGCCCGAAGGTTCTACTATTATTTCTGTCATTTTATGTCCGTTTCTATTTGTGTTATATTTACAATAATCATATAAGGATAATAACCACGGTGTTTTTGTCAATAAACGTTTTGTATCCGGCTTTGCCGTGAGGTGCACCAGCAACACCAGTGGAAACGTATAGCACACGCCTCTCCAGATTATTAAGGCGAAGAGAGACGCAAGCCCCGATGCAGCTCGAGGCGTCTCTGTCGGGGTTAAATTACAGGCATAAGTCCGCGGCAAATGGATTTTACTTGACCCTTTGGCGGGTATTTAGTTAAATAAGCCTGTTTTGATAACAGATTTGAAAAATTCAAGGATTTATCATGCTTAACTTTGAACAGATACAGGAAAAATTATCATCAATAAACCAGCAGCATCTGCTCAAATACTGGGACGAACTGCCCCAGGCCGGGCAGCAGTCTTTTCTTGCAGAGCTATCCGAGCTGGATTTTGAAAGCATCCCCGACTGGATACAGAATTACGTCACTGACAACAAACAGGGGCAAATCCCCTCCGATTTAAAACCCGCGCCGTACTATCCGGCAAACCCGCGTGAAGCCGACCAGGCACGGACGCTGGGCCGGCGGCTTATCAGCGAGGGCAAGGTCGGCGCATTCGTCGTTGCCGGCGGCCAGGGCACACGCCTGGGCTACGACGGGCCCAAAGGCTGTTATCCGGTCAGCCCGATAAGGAAAAAGCCGCTGTTCCAGATATTCGCAGAGAACATCCTCGCCGCCCGGCGAAGGTATAACGCGGTGATACCGTGGTATATCATGACCAGCCCGCTCAACAACGACGCGACAGTCAAATTTTTCGAGGATAACGGCTGGTTCGGCCTGGGCGAGGAGACGGTGTTTATCTTTATGCAGGGAACCATGCCCAATTTTGATTTTGACGGCAAAATCCTGCTGGCCGACAAGGGAAGCCTGGCAAAATCGCCCGACGGCCACGGCGGCAGCCTCAAGGCTCTACACCGCAGCGGGGCGAGTGCCCACATGGCAAAATTCGGTGTTGAATACATCAGCTATTTCCAGGTGGACAACCCGCTTATAAAGATTATAGACCCGCTTTTTATCGGCCTGCACGCTTTAAGCAACGCCGAGATGTCTTCAAAAGCCCTCAAAAAACGCGAGCCGCTTGAAAAGGTCGGAAACTTTTGCCTGGTTGACGGGCGGGTAACGGTTATCGAGTATTCAGACCTGCCCGAAGATGAAGCCGCGGCGGTAAACCCCGATGGTTCGCTGCGTTTTGAGCTCGGCTCGATAGCCATTCACATCATCAACCGCTCGTTTGTGGAGCGTCTATGCCAGGGCGGCAGTTTCCGCCTGCCGCTGCACAGGGCGGTCAAGAAGATTCCCTGTCTTAATGAAAACGGTGAGTTGGCTGAGCCGGCAGAGGAAAACGGCGTTAAACTCGAGACTTTTGTATTCGATGCCCTGCCGCTTGCACGCAGGTCAATTATCCTCGAAACGCTGCGGGAAGAGGAGTTCGCCCCTGTAAAAAACGCCCAAGGCAAGGACAGCCCGGAGGTAACGGCAAAGATGCTCAGTGAACGCGCCGCCAGGTGGATCAGCTCCGCCGGCGTAGAAGTGCCGGAGTGTACAATAGATATGAGCCCGCTGTTCGCCGCCATGCCCGAGGAGATCGACACAGCTAAACTGCCCGATTTCAAACCCGGCGGCGAATACGTGCTTGAATAACCGCATTGAGACTGCGAGTTAGTATCCGGTCTAACAATCAGAGCCGTTTTGATGCAGGCATGGGGGCTCTGGCACTGTCTTAGGTGTGCAGTGTTTAGTGCCGGCTGAAATAGAGCCGATTCGTGCCGGCCTGTTCTATCCAGTCGAGCTTTTCCCATTTGACCCAGGCAGCGGAGTTGTCCAGAAAGCCCATTACCAGCCCTTCGGGTTTGGGCGATATTTTATCTGAACCTGGCTCAATGTAAACACCCTTGCCGCCGCGTGTATGTGGAATCTTGGCTCCCCAGGATCCGCCCGCGGTGATGCTGTCCCAGTGAAAGCAGGTCATAAGTGTCGGGCTGGTACATCTTTCCGTTCCCAGGTCAGAGATTTTGGAGGGGGATTTGTATATTTTCCCGTCCGCCATTTTCGGGCTGTATATACTCCCGGGCTGATCAAAACGCGCACCGTAGTAGTTATAGCCGAGCCGCGTGCCGCCGACACGGAAGTTTTCATCATTAACCGCGGGGGGCTCATAAAAATACTGATCTTTCTCAAAATGCCATGATTTGCACATCGCCATCTCTTCTGTCGCGCCGTACTGCACGGCAAGGGTGAGGGCCATCTTGAAACTTACGTCAAGCCAGCCTTCTTCCCTGGTTTCATCTCCCCAGATGTTACCAACAGGCAGTTTTTGGTTGTTATCACTTGCGTACATGCCCCCCATAAGCAGACATTGCCTTATGTTTGATATGCACTCAACGCGGCGGGCCCTTTCGCGAACCCGCGAGATTGCGGGAAGCATAACCCCCATCAGCACGGCGATAATCGATATTACTACAAGCAGCTCAATCAGTGTAAAAGCCTTTTTCGGTGTTCTGTATGTGCGCATCTCTTATGTCTCCTCTGTGTGTGAAGTAAGTAATTTTTCTGACGGGCGGATTTTGACCTCCGCACTAATATCATCTAACAGTCATTGTATTTTCTTGTCAGCAGGCCGGTTCATAGAACTCATAAATCCGGACTCCCCGGGGATAGCTGTCTGGGTGTAGTCAAATATATACAGCAGATATTTATCCCTGGCCGAGTCTTCTGTAATTTTGAGCATCAGCGGCAGGCGTGAGTTGCGGCCTACTGTAATATTGATCTGCTCAAACATATCCTGATATGTCTTAGATGCCTGGAATTGATATATCAGGAAATCATCTCCGCAGTTAACCGGAACTGCGGCATCGATATCGTCAGCTTTGTACCGCAGAAAACCCTTTGTGAGTAAATCGAAGAAATCGCGGTATTGATTTAGGTTGTCTATCTCCGGAAACTCGCTCTCACTGATGCTTTTCTGTGAAAAGTCCTCGTTATATGTCATTTTTAGTTGGCCGTCGTCTCTTGAGAAGCCTTTTTCGGGCGAGCGGGTATATACGATTCCGTCTTTGTACCAGCCCTGCTCGTTATCAATGCAGACTGAATTATCAAACTCGAATTTATAAAAACTTACAAAATTCACTTTTGTTGTGTTCTGCTGGACAGATGCCCACGCGGTAGAGGCAGGGTCAAACCGTGAAGCAGCAAAAAAGAGACCTGCCAGCATAAGAACAGCTATACAGGCCGCCGCCGCGATTTTGGATGGGTTACATGAGAAAAACAGTTCCACTGTCCTGTGATACCAGCGGCTGGAAGAGTACATCTTCCCCAGGGCCGTCTCGACGATGTCGCGGCTGAGCGGCTCTGTAGGGGTTTTGTCTTTTAAGGCCTTTGAGGCCTGTTTTAGTTTGTCATAGTTATCCATATTAGCCACCAGTATATGCATTCAGGATGTCATTTAGTTTCTCTTTTGCCCGCACCAGAATCACGCCGACATGGTTTGAGCTGATTTTGAGCGTCTCCGCGATCTCCTTATAGCTTAGCTCGTCAAGGTATCGCAGAGAGAACGCCTCGGCTTCAATCGGTTTCAGCATGGCAAGAGCTTTTGTCAGCTGATCTGAAAGCTCACTCTCGCTGCTGTTAAAAACCTGGTCATTGCCTGCTGAATGTATGTTCTCGTCATATTCTACAGTGCTGGTTTCATATCTGCGGCGGACATTGTCGATTGCCCGTCTAAAAGCGATCTTGAGCAGCAGGCCCCGCGGGTTGGAAACGTGTCTGGTTCTTGAGTATCTCAGGAAATCCATAAAAGTATCCTGGAAACAGTCTTCCGCATCCGCTTTGTCAGCTACAAACCTGCGTATTGAACGCCAGACCGAATCGCCGTGTTCTTTAACTATTTTTTCGTAGTTGATCAAACAACCTCATTGAGCAGCTGTATTATTAGTTTTTTTAATGCTTATATATATATAGTCGTCTAAGGACATGAAAATATTACATAATTATATTTTTTTTATGGTTTTTTGAGATAGTAATACATGAGGGCGCAAGGGTACTTAGACTGCACAATAAATGCTAAAGCCATTGAGTAAAATGCACAATAACCTTTATTTCTGCTGAGCAGCCTGTTTTTAGCCGGAACAATAAGCCGTTTTTATGCTTTTCTTTTTTTTGCCGCAGCTATAACAGCCGGCAGGGCCAAAAGGGTAAATGTCATCGGCTCGGGGACAACTGTTGTATATCCCTGCTCAAGCGGGTTTGCGAAATCATTTACATCGACAATTTCATACGGCTGGCTTCCGGGTTCGCCTTCGCCAAGCCAGTTAAATGTAACCTTGAAGCCTGAAACGCTGTTGCCCTTGGCGATTGGCGGTGTGCCCTGTGCCCAGAGGTCAAAACCTCCGAAAGTTGCTGTAGCCGGTTTTGGCTGCCAGACAGCCGGATCCCAGCCAGCGGGCTGATGAGCGGCGGCGGCCTCTATAACTGAATATAGCTCCGGGTCGAAAAGTATAGTAAACTCTTCTATGCCGGCGTCCAGGCCGCTATTAACCACCGTGTAGGTAAATGTCCAGGTATTGCCCGAAACATTTGCCGGCAGGGCGGAAATATCGGTCATCGCGGCAAGGCCTGTTCCGCAGATAAGCGCAAAAAATACGCACGTACATAACTTCTTCATACATTCACTTCCTTTCTATAAGACTTCATTCTTCTTTGATATTTCATACCCGCCCCGCACGGGGGCGGAGCGGGTTTTCAGTTATATAAGCAGTTTATTATTCTGGTCAGTCAAATATTATCTGCCAGTTTTTCGCCAGTACGGCGTAATCCCAGAGGTTGACAATCCCGTCACCGTTGGGCGCGGGCATAATATCAGCCGCGGAGCCGGCCTTGAGCCAGTCATTGCCGAAGATGAACAGGTCGTCAATATCAACCCGCTTATCACCGTTAACATCGC
This sequence comes from Limihaloglobus sulfuriphilus, assembly GCF_001999965.1. GTDB lineage: Bacteria > Planctomycetota > Phycisphaerae > Sedimentisphaerales > Sedimentisphaeraceae > Limihaloglobus > Limihaloglobus sulfuriphilus. Next base: position 3,082,019 of record NZ_CP019646.1, on the reverse strand, counting down.
CTGCTGCGCGGTTGCTCTCAAGCAGCAGGTAGCTGGTGAAGTCGAACGATTGGCCGGGCTCGGTTGCAGTGTCATAGAACATCTGGCCGTTAAGTGCCGTCGTTGGCAGATTCGTGGTCATATCCACCCGCAGCGCTATCGTATCTGTCTCGGCGGTTACTATTGAATCCGCCGGTATCGAGGCGATCGAGATACTGCCGTCGATAAGTTCTGCGTTGGACGTGGTAAGTACCATATCCGCGGTGAAATTGCTCACGTCAACACCCATCAGGTTGCGAAGTCTCGCGGCGAAGATGTAGTCGTAGGTTGTCCTTCCGGAGCGAACCTTATCAACCAGTACCCACGAGACAATGCCAACAGGGTTGACTTCTGTATTGCCCAGCAGCGACCAGCCGATCTCGCGTCCTGCCACACCGGAGTTGCCGAATGTGTCTTTGATCCCGGCGGCCTGTACCGTCAGCAGGTAATAGCCGTCGCCGAAATCAACGCCGCTCAGGTCGAGGTTGAAAGTAACATCATCGATCTGGGTTATGACAACGGGGCTAAGCTGTTTTAGCTGGCCCTGGAAACGCAGCATCAGGTCATGATAGCTGAACGTTGCCGGATCGATCGGCTCACTGAATACGACATTTATCGAGGGCATTACATTAACGATTTCGTTGTCCTCTACGCCTGCGAATTCTGAAACCTCCGGCGGGTTTGCGTCTTTCTGGATCAACTCGATGGTGTAAACCTCGGTTCCCGCTTCCGGGAAGCCGTCGAATATGTGGAGTTTGTCTTCATAGATTGTATCTGCTCCGTCGGGCATTGTCCGGTCGGTCAGCCAGCAGTTCCGCAGCGGCAGTTCACTGCCGTCGCTTCTTGTAACGCCGACGATCTCAAAATCGCCGCTGCCCGGGTCCGGCAGCCAGATATACTGCCAGCCGGCGTTTGCCGTGACGGTAATATCAACCGTGGATACGATGCCCGGGACGAAGTTGTCGGCGGTGCCTTGAACCTGTGCCACATCTGCAACCTGTCCGTCGGAGAAGTATATAGTGTCGGGCAGGTCATTAACGTTGAGCTCTGTCACCAGGAAGTCCGGCAGCTCATCGCCGTCGGCAACGACACTGCGTATCAGCTCGTGTATATCAACCTCTTTTATAAGGCTGATATCCGGGTTGCCCGAGCTGTTTAGATGGACAAAGCTGGCCTGCATTCCGATAAAGTGCCCCTGGAGCGTCGAGGTCAGCCACCACTGCGCGACCGCGCTGCTTTGGGCCTCTATATCTCCGAGGTTGACCTGGGAGAGCCCGTCCTCTGAGGGCAGGCCGTTAAGGGCCGCACCATCAAGATTGTAATCGAGCAGGGCAAAATCAATCATCAGGCCCTTCTCGTTCTCGAATATCTCCGGCTGTGCCGAGTCTATCCGGAAGTTCTTGGCAACGCCGTAGCCCTTGTTGACCACGAGAACCGCCATCTCTGCCGGCAGTATCGGCTCGACGATATCCGTAAACGGATCATCAGCATAGACATCGCGCTGGAGGAAGTAGTCCAGATACAGCTGCGGGCTTGGCTGAACCTCGAGAGCTACCGGGAACAGGTCCACCTCGACATGCTCACCGCTGAACGGGTCGGTGTAGGAGAGGATACCGCCGAAATAGTAGGTCTTGGCGAATTCCGGTGCTGCGCCGTATTCAGGTATAAACAGTACCACCGCGCTGCCTTCGGCGTCCGGTGCCAGGGTGCCTGTGCCGTCGATGCCGGTCATGACATCGAGCGATTGTGTCGATATCTCGAACAGGTCTGTGCTGATATTGCCGTCCTCATCTCTGACCACAAGGTCGAGCTGAATATCGGTCATATCGGTTGTCAGGTTTCCGTTGTAAAGGCTCAGTGTTCCCTCGAATGCCTCGCGGGTTATCGTGATCCTCTGGTTTATCCTAAGTGATACCACCGCGCAGACGTTGCCGGTGCCCTGCTCAACATAGTCGCGTATATAAATCAGCTGCGTCTCTTCCATGTCCGCCAGGCCTGCAAAACCGCGGCTCACGGCGTACTGGTCGGCAGCATTAACCGGCTGCATAATCTGTTCCATTACATCCGGTTCGATGAAATCATCATTGAGGCCTGCCGGAACGTCTAAGGCGTTTTCGTAGCCAAGATTCCAGTACTCAACACTTCTGTTCCACCTTTCGATGGTATATGCCACGTCCGCGGCGGAAACGGTTGTTGAAAGCTCGGCATAGGAAATAAGATCGCCTTCATTTTCCGGAGGGATGATAAATGTCACCGGATCCATAGAGCCGGAAAGCAGTTCAAGGAACCCGTCAAAGAGCTCATCTTCCCAGGCATCCGTGCCGACGATGTAGAATTGCAGCTCCCGCATCGCTATCATAGCGTCAACTATCTTTTCGGCGTCGATAATGCTCTGTTCAATATCCGAGGCTCCTGCCGCCTTGAGTGCCTTTTCGAGTCTTTCTTTAGAGCTCTTCATGGCAAGGCAGTTTTTCAGGGCTTCGAGTTTATCGTAATGCGGTATAAACGGTTTAGTTCCCTCCCATGCGGCTCCGCCGTAGTTGCCGCTGGCAAGATTGCTGCCAATGCCGACACCTGTGCCGCCGGCGCCTATAAACGGATTGAGGCCCAGCAGTGAGTCGATACACTTTATCGCCTCGCAGCCGTCGATAGTGTTGCCGACAGTCGGATTTGAATAGCCGCCCGATGCCGTGCCGGTTCCGCCGCCGCGGGATGGGGTTCCGCCGCTGGTTCCGCCGCCTGTGCCGCCGCCGATTGATCCGCCTAACATGCTCAGCAGGTCGCAGAGATGGCCGAGGAAGCGTATATTGTTGGAGGATTCATACACATTTCTGTATTCGGGACCGCAGAGATATTCCATCGCCGCCAGTATCGCCATGGTACAGGGCATATAGTCTTCCGGAGTTGCCATCTTCATATCGCTTGCAACTCTGGACATGCGTACCGGAACGACGATATTGCTCTTGGCCGGCAGTACGGGAATGTCAGTTACCAGTGCCTCAAAGAGATACGTCTCGACAGTCGGCAGTGTAAGCTCAACATTCAGGGCGTTTATCAGGCCGTGGTTGGTAACAACGACGTTAAAGATGTATTCCTCGCCGTAGTTGAGCTGCGGAACTTCTGAAGGCGCCTGAATAGTGATTACCGGTGCCGGAACGTTTGTCTCAAAATCAACAATCAGCTCAACGTCGTACTGATCCTCTATCTCGGTGCGTTTGACATCCCATGTATAGGTTATCGACTGGTACTGCAGGAATACAAGCTCGTCCGTTACGGTTCCGGGGACAACTTCGATGAAGTTCTGCCAGCCGGCGTGCTTGTCTGCTGTAACAGAGACGCTGTATTTGCCTATCGGCAGCTCGGGACTCTGATAAATACCGTTTACATCAGTCAGGCCCTCGTGGAGCAGCTCGCCGGTGTATGGGTTCTTTATCTTGACCTGGGCTCCTTCGAGATGCGGCTCGCCTTCAACGTAGTAGGTGTATTCATCGACAACGTCTATGAGTATGCTGCCGGTTTCTGATGAGACAGCCTCGAAGCTGAACGGCAGGATAACGCTGTTGGCGTTATCCGCGTTGATAGCGATAGAGCCGTTTATCGGTGCGTTGAACGGTACCGAATCGTCTGCGAACAGTTCAATTACCGCCGTTGTAGAGCCGCCGCCGGGAATTGATTCTACATATTTGGGGCTTATCAGCCTAATCCAGCTTGCCGCCGGCACATCGATTGTAATCATGCCGCTTTCGCCGCTGCCGTCGTTGCGTATCTTGAATTCTACAAGCCGCGGCTCAATGCGGTTCATCGTCGTGCTCAGTGTAGTCGGTTCGGCCTTGAGGTATCCCTTGACGCTTTCAGAGAAGTAGTAGCACGGAATATCGAAGGTAACACCCTCTGCGGAGGTTACACGAACTGTGATAACGTGATAGTCGTTGCCCTCGCTTACGCCGGTTGCCGTTACAGTGTAGTTTATCGAGGCAGTGCTGCCGCCGGGCAGAGACGATGGAGCGTTCAGCTGAATCTGGCAGTTATCCGGTTTATTGACCGCCTGAACAGAAACGCCGGTAAGATTGTCGTAACTGGGGTTAGTGATGCCGATTACGCCGTCTTTTACGTCGCCGACCGTCATGTCCCAGACGATGTGTGCGCTGGTTGTGCGTTTAATTCCCAGCAGCTCGAATGAGTCCTGTTCTTCGTAGCTGTTCATTCCCGGATAACATGCGCCGAGACTGTAGTGTCCCTTTTCGCCGGGCAGGGGAACAAACTCCGCGTAGAAATCGCCGTAGTCATCTGTTACCGCGGAGATGGTTCTTCTCATGCCGCCGACAACCGTGTAAACATCAAGCGGGACATTCGCCGCCGGAGTTACCCCGTCTGCCATTGTCGCCGTTCCGTAGATCGGTATCGGCTGCGGGGCGATCGCCGTTGCAACATCGGTCTGTGTGACGGCGCTGTATGCCGGCTGAATCAGGAAGTTGTCCGAATAGCCGGTGTTGTTGCCTTCATTGAGCTCTGCGAGTATCTTCTCGGAATCGGCAACGATTATGAGCTTGTAGTCTCCGGTAACCTCGGGTGCAGGTGCGGTCAGCGTTACTGTGATCGAGCCGTCCAGAGGCACGGTTTTGAGAGTTACATAGCTCTTGATCAGTTTATCGGTTGAAATGTTGTTATTTGTTGAGTAGTAAACCTTGACGGCGATACCTGCCGGGCTGTCCCAAAGGCCGATATTGTCCAGGTCAAAGCTGAAATCGAAATCCTCGCCTGTAACCACATCAGAGAGTATCTCTATGTTAGATATAGACAGGTCGGCCAGATTCTGGTCACTGACCAGCAGCCATGCCGTGCCGGAGGTGTAGCCCGCGGCGTCAACATATATAGATACCATCTGGCTGCCGTCTTCAATGCCGTCATCGAGTGTCTGAACCGGAACGTCAACGCCCGGCTCTCCGGCCGGTATAACGGCAGTTGCTGCAACAGATATCTCATCACCGCTGTCATGCGAGATGTTGACTGTTAAATCTTCGGTAAGCTCAACGAGATTATGGGTTATTCTCAGCACGCCTGCATTGAGCTTGTTCTCGGGCATGGTCGCCGGAACGGGCGTAACCTTGAGTGTCGGGCCGTCGTCGTCGAGTATGGTAAGGGCCGACTCGATCGCTGTGCCCGATGAGGGATCGAGAGCACAGCCGCACGATGCCACGAGTACCTTGCCGCTGATCATCACGATTCTTTCGCCGTCAACCATGCTGTTGTCCAGCGTTCCTACCATAAAGTTGGCAGAGGTCTGGCCGGCCGGTATGGAAACTCCGGTCGGGAGTATCAGGGCGTTGGGAACGTCGGCAGTGAGCTGAATATTTACAGGTTTGCTCGTGTCGGGCTCTGTTCTGGTAACGGTTGCAACAGCCGCGTTGAAGCCCGCCCCCTCGGATGCCTCCTGCGGGGCTATCGTCAGAACCGCTCCGGGTACATCGTCGTCATATACAAACAGTGTCGCGGTCGCCGGATTATAAGAGGGGTTGTTCGCGCGTATCTCGGCATTGCCGTCCTGTTCGGCGACATCGTCGTTTATGACAACAACGTCAAAGAATGCCGACTGCTCGCCGTCTAGAATCGTTACCGCGGCGGGTATGTCAAGCTGGCTAACCGGTGTTTTCTGCAGGTAAACCACAGTATCACCCACTGCCGGATAGTTGCTGTTTAAGGTCGCGGTGAAGATATCGCCCTCGTAGGCTTCCATCTGCGGCATTTGAATCGAAAGTGTTGGTTTCTCCGTGTCAATAACCAGTATCGATGCGTCCGCGGGCAGATAGCCTCCGGCGGAAACGGTAATTACCGCCGTCTGGTCGCCGTCGAGCAGACCGTCGTTAAGTACCGTCGCGAAGAACGCGGCGCTGGTCTGTCCTGCCGGTATCGTCACATTAGCCGGCACCGTAATCTCTGAGGTGTCGGAAGAGATGACAGATACGCTCAGGTTCTGGTTGAATGAGCCGTTGCGGCTTACTACGCATCTGATATTTGGTGTGGTTGTGTTTTCGCGGACCTCTTCGGCGTCAACCGTCAGGCCGAGTTCGGCTCCGCTGTACTGCGCTGTTACCGTCAAATCAGATGTAATGTTGGTTAACGAAGCGTCCCAGCCGGTGAATACCCAGCCGCTCATCGCTGTTACCGTCGGAGCGGTTGCGCTGCCGCCCTCGGGGACTGTCTGAACGGCGCTGCCGCCGGTTATCTCGCCGTGGTCGCCGGCCTGGAATGTTACTGTATATGCCGGCAGGTACTGTGCGGTGATTGTAACTGCTGCGGTTATGTTGGTATAATCAACGTCCCAGCCGACAAATGCCCAGCCGGAATCCGCGGTGATTGTCGGCGGTACCGCCGAGCTGCCGTGTGCTACGGCCTGCTGGGGTGAGCCGGCGGTTATCTGGCCGTGGTCACCGGCCTGGAATGTAACCGTATATGTATCAATCTCGAAGTTGGCTGTTATCGCACGCGGCTGATCCATCGTTACCGTTATCTGCCCGCCGTCTATGACCGCACCGGCGGTGTCGCCGCTGAAGCCTGTGAAATGGTGGAAGGCGTCAGCCTGGGCGTTTATAGATATTACATCACCCTGCGGGTGCCAGCCGTCCGGCACGTCAACGCTGCCTCCGCCTGCGGCGGCTGTATCGAGATAGTATTCTGTTTCCCAGTTCCAGGTTATCGAGGAATCAAGCGAGAGAACGAAGATTCCCGTGTCATTTCCGGCACCTGTCGCCGGAACGCTGCCGGTGCCTGTCCAGCCGCTGCAAAGGTAACGGGTAGTTCCCTGTGTAACCGGTGAGTTGACAGTGCAGCTTATCTCTGAATCGGGGATAAATACATTTATCCCCTCTGGCGGGTTGGCTGTGCCGTGCGCGGTTGTTACGGTAAGGCTGACAACCTCGACCGCAATCGCCGCCGAATCGGTAACGACGGTTCCGCTGCTGTCCACGGCGTTGAGGTATAGTGTGCCGCTGCCTGCGCCGAGCAGGGAGAAGAGCGTGTTATAATCTAAGTTCGGCGTAAGTTCGAGGCTGAATCCGTCTCCAATTTCACCGGCAGTTGCCGCGGGAGCGATGTCCCATTCGTACGCCAATGAATCGCCGACATCGACTGCGATATCAGCATCTGTTACGCTGCCGAGCAGCTCAACACTCTGACCGCTGGATATCGTTCCGTAATCGTCAGAACCGGCATCTACCGCGGGCGGTGTGTTTTGATAGGTTACGGTTGTAACTGCCGTGTCTGTCAGGGCATCGGCATCTGTTACGGTAAGGGCGACTTCTATATCGCTGCCGATCGCGAGGCCTTTATCTTTGGCCTGCTGGAGTGTGAGGGTTTCGCTGCCGTTAGTTCGGCCGGCATCATCGCCAATACCGTCATTGCCGATATCCCATTGCAGAGAAGCTATCGCCGCGAAGCCCAGATTTTGGTAGTCCTGGTCGTAACTTCCTGTAGCGTCAAGCGTAATATCGGTTCCGGACGCGTTGAAGGAGTAGTCTTCTCCGGGCACCGCTACCGGCGGCTGAAGTGCCGCGGAGGAGAAACCGGCATAGCGTACCTGGGCCTGAGAATAGTTATAAAAACCTACCCGACCTGTGCCGAGCGGTTCGGGGTCTGTCAACAGGCCGGTGTTGTACAGCTCTACGCCATCGCTTTCGCGGTTTATAATTACCCTTATCTGTCCGTTTAGCGGCTGATAAGAAAGGAAGAATTCATATACTTCATAGTCTTTCCAGCCCTTGTCGCTTGCGGTCAGGCGGTGCAGAACGGTGCCGTAAGAAGTTGTTTCCACGTCCCAATAGTTATAATTATTGGGGTCAGTAACCTTAACAACCTTAAATCCTGCCTCGCCGTAGCCCGTATGAGACTGGTTGGTCTGTTTCCAGCTTAAGAGATAGAACGGGCTGTCAAGTGTCGAGGGGTTGCTGTCGTTGTCGTTAAAGCCGAAAACGAAGCCGATATAGTCATCATCGCTGCCGGTTTCAACGGCGAATGTGCCCTGGAAACTCGAATCGGTCAGGTCAAAATCGCTGATAAAGAATGTAGGCTGGCCGTTAACGGTCTGTAATACGCTGAGCCCGTCAGCAGCGACGTTCCAGTTTCCGTTACTCGGGTTACCGTGTTTTGTCCAGTCTTTGAGGTCTGACTGAATGGGTTCTGTGGTTACCTCGAAAGTTCCTGTGTATGAGCTGGGGGTTCCGTCACCGTTGCCGTCAAGATAATTGCCAGCAGGGTCTGAAACGCCGGAGTTTATGGTGAGCGTATAAGTGCCTGTTTCCATTAAGTTTGCGAAAGTAATCTTCCATTTGTTTCCCTCGGTGTTCTGCACGTCATTCACGGCGACTGCTGCCGAATCAGGGTCTGTGATACTTATCTCAGCGGCAGTGAAAGTCTCCGCATCTATGGTCTCTGAGAATTCAACCGTCACAGAGCTGGTGCCCTGGGGCGTGAGCCCGTCGGGATCCTGTGAAATGACTTTTGGCGGAACATGGTCGGTCGCGGTAGATATAACTGCCGCGGATACTGCCGTGTTGTTATACTCGTCGGGGAATTCAGGGACAGTATCGTTCTTATCGGCAACCGCTATGAGGTATTTGTCGCCGGTAATATCATCTGGAAGCATTATTATTGCGTTCAAATCGACTGTCTGTGAGGTTTCCACCTGTATTGCTACGTTGTAAGTCTCGCAGAATTCGTCAGTTAATTCGTCAAAAGTCTCATCGTCAGATACATAGAAGTCTATGTCCCAGCCCGGCTGGAGGATGCTGTTGCCGGCGTTGGTTATATCGAGAGATACATTTATCGGCATACCGCCCCAGCCCTCAACGTCAGTGTTGAGGTTTGAAAGTGCTATATCCGGCAGAAGTATCTCGTCTGGTGTCGCCCAGCAGATGTTGTCCAGCGCAGAGGTGTCCGCGCCGCTGCCCAGGGTTATCACAACTTCGTAAATGCCGTTTTGGGCTATTTCGACAAAATATTGTGAGGCGTATCCTTTATCCGTTACGCTTTCGGTATATAAAGTCTCACCGGCTATATCGAAAGCGGTAACAGTTGCACCGATTGATTCGGCGTCAATTACGTAAGTCGAGAAATAATCGGTTGTTGCCGGTGTGAGGCTGACCGGGTCAACAAATTTTATGCTTAGAATCCCCTCCTCGGCGGGCTCTGTTGCGGGGTCGGCAAGAACGTTGCTTGCACTGACCGGCACAAACTCCAGCGGTTTGCTGGAAGTGGCGACAATGCCGCCGCTTAGTGTCTCGAATACCGCGCCGAGTGACTCGTACTGGTTGGTAACCGCTGTGCCCTCGGATAGCTCGTCGAAATATACCTTCTGCTCACACTGGCCGTCAGTACTGAGGAATGCGTATTCCTGGGGAATAACAGCCCAGCCGCCGGATGTGGCGGTACTCCATTGCAGCTCAACGCCGGATATGCCGACGCTGTTAGCGGCAAAGAGCTGGTAGTACGGGTATAACCCCTCGCCTTCGAAGGAGAGGTCGTAGCTGTACCACGTGAAAGGGTGTTCGCCGGAGGAGCCGAGGAACTGCTGGCCTATGACCAGGTAGTGTCCGTCGTCGCTGCCCTGGCGGATTGAGATATCAATCTCGGGGGTCGCGGGGTTCATATCAAGGTCGCTGGTGATTTTGAGGTTGGACGTCATTCGCATGATAAAGCCGGACGGGTTAAGGTTTTGAACCGATTCGGGCGCATAGACAGTGTCACTGAAAAACGCCGTGAATGAAGACGAGATTGATACGTCATTTCCCGGGTTTGGGAAGTTTATAACCGGACTCTGCAGGTCAGCGTCTGGCGTATAACCGTCCAGTCTTGAGGGAGTTGGGGTTCCGTTTCCGCCGATCAAAAACAATTCGCAGAAGAACCCGTCGCCGGAAACAACCGGAATATCGGTGGTTACCGCGTCACTGAGCGGAATCACAGTCGCGGCGAATAATGGCGTGGAAACAGCTATACAAACAATAGCAAATAATGAGGAAAGACTTTTCGTTTTCATTGCTCAAACTCCAAATACTGGTTTATCAGTTATTGAATGTTGATTTAAGAAATGAAGAGGCGCTCCGCTATAGACAATCCGCAGCGGTCAGCCCTGGAGGCAAAAGGAAGTCACAAACTCTCTATCTCTTATACCAAACATTACTTTTCATTTTTACACACTTCCGATTTGGTTAATCTGCTATACAGATATCCTACAATTGATTTTCAATATTATACAATAGTATTATAATATCTATACTTATGGATTGTCAATCTTTTTTTTAAAAAGTTTCTAAAAATAGAAACAATTTATCCGGCAGTTTAACTGGTGTTTACCGGTGATAGTTTACGCCCTCTGCCGGCGCATTGCGTTTAACCCCTCCGATACATCGGCTAAGCTGATACCAATTTTTTCAGTTAACTTCGATATGTTCATGGAGCAGTCTTTCGGGCGGTGGTCGTTAAACATTGCCGGGTCAATCTTTGACGGCTCTATGAGCGATTTATCAAAACCGAAAGCATCTGCCAGCTCGAGTCCGAATTCATAGCGGCTCAGCCTCTGCGGCCCGCCGGCGTTGTATATGCCTGTGAGTTTTGTATCTGCCGCCATTTTCAGCAGTATTCTGCACAAATCCTGCACGTGGATAAAAGAGCGGTATTCATCAGTGAAGAGTTTTACCCGTTCTGACGAGCCGAGTTTTTCTATCAGCGATTCGGCGAAGTTCTTTTTATTGTTAATGTTGCATCCGTAAACGGTTGCGCTTCTGGCGATACACAAATTGTCGCAGAACCGGATCGCCATCTCCTCGCCTGCAAGTTTGCTTCTGCCGTAATGACAGCTCGCGGCGGCGGTATCCGTTTCGCTGTAAAGCGAGCCTTCGCCGTCATAGACCAGGTCGGTGGAGATATACACCAGCTTAGCGCCGTACTGGCCGGCAGCGATTGCCATGTTTTTTGTTCCATCGGCGTTCATTTTCATGGCTAATTCGGGCTTTTCCGCGGATGAACGGGTATCGCTTAGAGCCGCGGCATGTATGATCGCGACGGGCCTTATCCGGGATATTACGCTTTGGACGTTTTCAAGGTCGGCTATATCTAAGGCAACCTCTCTGGCCGGCAGAGCCGGATTTATCCGGGTTTTGTGTGTGGTAACATATACATCCCACTGCCGGCGCGCAAGCATCGCGCAGTTAGCTCCAACAAAACCCGCCCCGCCGGTAATCAGAATCTTTTTCATAGCTTCCTTAATATTATTAGACTTTTGATATCCAAATAAGTTATAAGACCTTTTGTTTCAATCTTTTGCAACTCAAAGAATCTACCGGCTTGCTTTTTTACGTGCGGCAGCCTTTCGGATGGCTGATTCTATGTCATCATCTTTTAGTTCATATTTATCTAATTGCTGGATATTGTCGTGTTTAATGTGCAGCTGTCCCTCTTTACCTATATTTCCCCGGTGCTGCCCTTTTGAGAATAACGGGTTACTTGTAACTTCATCAGAATTCATTATCCATATGACAATCTGGTCACGAAATACAGCTACCCAAATAAACACATCACAACATTGTGGTTTGAGCTGCTGGAAATTCATTAAAAACCTTTTATCTGTGTTGCGTGATAAAGCCTTCATATACAGAGGCTCCTCGCTGTCGCTATCTACGGCGCGTGAAGCCTTTACTTCAATTGTTATTCCGTCAAGCCACAAATCGTATTCACCGCTGTAATTTTTATCTAATTTCTTTGAAGGTTTTTTCAGCTTTGAACATTTTCCCTGGACGTATGTTTGAGCGAATTTCTCTCCAAATCCGCGGGGAGCAGAAATTTCAAATATCCAAAGGTTTGGGTTTTCACTGATGTACTCGGTTCTGATTTCTACATATTTATCATAACTGAGCCCGCCTTTATGAAGCAAGTTACATATAAGATGTTTGAATTCATTAAAAGGAAATATAGCCTGATCTTCTTCAACTAAATCAAGGACTTGATGTAAATCTTTTTCTGACCCTGTAAAAGAAGAAATTATTTTATCTTTTAATTCTGTAAGTTCCATTGTTTGTTTTCTCAAGGTTTAAAAATGATAAATATGTATTTTCGTTAAAAACAGCATGTCTTTCGAAATATTCGGCATGTATAGGAAGAGATTCTAAATCACCTCTTAGTATTTTATGTGTGTTAAAAATACTTTTGAAAAGCCAGTTTATAAAATCGCAGTTCAATAATAAACACAATTGTTTGTTTTTAACGGGAAAACTCTTTTTAGGGATGAGCATATTAATGCTGTTCAAAACATATCTTTTTTGTGTATCGCAGAAAAAATATAAATCAGAGGATATAAATTTATAAATCAATTTTTCCTCAGCTTCAAACATTTCAACGGGAGCTACCTGTTGATATTGAGTTAAATCTCTTGGGATAAAACAGTGCGATTCCTTTAGTCCGGTTTTGGTTATATCAGAGCCTTTGTAAACCGGCATGTATCCGGCAGAAGGAGTGTTGCGGCAAAATTTAGTGTTATTTCCCGTTACTATACCAAGCCCCCAGTCTGCATTGTTTTTCAGTGTTACATGAGGCAAGGAAAAAATATGCTCTATTACATCGGAATCATTTTTACCGCGATGAAAGTTAAATATAGATTTTGGATTATTTATAAATGAAAGGCTGGTACGCATAAATTTTGTGTTATTTGTTTGGCATACTATGTTTTCAGAGGAGTTTTTGTTTTTTTTGTTGCTCAAAACAATTGCCTGAGCTTTAGTAACCAAACCTTTAAAACACTTTCCGTAGTCAATCAAACGTTCAATCGAGAGGTTTAGGGCTTTAAGTCTTACTGTCTCATAACTTGAGATGTTAAAAAATGCCTCAGGCAGCAATATACCTAATTTCCCCGATACTTCTAATCTTCTTAAGCAAGCGAAAAAAAAGAGAGAGCAAGTGTCAACACTTTTACCGGCTTGTAAAATTCTGCCGTAAAAATCTCTTTCATCTTTTGGCAGTTTTTTCCCCCATGGCGGGTTGGTATAAATGCAATCAAAAAGTCTAGCTTCTCTTTTTAAAGAACTGCTTAAAAAGTCTGCGACAATTATGTTCTTTGTTTTGTAACCTGTTTTCTCAAATATTCTGGCTTTAGTAATCGCGACAGCTACCGGGTCGCAATCATAGCCGTAGATGTTCTCTGGTTTGAATCCTAAATTCAAAGCATGCATTATAAAGTTGCCGGAACCGCAGCAGGGGTCGCAAAAAGTTTTTGTGGAAACATCTGGAAACGGCTTTTTAAAAAGATCTTCCACAACAGAAGATGGAGTGTAGTATATTCCTTCTTTGTTCCTGTATGAATCAGACAACGAAGATTCATATTCATCACTAATCTGGTCAATTGGATTTGATTGGGTATTTATCTTCCTGAGAAATTCAGATGACACATTTATATGGTCATGACAGTCCTTGCGTGATTTATTGGCTCGGGAGTTTAATTTATGAGTGCCCGCCACATTCTGTAAAAAATTATCGAATGATTTATAACATACAGAGCCTTTGCTTTCTAATTTTAGATAGCCTGTTTTTATCCAGTTTCTGATTGTTGCTGTTGAAACACCGGCTTGACAGGCAGCATCCTCGATTTTTAAACCGACAGTATCTATATCATCAAAAAGTGTCAGCTGTTTAGGAAAGTTTTTCATATATTACTTTTGTTATTATTCAGTAAAAGGTAAAACAGGTTTATTGATAGAATCAACATTGTTTTTAGCTTAATATAAAATAGCTTCGAAAAAGTCATACCGGATTATAAGACTGTTTAGCTCATAAATCAATAATAATAGGCTTATGAGATTGTGTTTCAGTCAGTCACAGTGAAAAACCTCTTGCATCGGTGCCCACCACTGGCCTTTTTCGCGGTCGGACAGCGGTCTCTGGCACTTCCCGCAGACCTGCCACCATCGCTGGGTGTTCGGGTCGGCGGCCATCTTTGCCATGTCAGCCTCAAAGTCCGTGCCGGTATATTCGAAGTAGCTGAACAGGTAGAATTTTCCGTCAGGCAGCCTGCGGAGGAATATCGAATAATTGGTTATATTGCATTGCCGCACCATATCCAGCACCTCAGGCCATACCTCGGCGTGAAGCTGTTTATATTCATCGATTTTTTCCTCTAAAATCTCAAGTACAGAACCGCATCTAATCATTTATCGTCTCCATTAATGTATTTACATAAATCATTGTCATTGTGGAATTAAAACGTATTTAACCTTAATTTGTCATGAGGTCTTTTCGTTAATCTCTATTTCATCGCCGCAGCTCTGGCAGAACGGAAGCAGAGATTTTCGAATTTCGCCGCAGTTTTTGCATTTTTCGAACAGTCTTGTCCCGCATGACGGGCAGGAATACGGTTTTTCTCTTACATCGCCGCTGATGGTTACGCTGAGGCGTGGTTTTCCATCCTGGCCGGTGATGTCTTTTAGCGGGCCGCGGCGGATTGGCTCTGAGCATACCGGGCACCTGCCGCCGCTGTACGCGCTGCGGTACTGCTTCAGCAGCCAGTCGAGCCTCGGTTTTATGGCTTGTCTGATGATTATGTACATTATCGCGGCTGTAATGGCGATCGCCGCGGCAACGAGAATATAACGGAAGTACTGGCTTGGGAAATAGTTATGCATTACAACCACCGTCTTCCAGAAAGACGCGATAAACGCCGCGAAAATCAATGAGCGGTAGGGGCTTTTGCGGTATTTCAGCGCCAGCCAGGCACTTATCAGCAGAACCGGCACGATAAACGCCAGTTTTACGAATGCGGTTTTGAGCCTATGCTTCTTGTAAAGCTCTCTGAACTCTTCATCTGCATTTGCAAGATTCTTTTTGTGCTGTTCTTCGAGCCTGCTTATCTTCTGGTTCACTTCGTAGAGCTGGTTGGTGAGTTTTTCGAGCTCAACGCCGGCGGACTGGAACTTTTCAGACTGGCGTGCGAGAGTTTCCTGCTCGCCGGGGCTTAGCTGTCCTTTTTTTACCAGCATCTCGATAGTCTGGTTTGCAAGCTGCTGGAGGTCTTTCTGGCGTGTCTGGGCGGAGTTTAGCTCTTCACGCTCTTTGCGGAGCGCATCGAGGGTGTCGATATTTTCCTGGGTGATATAATTCTTTTCAATCTTTTCTCTGTCCGGCCCGGGCAAATCTCCAATATCACGCAGCACAAACGAAAATGCCCAGAAAATCAGCAGTGTCAGGACTGCCGCCAGCAGGGCGAGGAAAAACTTGTTCCAGCGTGAGGTCTTAGTTTTACTTACGTCCATTTTTGTAACCTTTCAAAATCGTACCTGGATTTTTGTATCTAGTATGATCGCACATTTTAGCAGATAATACGCATGAGATACATGTTTTATTTAAAGTTATTCTTCAGATGCACATAAATTGTAAGGTTCAGGGCAATCGCATCTAAAGTCCTTTATTTTGTTGTGTCAGCACGCGATATAGGTATTGCTCGTTCCAGCCGCAGCACAGCCTTCTGGTCTTTATGCCGACCTTGTGCTTGGTTTGCTGTTTTAGCAGATTCAGTGCTATTCGTGAGAGCCTTGCAAAATTTTCTGCTCCATAACCTTTTCTTATTCTCCTTTCATCGTCGGCAAAGCTGATATCTAAACACCAGTGCAAGGAGTTCTCTACCCCCCAGTGGCCCCTGATATATTTGAGTAAATTTGGCGGATTTTTGCAAGTCAGGCTTGATATGTAATACCGTTTCTCTACGCTTGTTTCATCTCCTATGCTCCTCTTTGCCTCCACACATATCAGGCTCTTGAGCCCGACCCAGTTCTTCTTTTCAGAGTTAAGGAATCCTACATTTGAAACAGCCCGCAATGTGCGTTCTTCAACCCTGCCGTGGCCTCCATCAGTTTCACTTGCAACAGTATATTGAATATTATAGACATTATCGTCTATACATTCATCAAAAAGGGTAACTGCATTTTTATGCAGGCCGGTCTGATTTGCCTTTAGCTGCAAGATATAGTCCCCATCATTTTCAATTACAGCATTAGCAATTTCCTTTTGGCAGCCCATAGCATCAGTTGTTACAACTGCACCATCTAAATCAATTAACTCCAAGAGCTTAGGTATAGCCGTTATCTCATTGCTCTTGGTTTCTGTTGCAATCTGCCCAATGACCATTTTGTTGGTGTCGCACCAGGCATTTACCATGTGAACAGCCGCTTTTTCAGATGCATAATCAACGCTTCTACGCATAGTCTTGCCGTCAATGGCTATGAGCCTGCCTTCACTCTTTTGGGCTAAGGCATTGACCCATTCGAGGAAGCATTGTTCAAATGAGTCGGGTTTGAGAGAAGAAAATACTCGTCCAAATGTGTCGTGAGAAGGAATGCCATTAGGCAAAGAAAGAAAACTTTTAAACCACTCTTCTTTGCACTGAGCGAACTCTTCAACCTGTGTCCATCCATCAGCGCCACAAATTATTGCACAAATTGCAATGGATAAAATATCGCTAAGCTCATGCTTGCGAGTACGCTCGACTCTGGGGTCTTCAATTGTCGAAAAATAGTCCATTAATCTGCGTTGGTTTTGTTCTTTTTTCATAATTTTCCTCGTTTTAACGTTGCAAAGATATAGAATACTATATATTATACTATAATGAAAAAGACAAAAAAAGCTATAAAATTATTAGAAAAAATCGCAAAAATAGAGCGAATGGAACGAGGGAAAATATGTCAGATGAAAAACCGGCAGCATTTCAACCACCAAACGTGGAAAAATGGAGCCAATGTTGTGCGATATGTCCCAAAGGATGAGCTTGAAGCACTGCAGGCTGACATAGATAGTTACAACCAATTCATGGACTTAGTGCAACAATATGCTGACGAAATCATACGGATAACACGCCTTGAAAGAAAAAATAACCGAAAAGCCTAAAAAATGATATTTTAGATGCGATTGCCCTGTTGTAAGGTTGGGGCGGTGCAATAATGTCTTGCAATCGCGATTTTGGTGTGTTATATTGTGAGGTTGGTTTAAATTATGTGCATTTTTCGCCGCGGATTTCGCTCGCGGCGGAGTTTTTATTTATAAGAAAGCGGCAGTTGCATGATAGGAACAATGCGTTTTGGCGAGTGGCTTATTGAGAAGGCTTGGATAGATGAAGCGATTCTCGAGGAGGCCCTTGAGATCCAGAAGACAGAAAAAAAGCGTCTTGGCCAGATACTCGTATCCATGGATGTTATCAGCTCTGTCGAGTGTGCGCAGCTCTTGAGCGAGTTTTTCGACGTGCCGTACTTCGGGCCGGAGCATTTCGACGATATCGATATGGACGTTGCCTGGAAGCTCAACGAGCTTGTCGCTCAGCGGTACTCGCTTATCGCGGTGAGCGAGAGCGAGGACGGCGGCGTTGTCCAGGTCGCCATGACAGACCCGCTCAACGTACTGACGATCGACACCATCAGCGCCAAGCTCAACGCAAGCCTGGAGGTGATGATAATCGCCGAGGAGGAGATCGCCCGTGCGGTTGACGTTATATACCATGGAAAGGACTTGGCCGAGCGTGAACTACGAGATATAGTAGAGCTTGAGGTTGAGACGGGTGATTACGAGGAGGAGGAAGAAGAAGTCCAGGAGGCCGAGGCCAGCAGGGCTCCGGTTATCCGGTTTGTTGACCTGATGCTCAACCAGGCCGTGCAGACCGGTGCCAGCGATATCCACGTAGAGCCGCAGGAAACGAGCATGGATATCCGTATGCGTGTTGACGGCCAATTGATGAAAATGGTGCCTCCGAGCCGCAAAATGCAGGCCGCCGTTACCACCAGGCTCAAGATTCTTTCCCAGATGGACATCGCCGAGAGGCGACTTCCCCAGGACGGCAGATTCAAGCTGCGTGCCGGCTCAAAAGCGGTCGATGTTCGTGTAAATTCGCTGCCGACGATCTACGGAGAGAAGATAGTTATGCGTATTCTGGACAGCTCATCCATTCCAAATAACATTGACGGAGTCGGTTTTGAACCAAAATATTTAGAAATTTTCAAAAAAATTTTACAGCAGCCTCACGGCATAATTGTGGTCACCGGCCCGACCGGTTCGGGCAAGAGTACAACCCTCTATTCGGCCCTCAATTATCTTAAGGATCCGCGTAAGAATATCACCACCGTAGAGGACCCTGTGGAGTACCGCCTGGGGGGTATAAATCAGGTGCAGGTCCGCAGCGATATCGGGCTGACATTTGCCTCGAGTCTGAGGGCGATTTTGAGGCAGGATCCAGACATAGTTCTGCTGGGTGAGATACGTGACCGCGAGACCATGGATATCGCCATGAAAGCCGCCATGACCGGCCACCTTGTGCTTAGTACCTTTCATACCAACGACGCCCCCAGTGCCATAAGCCGTTTTGTGTTCATGGGGTTAGAGCCGTACCTGCTGGCATCTACACTAAATCTTGTGTTAGCCCAGAGGCTGGTGCGCAGGATATGCGACTATTGCAAACGGCCCGTCGAGCTGGACGAGGCTGCCCGGAACTGGCTCAAACTGCCCGAGGAAACCATACGCAATACCACCTTTTACGAGGGTGTCGGCTGCCCGCTGTGCAATGACCGCGGATATGCCGGCAGGTTCCCGATTTTTGAGTTCCTCGTCGTCGATAATACCATCCGCCGCCAGATCATCGCCAAGGCCTCCGAGCTCGAGGTTCGAGAGGCCGCCAGAAGCAGGGGTTACGGCGGGCTGATGGACTGCGGTGTTCAGGCCCTTCTCGACGGCAAAACCTCCGTCCAGGAACTGATGAGTGTTGTCTATACCGACGAGGTGTAACCGCGGCTGATTCGGCGGAATTTACGCGGCGGTTTTTGAGGCGTTTTTGAAGGCAGAAATTTAATTTCTTAAAATTTTACTTGCAATGCCTGCTCCAATATATTAAATTCGAATCATGCCTGATGCGGTTTTCGGGGTTATTTGTCGCGGCGGGCATGATGTTTTAAAAAGTAAATCAGCTATAAGCGTGAATATGACACAATAGAGATGAGCCTTGCGGAATTAGAGAGGCATTTTATTCCGCAGCGGCATTTCGGTTTGGGTTGAGTTCGCGGCCACGGCCTGGGCGGCTGCGGCAGTGTAGCTGATGAATGTGGTTTAAGCCGGAGCATAACTAAGGCCCATAATTTTATCAAAACGGGCTTTCTCTATTATTCCGGCATATTGCGATTAGCATGGGCGCTTGCGCTCACGGAAAAAGTATGCCAAGATTTAAATACATACTAAAAGACCCTGAGGGTAACCAGAGAAGCGGAATGCGTGATGCCGGTAACCAGGCGGACATCATCAGATGGGCACGCAAGAAGGGTATGAAGCCGATTCACATCCAGCAGGTTGCGCAGAAGGGTAAAGCCGGCAAAAAGGTAGCCAAAAGGCGGGTCAAACTCGATCATCTCTCGGCGTTTTGCTGGCAGCTAAACGCGATGATGGGCGGCGGAGTGCCGATCACAGAGGCATTCGACACAATCGCACAGGACGTTGGAAACCCCTATTTCGAGTATATAATATCGGAGATGAGCTCCGACATAAAGGCCGGCCAGACACTTTCGCAGGCAGTCGGCAAATATCCAAATGTATTTAACACGATGTTCAACGCGATGATTATCGCCGGTGAGCAGAGCGGAAACCTGCCCGCGGTCTTTGAAAAGCTGGCGAATTACTATGTAAAGCGTGACGAGATAAACCGCCGCGTGCGCTCGGCGCTTGCCTATCCGGCGTTTGTCGTTGTTTTTGTTATCGTTATTATCGCTATCATGGCGACGTTTGTAATACCAAAGTTCACAGAGATGTTCAGCATGTTCGGCGATAAGCCGCTGCCGGCGTTTACAGTGGGCTTTCTGGCGGTGTATAACGGTATGAAGGATCATTTTCTGCTGTTCTCGGGAATAACCGCGGCGGTTGTAATGGTGCTGGTGTATTACGGCAGGACAAAAACCGGACACAAAAACTACAGCAGGCTGGCACTGCGGTTCCCGCTGATTAAGGGAATCATAAAAAACGCGTTTGTCTCCACCTACTGCACGACGATGGCGACGATGCTGGCATCCGGCGTTTCCATACTTGAGACGCTTAATATTTTGAAGCAGATGACCGGAAACGATGTTATAAAAAAGACTGTTACCGATACGTCAAAGCGGATTACAGAGGGCCAGAACATTTGCGATGCGATGGGCTCGACGGGGTTTTACCCGAATCTGCTCTTGAAGATGGTGGATATCGGCGAAAAGTCCGGCACGATCAGCCCGATTATGGATAAGACAAGCGATTATT
This sequence comes from Limihaloglobus sulfuriphilus, assembly GCF_001999965.1. Taxonomy (GTDB): domain Bacteria; phylum Planctomycetota; class Phycisphaerae; order Sedimentisphaerales; family Sedimentisphaeraceae; genus Limihaloglobus; species Limihaloglobus sulfuriphilus. Next base: position 3,061,718 of record NZ_CP019646.1, on the reverse strand, counting down.
TCCAGAAAAAACTCAACGAGGCGATATCCTCGATGACGGCGATGCTTGAGCCGATCATGATCGTGGTGGTCGGGGCGATAGTGCTGGTAGTGGTATTGGCGCTGTACCTGCCGATATTTACGATGTCGGATTTCTAATCAATTACGAAATGAGAAAATCCGCAGATTACGCAGATTATCGCAGATTAAAAAGTTAAGATATAGGCATAAGGCAATAGCGTAGGACGCAATCAGAGCCGTGTAGAGCAAATTCACGAATTTGCTCAGTTTTAAAAGTTAATAGCTAAAAGTAATCAAATAGACATGATTAACATGATTAACAGGATTTGAATTTACCATGAAGAGCATGAAGGACATGAAGAAAAGATATAACAAAAACTTCAATTTCTTCAATAACTTCATGGTTAATAAAAAATTAATCTTATCTATCTTGTAAATCCTGTCAAATAATTAGAAGCTAAGTAGGGCAAGCGTCCCCGCTTGCCATTTCAATGTCAACCGAGGACGGTTGACCTACTGTGTCGGGCTGGAAGCCCGACCTACGAAGAATTAAAAAATAAATAGCTACGAAAATAATCAGCGAAAATCTGCGTAATCTGCGGATTTTCCTAATTAAAACCAAGACAAGACTGATTTTTATATAGATCGTTATTTTAAAATTAGAGAATTAACAATTAAGAATTACGAATTTGTTTGAATCCCGATAAATCGGGATGCTCTTTTAAAAAATAATTAGACATGATTAACAGGATTTGAATTTACCATGAAGAGCATGAAGGACATGAAGAAAAGATATAATACAAACTTCAATTTCTTCAATAACTTCATGGTTAATAAAAAATTAATAGTTACGTAGGGCAAGCGTCCCCGCTTGCCATTTCAATGTCAACCGAGGACGGTTGACCTACTGTGTCGGGCTGGAAGGATCGACCTGCGAAGAATTAAAAAATAAATAGCTACGAAAAATAATCAGCGAAAATCTGCGTAATCTGCGGATTTTCCTAATTAAAACCAAGACAAGACTGATTTTTATATAGATCGTTATTTTAAAATTAGAGAATTAACAATTAAGAATTACGAATTTGTTTGAATCCCGATAAATCGGGATGCTCTTTTAAAAAATAATTAGACATGATTAACAGGATTTGAATTTACCATGAAGAGCATGAAGGACATGAAGAAAAGATATAATACAAACTTCAATTTCTTCAATAACTTCATGGTTAATAAAAAATTAATAGTTACGTAGGGCAAGCGTCCCCGCTTGCGGTTTCGATGTCAACCGAGGACGGTTGACCTACTTAGTAAGAGTACACGCTTTAGCGTGCAAAAAACCCGTCTTTCGGGCACCCCTCTACGAGAGGGGAATTTAATTTGTGTCGGGCTGGAAGCCCGACCTACGAAGAATTAAAAAATAAATAGCTACGAAAATAATCAGCGAAAATCTGCGTAATCTGCGGATTTTCCTAATTAAAGTAATTAAAAAGCTCTTTAGTTTTCCTGCCGGCTGTTCGGCGGGGAGGGTTTTTATTTTAGTGTGTTTCATTTATAGGAGACTTATTATGAAACGTAAAGGTTTTACACTTGTTGAATTAATGGTAGTTGTACTGATCGTAGCGATCCTTGCAGCTGTAACAATCCCGCTTCTCAGAGGCCGTATCGATGCCGCTAAATGGGCTGAAGGCAAGGCCGGTATCGGTACTATCGCCACAGCTATAAGGGCAATGTATGCAGAGTCCGGTGGAAATTCTACTTATGGGTCCGAACCGGCTACTTTGGGCGATCTTGGTTTCGAAAGCGGTGATCTTGATGGTACGTATTTTTCTGGCCCCGGCGACGATGGTACGGGTGGAGACTATGCGTTCAATATCGTTACTTGGAGTGAATCCGATCTTGTCTTTACAGTGACCTGTACATCACCAGAAGGTGGACCTGACGGTGGCCCGTTTACCTATGACAGCTCTGACGGCAGCCTTAATGAAGATTAATAAAATGGTTTGATCCAACGGGAGGGGATTTTCCCCTCCCTTTGGTTTTTTAGTATCGGGTATGATAACAGTATAGGATGCGCGCGGGCAAGCCGCGTTGGGGGTGTTTGAAAACTAAATACAATGTTTTGCGAAGGCGTAACATTCAGGCGTAATTCGGGCTTTACACTTGTAGAGCTGATGGTGGTAGTGTTGATAATCACCATATTATCAGCTATCGGAATGTCGTTTCAAACCCGTTTTGTCGATTCCGCCAAATGGACGGAGGGCAAGACCGGCTGCGGAGCGATCGCAACCTCTCTGCGCGGCTACTATGCCCAGACGTGCGGCGAGGGCGGCCCGCCGGCGGATGTCAAGGCGCTTGGATTCGGGCCGGGAGACCTCGAGGGTAAGTATTTCACGCTGAGCGATTATCAGATCACCGATCTTGTATGGACGGCCACGGAGCTTGAGTACAAGATTGTCTGCGTATCTACCAAGGAAAACGCACCCGGCACGCCCGGACAGTTCAACCTCTACTCAAGCGGCGAATATGAGCTGATACTTGAGGGAGAGAATTGAGAATCCGGTAAATCCGCAGATTACGCAGATTGTCGCAGATTTAATTACGTAGGACAGGCATCCCTGCCTGTCGCTTTTTTGTGTCGTCCGGGGCGGCCGGACTGCGAAGAGTTTAAAAAGTTAATAGATAAGCATTATTGTAGAGAAAACTCACGAATTTTCTCAGTGCCTTTAAAAGTGAAGACAGAATAATAGTAGAGATTTGAATTTTCGTATTTGTAGCTGCCATGAAGGGAATCAAGAAGACATATAATAAAAACTTCAATTTCTTCAATAACTTCATGGTAAAACAATAATTTAAAAAGTTAATAGATACAAAAAATAATCAGCGAAAATCTGCGTAATCTGCGGATTTTCTTATTTAAATAAAACATGAACAACAAAAGCGGAAAATTGAATACCGGCCGGGGCTTTACCTATATCGAGGTTCTTATGGGTCTTTCGATATTGATAATCATTATCCTCGGCGCTTCAGGCTACAAGTACTACTCGGTGGTTGAAGCCCGACGCGCAGAAGGGTATGTGGGCGCTTCTATGGTCGGCAATATCCTGCTTGAGAGCTGGCGGGGCTACGGCGGGGCGTATGACTATGACCCGATAAACCAGCTTCCGCTGGCGATTATCAACGCGGATAACTTCTCGATCGCAACAAGCGCCAAATATCCCTCGATCGGCGAGTCGGCGTATCTGATCAACGGCACCGGCTACGTGGTAGTGCTCAACGGCGTGTACTACTATACCGCGATGTCGGTAGCGTGGGACAGCGGGATTAAATATCTCAATATTGATATTGTCTGGAACTATTTCAGAACCGATACGGTCACCAGGGAAGGCAACCGAAGCTACAGCGCTTCGCTGCTGATGCAGTAAAACTTAATAGGCAAGAAAATCAATTAGACATGATTGACATGATTAACAAGATTTTTATTTAGTTATTTTAATCTTGTCCATCTTGTAAATTATGCCCACATAATATATGAATATTGACAAGCTAACAGAGAAAATAATCGGTTGTGCCTTTTTAGTGCATAAAACTCTTGGTTCGGGCTTTCTTGAGAAAGTATATGAGAATGCCATGCGTGTGGAATTGCAGAGATCAGGATGTTCTGTCACGCAGCAGGCACCGTTAAGCGTTTATTATGGGAACCAGATTGTTGGTGAATATTTGGCCGATTTGATTGTTAATGATTTGGTTATTGTCGAGATAAAAGCAATCCGTGCACTGGCTAAAGAGCATGAGGTACAACTGGTAAATTACCTCAATGCTACTTGTATAAATGACGGACTGTTGATTAATTTTGGAAATTCTGTTCAGGTTAAACGAAAATTTAAAAATTATATAAAATAGACATAATCAACAAGATTTTCATTTTAGTTATTTCAATCTTGTAAATCTTGTAAATCCTGTCCACTTAATTTAAATTAAAATGATAAATCAACGATACAAAGGAATGACGCTGATAGAGCTGGGGATGAGCATGATGATCATGCTTATCGCGGTTCTTGCCGTGGGCAATGTGATGTCGCGTTCCGCACACGACTGGAAGGATATCTACGACCGTGTGTTCGGGCCGATACCGCAGGACCTCTACGCGGCACGCGAGACGTTCGAGACGGCCTGCCGCAAGGCGTTCGGGCGGCGGCTGTACCTCAACAGCGACCTTGACCATATCGAGGTGTATCATTTTTCCGACCCGGAAAACCCCGGCGTCTTCCCGGACAGGTACCAGAGCTTCTACCTCTCCGACGGCGAGCTGATAACCGAAACGGGTACGCTGACCAGCGGCACGTTCAGCCATGACCAGATGCTGGACGAAAAAACGATCGTATCAAACGTCAAAAGTGTGCAGTTCGGCTGCCGCGGACTGGCGGTGCAGATGCACCTGACACTGGCACTGGACGGGCGAGAAATGAGCGTCGTCTGGGCAGGGATACGGCATAATTAGTTGAGAATTAGGAATTAGGAATTAAGAATTAAGAATTAAGAAATATCGTATGACGCAATCAGAGCCGTTCTTCACTTGTTTCACATTCTGATAATGTTGATAAACAAGTGAAGAATTATGGAGCGGTTAGTATAGATAAATGCCGCGGTGTAGAACAAATTCACGAATTTGCTCAGTTTAAAAAGTTAAGAGCTAAAAGTAATCAAATAGACATGATTAACATGATTAACATGATTTGAATTTACCATGAAGAGCATGAAGGACATGAAGAAGACATATAATAAAAACTTCAATTTCTTCAATAACTTCATGGTTAATAAAAAGTTAATAGCTATGTAGGGCAAGCGTCCCCGCTTGCCGTTTCAATGTCAACCGAGGACGGTTGAGCTACGTTTGTGTCGGGCTGGAAGGATCGACCTACGAAGGTTTAAAAAGTTAAGAGATACGGAATTATAACAGTGTGAGCGAAGCGAACTCCGCAATTCCTAATTCCTAATTCTTAATTCCTAATTAAATAACGGTGAATATAATGAAAAATGAACCGAAAAAATTTAATAAAAAACGGCTTAAGGGCATAATAATGCCCTTTGTGGTGCTCGTTATGGTAATTATGCTGGTGCTCGGCGCGGCTATGCTCCGCGCAGCACTGAGCGGCCGCATGATAGCCAATATCTATACCGCCCGTGCCGTGGCGACGATGGCGGCGGACTCTGCGCTGGATCTGGCGATGGAGATGTCGTACCATATCAGAGATACAGGAAATACGAGCCTTCTCGAGGATGATGAGGGCACGACCGCGGGTCTTTTTGACAACTACCGCCCGAGCTGGGGCGAGCCGTCTGTCGCTGCCGCGGGCATAACCGGTTTTTGGCCCACGGCGAACGCGGCATGGCTGGGGCTGGGCGACACTAACCCGTTCCCGAGCCTGGAAGGTGTGCAGGGCTGGACGTACAGCTCCAACACGTTCACGCTGCGAAACAGCAGCAAGCCCGCCTCGTACAGCTTTCAGCTCAAGACGGATAAGCACTTCAGGCAGTTTGAGCTGGCGGCCTCGGGCAGCTGCGGCAGCGAGACAAAGGATATCCACGCCCTGCTGGTGCTTCGCGGGCCGTGGTTCGGTATCGGTACAAAAAACGGGTTCATACTCCACGTTGATACGAGTCTGGGAACAGTGCCTTCTACCGCGAGACTGATAATGGCGACGAATTCGATTGTTAAAAAAAGCGTAGTATTGAAAAACGGCGTGGTTGTACCCGGCGATATCGTGGTCGGCCCCGGAGCAAACCCCGATGAGGTTGTATCTTTAGCCAGCGGCGCCGGCGTAACAGGCACGATCAGCTCCAACTATGAGAAGATAGAGTTTCCCAACGTCGATGTGCCGCTGCTTCCCTGGCGTGCATGGCCGGCGCCGGATCCGAGCACGGGCAAGATAACCATAACAGAGAGCGGAACTTATCCGGGCTATTCAACCGGCAACAGTGAAGAGATTGTCGTAGAGGGTAATGTTACCATGGTGATGGCGGACACTCTGAGGCTGAAAAACAGCTCAACCTTCGCCGTTGGAACGGATTCTGCGCTGCGACTGTATCTCAAGTCAGCGCTGATAGTTGACAACAGCGCGACGATATTAAACGAAAACTTTGATGTAAACGGAACTGCTGAATCGATACGTTTGGCCGCCAGTTCTTTAAAGATATTAGGCGGGCCAAGCTGCGATTATATAGAGCTGAAGAACAGCGGCGATATGGTCGGCTCGATTTATGCCCCTGATGCGCTGCTTCTTCTGCATAACCAGGCTGATTTTTACGGTGCCCTGCTTGGCGGGCTGATGGTGGATATCAGGAACTCCGGCACTTTCTACTATGTTGACGGTCTGTATGAGCCGGACGATGAATCATTCGCCGGCTTGAAGCTCAAACCCGGAACGTGGTGGGAACGGTGAGAATTACGAATTACGAATTGAGGAAATCCGCAGATTACGCAGATTATCGCAGATTAAAAAAGTTAAGAACAACCAATTAGACATGATTAACATGATTTACAAGATTAAAAATAACTAAATAAAAATCCTGTTAATCCTGTAATCCTGTCTAATGAATTAAAAAGTTAAGATTCAGGCAATAGCGTATGACGCAATCAGAGCCGTTCTTCACTTGTTTCACATTATGATAATATTGATAAACAAGTGAAGAATTATGGAGCGGTTAGTATAGACAAACGCAGCAGCGTAGAGCAAATTCACGAATTTGCTCAGTTTAAAAAGTTAAGAGATAAATGCAACCAAATAGACATGATTTACAAGATTTGAATTTACCATGAAGAGCATGAAGGACATGAAGAAAAGATATAATAAAAACTTCAATTTCTTCAATAACTTCATGGTTAATAAAAAATTAATAGTTATGTAGGGCAAGCGTCCCCGCTTGCCATTTCAATGTCAACCGAGGACGGTTGACCTACTTAGTAAGAGTACACGCTTTAGCGTGCAAAAACCCCGTCTTTCGGGCACCCCTCTACGAGAGGGGGATTTAATTTGTGTCGGGCTGGAAGGATCGACCTACGAAGATTTAAAAAGTTAAGAGCTACGAAAAATAATCAGCGAAAATCTGCGTAATCTGCGGATTTCATTTAATTACTAACTTAAACAAGATTGAAACGGGGGTGTTTTAACAGGTTTGAAAGTATAATATAAATGTGGTTTAACGGGAATCTGGATGGTCCCGGGGAGCGACAACATGAATAAGACTGAAAAAAAGAAAAACAGCCGGGGAGCAGTTCTGCCCTTTGTTCTGCTCGTTTTGTCGGTAACGCTACTTCTCGGTGCGGCGATGCTGCGCTCTGCGCTGAGCGCAAGACAAATCTCAAACATCTACACCGCCCGTGCGGTTGCGACGATGGCGGCGGACTCTGCGCTGGATCTGGCGATGGAAACCGCCTATTACATACGATCGACCGAAAACACCGATATGCTCGAAGAATACGACCCCGATGCCCAGACAACAGAGGTTTCCTCTGCCGGCATTACCCCTATCCTGGGCGGCGGTATTTTTGGGCTTTCATTGGGGCCGGCAAGCCCGTTTGCCTCGCTCGAGAACGTTGCCGGCTGGGTCTATACCTCGGATACAATGACACTTCACAACAGCAGCAAACCGGCGCAGTGCAGTTACAAATTCAAGACGGATAAAGAGTTCCGGAAATTTGAAATCGTCAGTTACGGCAACTGCATGAACCAGAGCAAAGAGATATATGCAGAGCTTATCCTCCGCGGGCCGTACTTCGGTATCGGCACGAAAAACGGTTTTATACTGAACGTGGAAACCAACATCCAGACCGTGCCGGCAGATGCGGAGCTGGAGCTGGTGACAAACTCGATTGTAAAAAACAGCGTTGTTCTTAAAAACGGCGTGGTTGTACCCGGCGATATTGTTATCGGCCCTGGTGCAAACCCCGATGAGGTTGTCTCGCTCGCCAGCGGCGCCACGGTAACCGGAACAATCAGCTCCAACTATGAAAAAATCGAGTTTCCTTCGGTAAGTGCTCCGCTGCTGAGCTCTAGGGCATGGCCGGCGCCGGATCCTGCTACCGGAAAGATAACCATCACCGAGAGCGGAACATACCCGGGCTATTCAACCGGCAACGGCGAAGAGATTGTCGTGGAGGGCAATGTTACTATGGTGGTAGCCGGAGATTTGCGTCTGAAAAACTCGGCGTCGCTGACGGTGGCAAGCGGCTCATCTCTGGATCTCTACCTCAAAAGAGCCCTGACAGTGGATAACAGTGCCGTCATACAGAACGCAAATTTTGATAAATACGCCACAGCCGAGGCGATACGGGACGCGACCAGGTGCTTGAAGATATTCGGCACCGGCGGATGTGACAGTATTGACCTGAAAAACGACAGCGAGCTTGCCGCGGCGATTTACGCGCCTAACGCGATTCTGCTGCTGCATAACCAGGCTGATTTCTACGGCGCGGTTCTGGGCGGGCTTTATGTGGATATCAGAAATTCGGGGACCTTTTATTTTGTAGAAGACCTCTACGAACATGATGATACTCATATTGCCAGTTTGAAATTAAATCCCGGCAGCTGGCGGGAAAAGTGATTTTAATTACGAAAAATAATCAGCGAAAATCTGCGTAATCTGCGGATTTTCTTATTCCTTATTAAAACTAAATAGAATAGTCAGGTAAGAACTTTGCTTTGGTCTAATCCAAAAAATATAACAGGAATCGATGTCGGTGCTGAAGCTGTACGGCTTGTTCAGCTGCAGCAGCACCACCACGGCTACGATGCAACAGCCGCGGCGGAGGCTGCGATACCGCCGGCAGGCGATGACGAAGAAACAAACACGCTCAAGGAGCGCTGTGTGGATTCTCTGCGGCGTTGTGTCTCCTCGCTGGGTTTTCATATCAGCCGCAAGAGCTGGTGTATCGGCGGGCTGGGCTGGCCGCACGTGAGCATGGCTGATTTTGAGATGCCCGAGATGCCCAAGGCTCTGCTCGAGGAGAGCCTGATTAGCGAAGCTGAACATACCTGCCCGTTTGCTATAAAAGACGCCGTTCTCGATTACCAGATAACAGGCACTACCGGCAGCGGGGCTGCCAGGCGGTTCCGCGGCTTTTATATAGCTGCATTGAATGATGCAGTCGAAGAAAGATACGCTATTGTGAAAAATTCCGGGCTTGACTGTATAATAATGGATGTTGACTGGCTGGGTCTGCTCAACTGCTACCGCGGCGTTTTTGATTCTGATCAGACGCAGCGCGCGGTCGTGGAGCTTGGGATGAACCGTACGGTTGTTGTTGTCCCGCAGGAAAAAAAGATGCCCTTCGCCAGAAACCTCACCAGCTCGGGCAGTAATATCGTAACGATTATCGCCAGGGAAAAAGATATATCAGGGCAGCAGGCAAAAGAGCTGCTGCTGAGCAGAGAATATGACAGCACGCTTAAATCTATCATATCAAAATCCAGCCTTCGACTTGTGCGGGATGTCTCGCAGACACTCCGTTATTTCATGGTTGAAAATTCAATAAGCAGTATCGACGAGGTGCTCGTAACGGGCGACCTTTCCGGCTCGCCGGAGATTATAGACGCTCTGGACAACGAATTTGATGCTGATGTTCGATGCTGGAATCCGTTTGAAACAATCAAGGTCAAATCGAAATGCACCGGGGCAAAACTTCTCGAGGAAAACGGCTCGGCGTTTGCTGTGGCCGCCGGATATGCGATGAGGAGTGCTTATGATGTATGACATTGACCTTCTTAAGGGCCGCCGCCGGCCGATACGCAGCAAGCCGCTGGCTGCCGTGATACTGGGCTTTAGCATCATAGGGCCTTTGCTGGTTTTCGCGGGACTGTTTATCCATTATGACGCGAAAAGCTCCGAGCTGCATTTTGTAAACAAGCTGGGTAAGTCCATTCTTGAGAGGGTCAGCAAAATATCGTATGAACAGGAATTCAACGAGGCTTTCAAAGAGCAGCTTGGTATCGAACGCGAGGCTGTATCGGAGATAGGAACCGGCGCCGACAGGTTTGTCCAGTGGACGCCGAAACTTCGGGAGGTCGTTGAGAAACTGCCGCCGACTCTTGCCATATCCGAGTTTGATATCAGCACTTCTTCAAAGAAAATACGCGAGCCTATCAAGGGCGTTTCCGGAAAGTACGTAGAGAGGGAAGAGGTTACCCGCACCCTGAGAATGCGCCTTTTCAGCACTGACGGCGACGAACAGGACAAGGTGGTCTATGAATACCTCAACGTGCTGAGAAATTCAGAGACATTCGGTGCTGACAAGGACACGCTGCGTATTATTACCTTTACGACAGAGGAGTTCAGCGGCATTGAGCTGCCCTGTTACATCGTTCAGTGCACCTACCATTCCGGCTGGGATGCTCAGCAGGTAAAGGCCGAGGCCGAAAGGCTTGCAAAAGCCGCTGCCGCGGAGAAGGAGGAAAGTAAATGAGCAGAAAAAACAGAAAAATCCTCCTTGCCATATTGATTGTATGGGCGGTTTATTTTGTTGCGATGGTGCCGTTTTATCTGTTTGTCCTGTACCCGCTTCAAAACAAGGCGATCATTGCAGAGGATAATATCTCCGGTGCGGTAGAAAAAAATGTAATAGCAACATCAATCAACAGGTCAAAGCTCAGCGAGCTGATTGAAAAAGATATAGAACAATCTAAGGTGCTGCTGAAGAAGTTCATGCATGAATCCTCAGACGTCACCGACCTGACATTCGCCTTTAATGAGATGGCCAAAGAGCTGGGACTCTCGGGGTTTAATGTTTCCAACAGAAGTTCGATAAAATTTGAACAGATTCACGGCTGCCGTCATCTCAGCGAGGGGCGGATGAATCTTAATTTCAAGGCGGATTTCGCTCAGTTCGCCCGTTTTATTCAGAGGCTCGAATCGTTTGAACCGATGATATTCGTGGATAATTTTTCGATATCTCTGCCGCGTAATACCAGGGATGAAAAACAGCTTAATGACGCTTCAATACTCATAGCGTTTTTAGTTAATAAATCATAAACACAGGAATTTTTTAATATACGATGAAAATCATAGCAATAGCAAATCAAAAAGGCGGATGCGGTAAGACCACAACAGCGGTCAACTTCGCTGCCGGGCTTGCCCACAGAGGCCGAAGGGTTCTTGTAGTGGACCTCGATTCACAGGGGCACGCTACAATCGGCTTTGGTTTTGATCCGGAAGAATGCGACAAGACGGTTTACGAGCTGCTCAACGATGAGACGGGCAGCATCAGAGATTATATTCTGACAACAGAGACTAACCGCGTTGACCTGCTGCCCAGTAACATACTGCTCTCCGGCACAGAGCTTGAAATATCCCAGACCGCCGGCAGGGAATATCTGCTGGCCAAGAAGATGGTCGAGATAGAAGATGACTACGACTATGCGGTGATCGACTGCTCACCCTCGCTGAGTCTTCTGGCGATAAACGCCCTGACATGCGCCGACGAGGTGATCATTCCCGTTCAGGCGCATTACTATGCCCTCGAAGGGCTCAAGCAGCTTATAGATACGGTTAATATTGTGCGTCAGCGTTTCAATTCGCGGCTGATAATCCGCGGCGTACTGCTGACGTTTGTGGATAAGCAGACGAACCTGAGTAAGCAGGTGCAGTCCCAGATGCGGGGTTTTTTCGGTAAACTTGTTTTTCAGACCGTGATACACCGAAGCGTCCGGCTCGCCGAAGCACCCAGTGCGGGCAAGTCTGTTATCAGTTACGCCGCAAGCAGCGCAAGTGCAAAGGAATACATTGATTTTGCGGAGGAATATGAAAATGAGCTCTAATGGCTTACACAAAAAGATATCGACAATTTTCGACGGGATAGACATCCCCGACCTAAAGGACATTCCGACTTCGCCCGCCGACGGCAGCGAGAGGGAAAAGAACCCCAGAATAGCCGCTCTTGAGAAAAGAAAAACGCAGCCGCCGACGGATAAAGCCCGGGCAGCTAAAAGCTCCCCCGCACCTGAACGGCCCAAACCGGTCGAGCAGCATATAGCACCAAAAACAGCCGCCGCAACCGGCGAAGTGAAGAAAGAGGCGCCTCAGTCCACAGCGGCTAAGCCGCGGCTCGCTGCTGATCCCCAGGCGGCAAAATCCGGCCATGCGCATAAAGAACAGAAACAGGCACGGCCGCAGGTTGCCTCGATCAGTCCAAGAAACAGCAAACAGATGCAGAACAGAAATTCTGCCGCCAAACCCGCCGTTAAAGAGACTGAGCAGGCACTGGAAGAAAAAAGCCTCGAAGAGGTCGGCGGCACGAAATCGCTGCTTAAGTTCAGGTTCAGCGATATTACTTATGTCTTTTCACGTCTGAATAATATTGATCTGAGCTCGAAGAATGTTCAGACTTCTCTGCTTGCCGCGGCGATGATGGTTGTTATCGGTTACATCCTGCTCAAGACGTTTTATGTTCCGGTTTCTGTCAATATAGACAAGAACAAGATCATCGTGCCCAACGTTGCCGCTATGAAAACCGTACAGATGGATTTTCCATCAGAAAAACCGCAGCAGTGGCCGGAGTCTTTCCGCGATCCGATGATGTACAGCGATGCTATTCTTGCCAAACAGCTTGAGCCTGATCCAGAGCAGCTTGCTATGGAGGCACAGGCGGCTGAAGCGGTCGAGGAAATAAAAGAAGAGGTTAAGGAAAAGATAAAACTTATGCTTCTTGGCGTGCTTATGAATTCCAACGGAAACTCTACCGCGCTCATCAACAGACAGATGCTGCGGCAGGGAGATACAATAGAAGAGCTGACGGTTACAAAAATAACTTCACGGGTTGTATCATTGCAGGACAATGAAGGAAACAGCTTTGAGCTTATGGTAGGCGAAGAGCTGGAAATATAAAAAAAAGCCGGTATGTGGTTTTATCGGCAGATTCAATAAAAATTTTTAATAAAGGTGTTACAATGTTACAGAAAAAATTAAGATGGTTTCTTGTTACATTGACAGCTATATGCTGTTTTTCAGGAATCCTGTCTGCTGAAGAGGTTCAGGAGCAGGAAAAATATGTCTCCGAGCTTGACGCAAAGCTGGCTCAGAAGATCACGGTTGACTTCAGTGAGACACCCATAGAGGATGTCCTGCGTATTGTGGCTATGGAGGCCAACATCGATGTTGTCAAGAGCCCCTCTGTTACCGGCCTTGTTAACGCGACACTCAACAACGTTCCCGTCGGGGAGGTTCTCGACAACATCCTGGCTGTTCACAACTACGGCTATATCCGTACCAAGAACATGATCAGGGTAGTCCCCAAAAGTGAGATGGTTGATACTATTGAAAAAATCATCAGCCGCGTTTACAGGATTACCTATGCCGATGTCAAAGAGGTTGAAAAGGCAGTCGCCAAGATTATCTCCAAAGACGGCAGTGTCTCGGCTAACCCGGGTACGAGCAATATCATTGTTACCGACGTTGAAAGCCGGATCGAGGCGGTTGACCTGTTTATAGACGAGGTTGACCGCGTTACCCAGCAGGTTATAGTCGAGGTTCGGATCTATGATGTGACGGATAATGAGAACTTCAACCTTGACATGAAATGGGACGGCGGCCGTATGACGCTCAACAGTGCCGGTGAGCCCGTGGCCCAGAGTACCGGCGGCGGAATATCGTATGTCGATGAGGTTGTTCCCGGCGGCGCAGCCCCCGGCGCACCTCCCGCGCAGGGCTCTACAAAACGTGCAGACCCATACACCGCCGGCTCGTTTGACAGAACAAACGGCGGGCAGATCCGCCTTGGCGTGTTCAACGATTCGATATCGATCGACATGCTCTTTTCAATGCTCCACTCACAGGGCTATGCCAAGCTGCTGGCAAATCCAAGCATCATGGTGCTTGACAACGAGACGGCTCATTTTGAGATCGTGGAAGAAATCCCATATAAGGATGTTCAGGAATCCTCCGGCGGCGGCAGCATGACAACAACCGAGTTCAAAGAGGTCGGTGTCCAGCTTGAGGTTACACCCCATATTACGCGTGACGAAATGCTCAGGCTCCACATCATGCCTGAATTCGGTATCGCCGAAGAACAGGAAAGAAACCCTATAACCAACGAGCCGATCGTGCCGACGGTTCATACGCGCCGTCTCGATACTATCGCGCTTCTCCAAAGCGGCTCTACCGTGATTCTGGGCGGTCTGAAACAGTACAAATCCGGCAAGGATTACTATAAGACCCCCGTACTCGGCGATACTCCGCTGATAAAGCATCTTTTCCGCAGTGAGACTGAATCGATGTCAGTTACCGAGCTGCTGATTTTCATCACGCCGGTAATCGTCAAAGAGGACATGAGCAACACTATCAAGGGCATGAACAAGTATGAGCATACCCAGATAGCCGCTCCCGTACTCCACGGCAAAACCAGATTCGGCAGGGACATAGAGGCCGATGAATATGAAAACCTTGAGCAGCAGTCCGCTGAAACCGGCGAGGCCGTTGAAGAAGAATACATCAGCTCTGAGCAATCATGGCAGGAGCCCGATGAGGCAGAGCAGCCCCAGGAATCCGCCGTACAGATCAATGATGTTTCACAGGATGATTCCGGCACTGCCGAGGCGGCAGTAAATCAGCCGCCCCAGATAGAGGCTGACCCGCAGGAGCAGGATCAGCAGCCTGCCGGCGTTGTTTACACAATCGATCCTGATGCGCAGAACGCTGAGCAAGAGCCCAACGATGAGTAATTCCGGATCCGGATTAAGTTTAAAGTAATTAAAGTGAGAATTTTGAACAATAAGGATATAAGATGTCATTAGAGGCCATACTGCATACAGCTGTTCAGTTCGGTGCCAGTGACGTACACATAAATGCCGATATGAAACCGCTGATGCGGCGTGATACAGTTCTCTCAGCGATGGATTTCCCAGAGCTCTCCAACGAAGATATCAGGGCAATGATCCTTGGTATGGTTGACGAGAAGGGTTATGCGCATCTTGAAGAGCATCTCGACCTGGACTTTGCGACGGCTATTTCCAGCGGCCACCGTTTCCGTGTGAACGCTCACTATCAGCGGGAAACCCTTGCCATTGCGTTCCGTGTTATCTCTGACAAGGTGCCTGCCTTTGATGACCTGCATCTTCCTGAGACGCTTCGTTCTCTCACGGAGCTGCCGCGAGGCCTTGTGCTGGTTACCGGACCTACCGGTTCTGGTAAAAGTACAACTCTGGCTTCGATGATTAACCTTATAAACTCAAGAGAATCAAAAAGAATTATCACACTCGAGGACCCTATAGAGTATCTGCTTAGAAACGATAAATCGCAGATCGAACAGCGAGAGGTCGGCCGTGACGTTTCCTCGTTTGCTTCCGGCCTCCGCCACGCTCTCCGCCAGGATCCGGACGTGATCCTGGTTGGAGAAATGCGTGATCTCGAGACGACCTCTGCGGCCCTTACCGCGGCCGAGACGGGGCACCTGGTAATGAGCACGCTGCATACAAACAGTGCCAGCCAGACAATCGAGCGTATTATCGATATCTATCCGGCAGCCCAGCAGAGCCAGGTGCGGAGTATGCTTGCCAACACCCTTTCAGCTTCGGTCTCGCAGACTCTTTTCAAACGCCGCGATTACCCGGGCATGACTCCGTGTATGGAGATACTTTTATCCTCGCCGGCGGTGAGAAACTGCATTCGTGATAACAGGCTTCATGAGATACCAAACGTTATAGAAACCCAGAAACAGGCCGGTATGCAGCTTCTGGATCATAACATCACAGAGCTGTTTTTCGAAGGTATTATCAGCAAGGCCGATGCCATCGGCAGGGCCTCTGATCAGGCCCGCATGAAAGCGCTGCTTGAAGATGTCGAAGATATTTTCTAAGCGGCTGTTTGAAATAGATACAGAGCGGAAATTACGCTTGCAAGATTTTTAATATATTCGGTTTTTAAAAAAGTTAATGTTATTTTGATTCAACAATGATCGACACCTTACATTGGGGAATTATCGGCTGCGGCAATATTGCCGCTTCGTTTGCCAAAGGGCTGCGTGACGTAGATGGTGCCCGGCTTATAGCGGCTGCATCAAGATCTGCCCAAAAGGCTGCCCGGTTTTCTCAGGAAAACGGTGCTCTGCGCAGCTACGGCAGTTATGAAGATCTCCTGGATGATCGCGAAATAGATGTAGTCTATATAGCGACCCCGCACCATCTTCATATGGAAAACAGCCTTATGGCGATAGAAGCCGGCAAGCACGTATTGTGCGAGAAGCCGATATCGATAAATTCCAAACAAGCCACAAGGATGGCCGATGCCGCAAGGCAGGCCGGAGTATTCTTGATGGAGGGGATGTGGACGCGGTTTATCCCTGCGGTTGAGCAGCTCCAAGACTGGCTCAGCGATGGTATCCCGGGGGGGATCCATCTTTTTACAGCGGATTTCGGCGTCCAGTTCAATGTTGATGACGGCCACAGGATCTTTAACTCAGAACTTGGCGGCGGAGCTTTGCTGGATCTCGGGGTATATCCAGTTTCGCTTGCATCTCTCATCTTTAAACGGCAGCCGGACACCATCCAGACTCAGGTCCGAATGCACGCCACAGGCGTAGATGAGCTGAACACAATGTTGTTTGACTATAAAAGCGGCCCCCTGGCCGTAATCACGAGCGGCAGCATTTCCAGGACGCCGACTGAGGCGTTTATTGCAGGCAAAAAGCTCAGCATTAAGATCCACTCACCTCTATATTGCCCGTCAGCATTGACACTATTCAAACCTGACGGTACTTCTGACTCTTATGAGTTCCCTCTGGAGGGCAACGGCTTCAATTATGAGGCCGCTCATGTCTGTCGGTGCCTGAGAAAGGGTATGCTTCAAAGCGATGTCATGCCCGTCTCGGAGTCTATCTCCATTATGGAGACACTTGACAGCATCAGAGCCCAATGGGGGCTGCGATATCCAATGGACTAAAATCCTTCCCAGATAACCCTTTCTATTGGATGTTTGCAGTGATGTACTGTATTTGCCTGGGGCGAGAAAGCTCTCCCGCCCCAGGCTTTCCTAAAATGCCAGCCCCTTTACCTTCCCTGCATCGGAGCCGGCAATTTCAAGCAGTTTTACGGGGTTTGTCTGCCCCGATATAATACTTATATCGCGTTTCTTCAGTCCAAGTTCGCCCGCGATAAATTTTATCAGCTCTTTGTTGGCGTTGCCCTTTTCAGGTGCCGCCGCGATCTTGACCTTGAGCATTCCATCAAGAACGCCTGCCAGCGCAGTACGGCTGCTGCCGGGGACTACCTTGACGGTTATGAGTATCTTGTCGCCGCGAAGCTGTAGTTTTAGCCCGTTCAATTTCCCTGCTCTTTGATATTTTCGGCAACAACAAAGGTTATATACCGCTCTATCTGTTCAGCAAGCTCGGGGATATTGGCGATGGTGAAATCCTGTGATGCGCCGGGCATGAACTCGTTGTCTTCGTTCATCTCAAAGAGCTGAACCTTCACACGTGTCCCGGATGAATTAAAAATCGAGTAGTTGCTGCGTTTGTAAACGCTTATCTTGATTTTCCAGACATCGCTTACTATAAGCAGATACTCGCCCGTCTTGACTGAAGTGGGAAAGTATTCATACAGTTGTTCAAGTATTTCGTGCATTTTAGTTTCTTTATTTTAGTTGTATCCGCGGATTACGCAGATTTTTTTGTAGGTCGGGCTTCCAGCCCGACACAAATTAAATTCCCCTTCTTTAGAGGGGTGCCCGAAAGACGGGGTTTTTGCACGCTAAAGCGTGTACTCTTATTAAGTAGGTCAACCGTCCTCGGTTGACATTGAAACGGCAAGCGGGGACGCTACATAACTATTAATTTTTATTAACCATGAAGTTATTGAAGAAATTGAAGTTTTTATTATATCTTTTCTTCATGTCCTTCATGCTCTTCATGGTAAATTCAAATCCTGTTAATCATGTCTATTTGATTACTTTTAGCTCTTAACTTTTTAAACTGAGCAAATTCGTGAATTTGCTCTACGCTGCTGCGTTTGTCTATACTAACCGCTCCATAATTCTTCACTTGTTTATCAATATTATCATAATGTGAAACAAGTGAAGAACGGCTCTGATTGCGTCATGCGATATTGCCTGAATCTTAACTTTTAAACTCATCGTAGGTCGGGCTTCCAGCCCGACACAGTAGGTCAACCGTCCTCGGTTGACATTGAAATGGCAAGCGGGGACGCCTGCCCTACATATCTCTTAACTTTTTCACATGAGCGAGCCTGTAATGTCGGACAACTTTTTTATCCGGTGTCGCCGGCAGTATTCCTCCAGCCCCTCGGCAAGCTGTTGTGTAACCGCCGGGTTTGTGAAGGTCGCCGTGCCCACAGAGACCACCGACGCGCCGGCGATCATGAACTCGATCACGTCCGAGACCGTCCGGATTCCGCCAAGCCCCATCACCGGTATGCCGGCGGGTTTTGCCGCCTCGTTATACACCCGGTTGACCAGATAAACGGCTATCGGCTTTATCGCCGGCCCGCTCAGCCCGCCCGTACGGTTCGCCAGCACCGGTTTTTTAGTCCTGATGTCGATCACCATCGCGGTAAACGTATTCACCAGGCTCAGCGAGTCGGCGCCGCCCTCTATCGCCGCCCGGGCGGTTACCGCGATATCCGTTACCGAGGGTGTGAGCTTAACGATCAGCGGTTTGCCGCCGCAGACGTGTTTGACGGCGGCGGTTATCTTTTCTATCTGCGCAGGGTCCGTGCCGAAGCTGATGCCGCCGGCCTTGACGTTGGGGCAGCTTATGTTCAGCTCGAAGCCGGTAATCTCATTGAAGCCGGTGAGCCTGGAAGCAACCTCGACGTATTCGTCTATCGTCTTGCCCGCCAGGTTGACAAACACCGGCACCGCCGCGTCTTTCATCAGCGGTATCTTCTTTTCGACGAACTCTTTGAGCCCGATATTCGCCAGCCCGATGGCGTTTAGCATCCCCGCATCGGTCTCTACAATCCGCGGCAGGGGGTTACCCTCTCGCGGCTCAAGAGAGATGCTCTTGGTGATGAACCCGCCGAGGCTCTCAAGCTCGACAAAATCCGAAAGCTCGTCGAAATAGCCGCACGTGCCCGAAGCGGTAAATATCGGGTTTTTCAGCTTAAGCCCGCAATAATCTATACTTATATCTGACATATCATTAAACTAATAACTATTAACTAATAGTTGAGAACTTCGCTCCGCTCATAGTATTTATATTTCGTAGGTCGGGCTTCCAGCCCGACACAGTAGCTCAACCGTCCTCGGTTGACATTAAAACGGCAAGCGGGGACGCCTGCCCTACGTAAATCTTAACTTTTAAATTCTATTAGACAGGATTTACAAGATGGACAAGATTAATTTTTTATTAACCATGAAGTTATTGAAGAAATTGAAGTTTTTATTATATCTTTTCTTCATGTCCTTCATGCTCTTCATGGTAAATTCAAATCCTGTTTATCATGTCTATTTGATTACTTTTAGCTCTTAACTTTTTAAACTGAGCAAATTCGTGAATTTGCTCTACACAGCTGATTTATCTAACCTAACCGCTCCATAATTCTTCACTTGTTTATCAATATTATCAGAATGTGAAACAAGTGAAGAACGGCTCTGATTGCGTCATGCGATGTTGCCTGAATCTTAACTTTTTTATTCTTCGTAGGTCGGGCTTCCAGCCCGACACAGCAGCTCAACCGAGGACGGTTGACATTAAAACGGCAAGCGGGGACGCTTGCCCTACATATCTCTTAACTTTTAAAATCTGCGACAATCTGCGTAATCTGCGGATTCATTCTTAATTCTTAATTCTTAATTCTTAATTCCTAATTCTTAATTCCTAATTCCTAATTCTTAATTATATAACGATATCTTCACTGTTAAACACCGGCCCGTCTTTGCAGCACAGCAGGTATTTATGTCCGTCGCTCTTGTCGCGTTTTTCGACCGCGCAGCTCTGGCACAGCCCCACGCCGCAGCCCATCAGCCGCTCAAGACTCACATAGCAGTCTAAGCCGTTTACCCGGCAGGTCTTAGCCAGCGCCGCCAGCATCGGCTCAGGCCCGCAGCCGAATACGCAGATATCCTCTTTTTTCACCTCCGTTTTGCTCAGCCATTCTTCCAGACAGCCGGTTACAAAGCCCTTAAACCCGCGGCTGCCGTCGTTCGTTGCCACCAGCGTCTCCGCGCCGGCCAGTGCGAACTCGATCGCCGTCTTTTTCTTATGCTGCATACTCTCCAGGGGGAAATCCTTAAGCCGTCTGGCCCCTACGATCGCCGTAACCCGCACGTCATCGCGGTTTTTGCCTAACCAGCTGGTAAAGTGGTAGATCGGCGGGATTCCGATGCCTCCGCCGACAACGACCGCGTGCGTCTTGCCCTCGGGCATGGAAAACCCGTTGCCCAGCGGCCCGCAGATATTGACAATATCGCCCTTACGCAGCGTCGCAAGCCGCAGCGTGCTCGGCCCGACCAGACAGAACAGCAGCTCCACACACGTATTGCCGTTGTCCATCTCGTAAACATCCCAGAAGCTCAGCGGCCGCCGCAGGATTACATGTCTCTGTGCGGCATCCCGCAGCTCGGGCGGTATCAAATCCCGCCGCGGCAGAGAAAGACCGGATGCGTCAATTTCAAGAAATTGCCCGGGTCTGGCTCCTGCAAACGCCGCTGCCGCCTCGCCCTCAAGCTCAAGAGCAACCCGCCAGTTGCGCATTCCAACGGCCCCGCTGCGTATTACCGCCGCGTCGAAGAGTCCCTTGCTGTTTTGTCTGTCATTGCACATTTTAAACCGATTATAAGCGTTATGAATAAAAAGAGAGATTTACCAAATTCTACATCAACAAGTATAACACCAAGACGAGCAGATTGCCAATCTTTTTTTGAGACCGTAAAAATACTATATATAGTGGTTTTGTGTTGAAACAGTGTTGATATTGTGGTATGTCTGTTATTATGCTTTTATAAATGAGCGATTATTTCGATTCAATTAGCTGCAAAATGGACGAAATAGACATGATCGACTGTATTGCACGGGTGAGTTGCGATGTGCTCAGGTGAAAAAATCATACCCAGACACAGCGATAATTTCGAAAACGAAGGCGGCTTCAGAAAACGCCTGCCATCGCAATCCACCCCATCAGAGCCCCAAGCGTAAGCGCGGGGTTAGGTTGGATTTCTGCAACGGCACAGGGCAGGAGGCTAACCGCTCAATAATTCTTCACTTGTTTATCAATATTATCAGAATGCCAAACAAACAAAGAACGGCTCTGACTGTTGTACTTGCTGTCACTATAACAGCTTTTAACAGGCGGGTCTGCCTGTGTGAGAGTTTTTTATTTACGGCATTTGATTTTTACCCGCCGGCGTTGTAAAATACTGATTGATAAGCACTGATAACAATCGGCGTAAATCTCAAGGCGGCTGTTTGCCGGTCTTGCCGGACATTTTATGTAACGAGATATATCATGACTAAAACGGCACTTATTATTTTAACGGCGGTAATAACCATGTTAAACGCAGAGACAATTCCTTTCTATATCGGAACATACACTTCCAACACCAAAAGCCGCGGCATCTACCGCAGCGAGCTTGACCTCCAAACAGGCGAAATGTCAGAGCCTCAACTGGCGGCGGAGACGCTCAACCCCTCCTTTGTCGCTGTAAACCACAATGGCAGCGCACTTTACGCCGTATCCAAAACTGACAGCGAAGGCAGGGTAAACGCCTTTAACATCGTCGAGAGTACGGGCGAGCTCGAAATTATCGACTCGCAAAGCTCCAAGGGCGTGAGCCCGTGTTATGTATCGATAGACCCTTCCGGCAGTAACCTGCTGATCGCCAATTACTCCAGCGGCAGCATTACCGTTTTGCCGATAGGCAAAGACGCCCGTGTAGAGCCGCCGGCGTGCAGCATTGCCCATGAAGGCAAAAGCGAGAACGCAAAACGGCAGGAAGCCCCCCACGCCCATTCCATAATCACAAGCCCAGACGGCAGATACGTATTCGCCGCAGACCTGGGGATTGATAAAATCATGGTCTATAAACTCGACAAAGACGCCGGCAAACTCACTCCGGCAGGAGATCTGTTCGCAAAATTGCGCCCCGGCAGCGGGCCCAGGCACATGGCGTTTCACCCTAACGGAAAATTCTTTTACGTTATAAACGAGCTCAACTCCACAATAACCGCGTTTGGCTACGACTACAAGACCGCCCAGTTAAGCGAGATAGAAACGATAACCACACTGCCGCGGTCCTTCTCCGGCACCAACCTTACCGCCCAGATTTGCGTCCACCCATCGGGCAAATACCTCTACGGCTCAAACCGCGGGCACGACAGCATCGCCGCGTACCAGATAAACAGCGGCAACGGGACATTGAGCTTGATTGAGATCGAAACAGACGGTATAAACGAGCCGCGAAACTTCAATATAGAACCAAACGGTAATTTTCTTGTATGCGCCAACCAGCACGCCGGCTCGCTGATAACGTTCAGGATTGACTTTGAAACCGGAAAGCTGGAAAAAACGCCGCACAAAATAAATGTACCATCACCGGTATGCGTAGATTTCGTGATAAAAGAAAAGATAACATCACAATCCGAAACCTATCTCAACCGGACTGGTTTCTAAGTTAAAAGTGTTTTTCAGCCGCGACACGAAACTTAATTTGTGAACCGGCCGTATTGTATAGATTTTAACAAAAATGAAAGGTGTATCAGATGAATTACAGCCGAAGAAATTTTCTCAAGGCTGCCGGTATTTCCGCTGCTGCGGTTTTGAGCGGCTGCGCAGGCCGATTGACAGGCCCCGCGGCACAAAAATCACGTCCTAATATCCTGATGATTCTCACCGACGACCAGGGCTGGGGCGACTTGAGCGTTAACGGCAATGTCAATCTCAAAACGCCTAACATTGATTCGCTTGCCGGCGAGGGTGTCGTTGTAGAGAATTTCTATGTCTGCCCGGTATGTTCTCCAACACGCGCGGAGATGCTGACAGGCAGATATTATACCCGTGTTGGAGTAACCGGCACCAGCGAGGGCGGCGAGCGTATTAACGCCGATGAATCAACTATCGGCGATACCTTTAAAGCCGCCGGTTACGCCACAGCGGCATTCGGGAAATGGCACAGCGGAACGCAATGGCCCTATCACCCCAACGCCCGGGGTTTTGATGAGTTCTACGGTTTCTGTTCCGGGCACTGGGGCTACTATTTCAGCCCGCAGCTGGAGCATAACGGCCGGTTAGTAAAAGGCAACGGCTATATCGCGGATGACTTCACCGATCATGCCCTTGATTTTATCGAAAAGAACAAAAACACGCCTTTTTTCTGCTATGTTCCGTACAATATACCCCATTCGCCGATGCAGGTGCCGGAGAGCTATTGGGAAAAATTTGACGGCAAAGAGCTCGAAATGCGGCATCGTGATCCGGAAAAAGAAAACATTGAGCATACCCGGGCAGCTCTGGCAATGTGTGAAAATATCGACTGGAACGTAGGGCGTTTGCTGGAAAAACTCGACAAATTAGGCATCGCGGACAATACTATTGTAATCTATTTCAGCGACAACGGACCCAACGGTTGGCGGTGGAACGCCGGCATGAAAGGACGTAAGGGAACTACCGATGAGGGCGGTGTGCGTTCGCCATTTTTTATTCGATGGCCTGCGGAGATAAGGCAGGGGACTGAAATACCCCATATCGCCGCCGCGATAGACCTGCTGCCGACGCTGGCTGAGCTTGCCGAAATCCCGATTGTCGGCAATAAGAAGCTCGACGGGGTCAGTCTCAAGCCGCTGCTGCTTGGAACCAGTTCAAACTGGCAGGACCGAATGTATTTCAGCACCTGGAACGGACGGGTGAGCGTGCGGACGCAGAAATACAGGCTCGATCACGAAGGCAGGCTGTTCGATATGGATGCCGACCCCGGGCAAAGAAAAGATGTTTCACAAAAGCATCCGGAAATCACCGCCAGACTCAAAAAGGCCGTCCGGGAATGGAAAGACGAAACTTTCAAGCCGGTTGAGCCGCGGCCCTTTACTGTCGGCCACCCCGGCGCGGAGATTACGCTTTTGCCGGCACGCGACGGCAAGGCAAACGGCAATATCGAACGGAGCAGCATACACCCAAACTGTTCGTTTTTCACCAACTGGATTGACGAAAATGATTCCATAACCTGGGATATCGAAGTGCTCACCGCCGGCCTGTACGAGGCGCAGATTCATTACACCTGCAAACGTGAAAATGTCGGCGCAGAATTAGAGCTCAGCTTTGACGGCGAAAGGGTAAGCCGTGCCGTTAAAAATGCTTACGAAAGCGAGCTAAAAGGCAAAGAGGAAAATCATGTTTATATGAGAGAATCGTTTGTCAAAGATTTTAAGCCGATGTCTCTGGGCACCTTGCGTATGCACGGGAAACGAGGCACACTTCGCCTGCGGGCAGCGAATATCCCCGGCAATGAGGCCGTGGATCTGCGGTACTTAACACTGAAATACAAAGGAAAGTAAAACCGGCGGTATCTTTTCTCAAACTTGCAGGAAATAAAGATGCTTTATGACTTTATAAATATATGGTTAAAATTTTTCTTCCTTTTAACCCCGTTTTTTGCGTTGACGGTGTTTCTGGTGCTTACCGCTGATCTGCCCCGGCCGCAGCGGCATTGGATAGCGGCAAAAACGACACTTGCGGTGATCATTACAACACTGGCCCTCTACTTTTTCGGCGATATCCTTTTCCGTATTTTCGGAATAACCATTGATGCTTTCAGGGTAGGTGCCGGCTGCATATTGTTTCTGACATCAATTGAGCTTGTAACGGGCAAACGAAGCATGCTCAAGGTTGACCCGGGCAATGATATCAGCGTGGTGCCTATGGCGATCCCTGTAATGGTTGGGCCGGGCACCATAGGCGCGATCATGGTTTCGGGAGTTGCAGAACCCGCCGCGTCAGGTACCATTGTGGGCTGTGCCGCACTCACAGCCGCTGCCTGCTCTGTGGGCGTACTGCTGTTTCTGGCAGACCATGTAAAGCGGCTGGTCGGCAGAACGGGTCTTGAGGTGCTGAGTAAGATTTCCGGACTGGTAATCTCCGCACTGGCGGCACAGATAGTCCTGACCGGAGTAAAAAACTTCCTTAACATCTAAAACCAACAGAAATATCCGCGAGCTGGACAGTTGCCGGCTTAAAACTTTGCTGCGTCTTTAAAACCCATGCAGATTTGCATTTCAAATGCAAATTTACAAAAAAAACTTGTTTTGACCCTTTTAAACGGTTATAATCTACTACATGAGTTATAAATATGTGAAAAGAACTATTGAACCGCAGCTTTGCAGAGCGGCCAAAGAATTTCCCGCAGTAGTCCTGACCGGGCCTCGGCAGTCGGGAAAGACTACCGTAATCAAAGAAGTATTTGGACACGACTACAAATACGTTTCAATGGAGTTGCCGGATATACGAATAATTGCAGAAAATGATCCGAGAGGTTTTCTGGCGGAGTTTTCGGGCAGGGTCATTTTTGACGAGATTCAGTATTGCCCGGTTCTGCTGCCCTACATCAAGGAACTCATCGACTCGGACCGTCAAACAAAAGGCCGGTTTATCCTCACCGGCTCACAAAACCTCATGCTTACGGAGAATATCAATGAATCCCTTGCCGGCAGGGCAGCGATATTAAAATTGTACCCATTTTCGCTGCGAGAGTATTCACACGCCGGCAGCAGCCCTTTTCCGTGGGAACAAGGATACGATCCTGAGCAGAAAAAAGTCCCTGAAGAGAATCTATGGCAGTTTCTCTTACGCGGCTTATACCCTGAGATCGCCACAGACACTCACCGGTCTTCGTCTTTGTGGCACAGCAGCTACATAAGCACCTACATAGAGCGTGATGTCCGGCTGATTAAACATGTGTCCGATTTGGGGAATTTTCAGGTTTTTCTCCAGGCGCTGGCGATTCGAAACGGGCAGCTGCTGAATTTATCTGAAATATCGCGGGATATCGGAGTTGCGGTAAACACCGTTAAAAACTGGTTATCTGTGCTTGAAGCTACTTTCCAGATAGTGATACTGCGGCCATACTTTGAAAATGCCGGCAAACGAATTGTAAAAAGCCCTAAAGTTTACTTTACTGACATTGGAACATTATGCTCTCTGACCGGGATATCCGATCCGGTTCATCTGCAAAAGGGCCCTATGGGAGGGTCTGTGTTCGAGACTTGCGTAATTATGGAGCTTGTAAAGACCTTTAGTTCACGGGCAGAACCGCCAAAGATCTACTTCTGGCGGACATCCGCAGGTGACGAGGTTGACATTGTTGTTATACATGAGAACAAGCTTATCCCGATTGAAATAAAACTTTCATCTACCCCCAAAATATCAATGGCAAGGGGAATCAATGTATTAAAAGAAGCTTTGCCGGACAAATGTCTTAATGGTTATGTTGTATATCCCGGTTCTTTGAGACTGCCCCTTGGCTCAGGAACAACTGCCGTGCCTCTGCGGGCATTTTAAAATATTGTTGAAAACTGCGTATAAATGAATATACTATTACCTTTTATACAGTTAGAAAAAACGTCCGGCATAAGTTTTTATGAGGTTTGTATTTTAGATGCCGCCGGCGGTATAGAAATTTAGCACAGAGTTTATGATTGAAAGGACTTTGTAATGAGTGAAGACTCGAAAAAAACAGTATTCAAGGCTGTTGATATAGAAAAAATGAAAGAGCTCACCACAGTGATGAGCGAGAACAACATCTGCGAGCTTGAGATAATTAACGATGATAACAAGATTTATCTTCGCCGGCCCGAACCGCAGGCACCGGTGATGCAGTCTCCGGCTCCGGTAGCCGCACCTGTTGTAATGCCCGCCGCGGCGTCGGCAAATGCACCCGCTGCCGCACCCGCGGCTGATGAGAGTGTTGACGACGGGCTGGCTGAAATCATATCTCCAATCGTGGGAACATTTTATACATCTCCTTCGCCTGATGCGGATCCGTTTGTCAAGAAGGGCGATAAGGTCAGCGATGAGTCGGTAGTCTGCATCGTCGAGGCTATGAAGGTAATGAACGAGATCAAGGCCGAGCTAAGCGGCGTGATCGAAGAGATTCTTGTTTCCAACGGCGAGGCCGTAGAGTTTGGCCAGCCGCTGTTCAAGGTAAGGCAATAGGCAATAGGCAATAAGCAACAGGCATTAGGCAGTGGAAATCTGCCTTCAACAGATATTAAAACTGAATACGGGCATCTGGTATTCTGGTATGCGGCAATCTCAAAAATGCGAAGCATTTAACTATTGCTCTGTACCTTTTGCCTGGTGCCTTAATTGAGGATAAACAATGTTTTCAAAGATATTGATAGCAAACCGGGGCGAGGTTGCCCTGCGAATAATACGAGCCTGCCACGAGATGGGTATCGAGGCGGTAGTGGTGTATTCCACCGCCGACAAAGACTCAAATTATGTGCGTTTTGCCGACAAGGCAATCTGCATCGGCCCGGCCTCACCGGCTCAGAGCTACCTGAACATAAACGCGATAATCAGCGCCGCGGAGATCGCCGACGTTGACGCGATACACCCGGGCTACGGATTTCTCGCTGAAAACGCCCATTTCGCGGAGGTTTGCCGCGAGTGCAACATAGCTTTTATAGGCCCCTCGCCCGAGGCAATGACGAAACTCGGCGACAAAGCCAAGGCCCGCGATATGGCGGTAGATGCAAAGGTTCCCGTGGTTCCCGGCTCGCCGGGACCGCTGAGCGATGAGGAATCCGGCCGCAAGCTCGCCCGTGAAATCGGTTTTCCGGTAATGATAAAGGCATCTGCCGGCGGCGGCGGACGCGGCATGAGGCTTGTGCATAACGATATCAGTTTCCGCAACGCGTATCAGTCGGCCAAGGCCGAGGCGATGGGAGCGTTCGGCAATGATGAGGTATATCTGGAGAAATTCATCGAAAACCCGCGGCATGTCGAAGTGCAGGTCATGAGCGATAAGTACGGCAACGTGCTGCACTTCTATGAGCGTGACTGCTCAATTCAGCGCCGCCACCAGAAGCTCATCGAAGAGGCGCCCTGTCCGGTTCTTGACGAGGAAACCCGCGAGAAGCTCTGCGAAGCGGCAAAGCGGCTGATGAAAAACGCAAAATACGAAAACGCCGCGACTGTGGAATTTCTACTCGATAAGGACAGGAATTTCTACTTCATCGAGGCCAACACCCGTATCCAGGTTGAGCATCCGGTCAGCGAGCTGGTTACCGGCCATGATTTGATAAAGATGCAGATACGTGTTGCCGCCGGCGAAGAGCTCAAGCTCAAACAAAAAGATATCAAGCTCAACGGCTGCGCGATAGAGTGCAGGATCAACGCGGAAAATCCCGATATGAATTTTTCCCCGAGCCCCGGGCCGGTGGACGAATTTTTCGTGCCGGGCGGTTTCGGTGTTCGTGTGGAGACTTTCATCAAACAGGGCAGCTATATTTCGCCCAATTACGACTCGATGATCGCCAAACTGCTGGTGCACAACAACACCCGTCAGGAGGCAATCGCTACGATGAAACGCGCACTTAATGAGTTCAAAATCGGCCCGATAAAGAGTACAATTCCGGCATCGCTCAAGATACTCAATGACAGCGATTATGTGAACAACAACGTCGATACCGGCTATGTTGAGCGGAAAATCTATCCCCCAAAGTCATAAAACCGGCAATACCGCAGATTCAGTTTTTTCTATGACGGCCGCGTATATCACACGGGCTGCTGGATAAAGAAAAATAAAAGAGACCAAACCTTTATTTCTCTTGTCGTACGAAAAATATCCACAAAGCCTGAAGGGCTTGAATAGCATAGCCCGGGGCAACGCCCTGGGAATTTGTGCGGCAACCAATCCCCCTCAATTGTCACTTCCCCGTACCGCTGCCGGCGGTGTTTTTGTGTCGGGCTGGAAGCCCGACCTACAACTCCCCCAAGCCTGAAGGGCTTGGATAGCTTAGCCTAGGGCAACGCCCTGGGAAACTGTTTAGGGGTGTAAAACAGGGTTTATGGTAGCGCCCGCGGCGTTGGTGTGTCGCCAAAGGGGGTCTTAATCTTTGACCTGGCTGCTGTATATTTTGGGTGGCTTCTGCAGCGGCAGATCCATGTTCAGGTGGTGCAGTATCAGACGCTGATCTGCCTCGGGCTCGGTGTACCTCTCCATCAAGAGGTACCGACCGTCAAGTGTTTCAAATGTCACATCAAGCATCTGGATACGGCTCATCGTTTCCAGGGCAGCCTGTGCGGTCAGGCCGCAGGCACTCACCCGCAGCTTATGCCGCAATGTCACCTGCAGGCAATAGCTTATAAACGCCACAAAGATATGGGCATCAACACGCTCTTCTTTATGGTGATATACAGGGCGAATGCCAAGATCACTCTTGAGTTCTCTGAAAGACTGCTCAACGTTGCACTGCAGCATATACTCATTCCAGAGTGCCTTACCATCCTTGCCCTTCTGATTAGTCCGCAAAAAGTACTTGCCGTCACGATAGATCATATCACGGTATTTCTGCCGGTTTATGTGATACCTGAATTCGCCGGCTTCAATCCGCTCCTTTTGCCCCGGAATATCGAGCTCCACACATCTATAAGCGTTACCGGCCTGTGATTGCAAAGCCCCAAGGCGTTTATAAAAACGTTCATAATTGCGATATCCCTTGAGTTTTTCAAGTCCGTCAAGATATTTACGCAGTTTTCTTTTACGCATGGCCCTCTCCTTTTGCATACGATCCCTGCTCCTGGCAAGGACATAGCATTCGCCCTCTTTTTCGATGTATTTCACATGAACACTGCTGTTTACCTGCTCCCAGTCCTTTTCAGAAAGTTCACTGCTATAATCATCGAGCTGTCTGCGGGGTGTGCCAACAAGATAGCTTATATTGTTCTTACGCATGAACTTGAGCGTAGCTTCCGTTGGTATGCCCCTGTCCATCAGCCAGACCCTGTTGGCCTTGCCGTACATTGTTTCTATCTTGTTGAGCAGGGGTCTTAATGTCGTCTTTTCAGATGTATTTCCCTGAAGTACTTCATAGTCAAGAGGAAAGCCCTCCGGCGTAACAACAAGGGCTATCAGCACCTGTCTGCAATCACTGCGTCTGTCTTTGCTGTGGCCGAATTCTGCCTTGGGATTCTGCTTGCATAGCCCCTCGAAATACGTGCTGGTGATATCATAGAGCAGGATGTCGTACTCAAGGTTGAACATTCCTTGCCAGGTGTCTTTAAGGTATTTGCAAAGTTCGTCTTTGTATGGAAGGATACGGTCAAGACAACGGTAGAGCCTGTTTTTCTCGGCAATCTCAAAATCACAATCAAGGATGGCGTCCATAGCACTCTGGCTGAACCAGTGCTGATGGACAAAGTATTCGGCAGAAGGTTTTATCAGCCTGCTCACCGTAAGCAACTTGAGGACTTTTGAGAATGCGACCGGCGATCTGTCTGTATCAATCCGCTCTGACCAGAAGCGGTCAAAACCAAGCTGATCCCACATCTCAGAAGCCAGCCAGCAATCGCCAAACCTACGCGGTCGTTCCAGTCTCATCTTTGAGATGTTAACCGGTATCGTATCAACATCGTGACAGCTCTGGTTGTCCTGATCAAAAGCAAAAAGAGTTTTGTGTACAGGTTTGTTATCTTCGTTGATTATCTCAATTGATCTCTGCCAGGCCTTCTTTTGAGAGCCGCTGATCTCACCAAGGTAAAGAACCACCTTCTCCACATGCCGATAACCGGAGACCTTCCGCTTCTCAGCAATACTGTAATAGGTGTTGCATTTACCGTTCTTTTTACGCCTGTGCTTTTTCAAATACATACCCAAATTATCGCATAGAAATTCACCTATGCAATAGGGCAGGTCTGTACCAAAGCCAAATCCAGAATCAAAACACCCCTCAAAGGCCAGAAACATCGAAAATATTTTTATTTTTACCGGTTTCGAGACCTAAGTGAGAAATTGGGGCTAGGGCAACGCCCTGGGAATCTGTGCGGCCAAAACACCCCCTCGCTCAGCCCCGCACCGCCGACGGCGGTGCGGGGCAGAGGACGAAAGCGAACCACCTATACACATAGGGCGTTGCCCTATGCTATGATATTTCGCACCGTTGGTGCTTATGCAAAACCAGGGCAATCGCATCTAAAATATCATTTTTTAGGCTTTTCGGTTATTTTTTCTTTCAAGGCGTGTTATCCGTATGATTTCGTCAGCATATTGTTGCACTAAGTCCATGAATTGGTTGTAACTATCTATGTCAGCCTGCAGTGCTTCAAGCTCATCCTTTGGGACATATCGCACAACATTGGCTCCATTTTTCCACGTTTGGTGGTTGAAATGCTGCCGGTTTTTCATCTGACATATTTTCCCTCGTTCCATTCGCTCTATTTTTGCGATTTTTTCTAATAATTTTATAGCTTTTTTTGTCTTTTTCATTATAGTATAATATATAGTATTCTATATCTTTGCAACGTTAAAACGAGGAAAATTATGAAAAAAGAACAAAACCAACGCAGATTAATGGACTATTTTTCGACAATTGAAGACCCCAGAGTCGAGCGTACTCGCAAGCATGAGCTTAGCGATATTTTATCCATTGCAATTTGTGCAATAATTTGTGGCGCTGATGGATGGACACAGGTTGAAGAGTTCGCTCAGTGCAAAGAAGAGTGGTTTAAAAGTTTTCTTTCTTTGCCTAATGGCATTCCTTCTCACGACACATTTGGACGAGTATTTTCTTCTCTCAAACCCGACTCATTTGAACAATGCTTCCTCGAATGGGTCAATGCCTTAGCCCAAAAGAGTGAAGGCAGGCTCATAGCCATTGACGGCAAGACTATGCGTAGAAGCGTTGATTATGCATCTGAAAAAGCGGCTGTTCACATGGTAAATGCCTGGTGCGACACCAACAAAATGGTCATTGGGCAGATTGCAACAGAAACCAAGAGCAATGAGATAACGGCTATACCTAAGCTCTTGGAGTTAATTGATTTAGATGGTGCAGTTGTAACAACTGATGCTATGGGCTGCCAAAAGGAAATTGCTAATGCTGTAATTGAAAATGATGGGGACTATATCTTGCAGCTAAAGGCAAATCAGACCGGCCTGCATAAAAATGCAGTTACCCTTTTTGATGAATGTATAGACGATAATGTCTATAATATTCAATATACTGTTGCAAGTGAAACTGATGGAGGCCACGGCAGGGTTGAAGAACGCACATTGCGGGCTGTTTCAAATGTAGGATTCCTTAACTCTGAAAAGAAGAACTGGGTCGGGCTCAAGAGCCTGATATGTGTGGAGGCAAAGAGGAGCATAGGAGATGAAACAAGCGTAGAGAAACGGTATTACATATCAAGCCTGACTTGCAAAAATCCGCCAAATTTACTCAAATATATCAGGGGCCACTGGGGGGTAGAGAACTCCTTGCACTGGTGTTTAGATATCAGCTTTGCCGACGATGAAAGGAGAATAAGAAAAGGTTATGGAGCAGAAAATTTTGCAAGGCTCTCACGAATAGCACTGAATCTGCTAAAACAGCAAACCAAGCACAAGGTCGGCATAAAGACCAGAAGGCTGTGCTGCGGCTGGAACGAGCAATACCTATATCGCGTGCTGACACAACAAAATAAAGGACTTTAGATGCGATTGCCCTGTATGCAAAACAACCTTGTGCATTTTTTTGTTGTAATATCGGTTTGTATATATTACATTCAAAATATGCCGCAATCTATCGCACAAATATACGTTCATATAATATTCAGCACAAAAGAGCGATACCCGTTCATTGACGGGCCAATCGAAAACGAGTTATACGCGTATATAGGTAAAATCATTTTCAACCTCAACGGGATTCCATTCATAATCAACGGAACCGCGGATCATATACATATATTGATGTGTATGCCACGGACTGAGTCGCTCTCCAAATGTCTGGAACAGATCAAGAAGAACAGCAGCAAATGGATCAAAACCAAAGCCGAAGGCGGCATTTTAACGAAGTTCCAGTGGCAGAGAGGTTACGGCGCATTTTCTGTCAGCAGCTCCCAAAAGCAAAAAACTATCGAGTACATAAAATCCCAGAAACAGCACCACACCCGGGTCACTTTTAAACAGGAATATCTGAGTTTTCTCAAAAGATACAATGTAGATTTTGATCCCGAATATGTGTGGGATTAAAAATGCACAGGCCTCAAAACTCATATAGCCGGATGTGAGAAATTTCCCCGCCTGATGCATCTGATTGTCTCCCAAGCCTGAAGGGCTTGGATAGCTTATCCTAGGGCAACGCCCTGGGAAACTGTGCTTGTGTTAGCAAGATCGTATGATATTTCGCACCGTTGGTGCTGCGGGGTAAGACTTTGCTTTGCCCACCCCGTAGAGAGAATTCACGAATTCTCTCAAAACGACAAACAAACAGCACCCACACCAAAATAACCAGAACCGAGCCATAAATGGTCATCGGGGGTTATTGTGCGTACAGAAGGACACCAACGTCTGGAGAAAATTCGTGAATTTTCTCTACAATACTGTTTTCTCGGGCGTTATTTTGTCAGCTGATAAAGCTCGCTTAGATAATCAAATACCAGCCGGGCGGCGCCGGCGCGTGTGAGATTTTCTGCACCGGCTGATTTTACGTCCATACCGGTTACCGCGGCGAGTGTTCTGGAAAACTCGTCGGCGGTGATGGCTGATTCGGGCTGGAATTTGTTGCCCGCAAGCCAGCTCAGGGCTTTTTTGTCTTCTAAACAGCTCAACGCCTCCGCAAGTTCTGCCTTTTTGGAAATATCAACATCGTTAAAACGGGTGTTGAAAACGTCGCGATGCCTGGCAGCGTTCAGGGCGTAAGCGGCTTTGACGGCGTCTGCCCTGGTGAAGTCCGCCTCAGGCAGGAATTTATTCTCAACAGGCTCGATAATCCCCAAAACGCAGGCAAACTGAACAGCAATAAATTCGTCATGCTTCCAGCCCGCGTCAAAATTCCAATATATCGGTGTGCCGGCCTGCAACAGCTCATATTGCACCTTCCGCAACGCTATCTCAGCAGGTGAGGGGTTGAGCGGATTCGGCGATAATTCAAGCATCTCGCGAAACTCCAGGCCATGCTTTATGTTCATAGCCGCCATCACCGCCGCCGCCTGGCCAAACTGAAACTCTGTCGGATGCATTCGGTACGCCGCGGAGGTAAGGTGGGTGAGACCGGCATTTTTGCAGCCGGGCAGCAGGCCTTCTGTTTTGACCGGTACCATCGCCCTCATCGGCAGCTGAAACTGCGAACAGGGACGGCCGGCGATTTGAGCCCGTTCGGTTGAGGCGTGTGAATCCATAATATAGTAATGTCCGATACCCAGGCTGTCATGAAAGTTCCTCGCGCGGTTGGTTGTAGGCCCTGCGACATCCTGCTCACGCACGCGGCGGATCGGTAATATTCTGCGTGATTCTCTGATATAGGGGTATTTGCTGAGCCCGTCCTCTGTGTCAAATACATCTTTTCGCAGCTTGAGGTTGGCATAGCCGCGGTTCTTGCCGGTAACCGGATCAATAGAGAAGTTCTCCTCGTCCCGCCAGTCCTTTGTTATATCCGCGGGGTCTCTGGGGCACTCGTACCACATCCAGTAGAGAAACGCGATAGAGAGATCTTTTGCTTCCTGCAGGCGGCGGGCGCGTATTTCCAGGGGAACATCGATTATTGTGCCGCCCTTGTAGTCGTTTGAGCCCCAGTTTATCTCGGCGATATCGCCGATATTGGTGCTTGCGGTACTGGGGATAAATGCCCAGCCGGTTTTTTCGGGGTCAAACTCGGTGATCCATTCACCATCACGAAATCTCGGGTACAGATCCGGTTTGATATCCGGATTAAAATTCATCGCATCATACATCCGCCGGTACGACCAGAAGCTCTCCCCGGGCCAGGCGTTGCCAAGGCTCATGTTGTAAACGTTTGTCCGGGCGAACAGGTATGAATTAAGTCCGAAATCCTTTTTCAGCTCATCATAATCGGCGGGTCTCTCGTTCCAGTCGCCGCGGTGATCTTCTTTTGGGTCGCACCACTCAAGAGCAAATGTATAGGTGAACGACTGAGCGCCGTCTGCGTACATACGGTCAAAAATCGGCTTGTTATCCTTGTCAAACAAACTCGGCTCCATCGTATCCATAGACGCCTCGACACCGACGCGGTATTCTGTACCGCTTAGCGGCAGAAGGTCTCCCAGCTCGGTGGCGTCGATGACAACCTTCGCCTCGACAGTGAAATCAGACCCGTCATTTCTTTTAAACCTGACGCCGGTAATTTTCTCGTTCTGCTTGTAAACCTCAACGGGCTGACAATTATAATACACCTCCAGCAGCCCGCTGCTGATATACGGCTCAAGCATCTGGTTGATTGTCTTTACACCGTCTTTTGGCAGATACGAGAGCCGTGAAGCCCAGTCATTACCCGGGCAGAACGTGTCGGACCTGACGCGGTTAATGTCCTGTTTGCGAAGCTCGCTCTCCTGCGGGCCGGTTCTGTGAGTTGTCATTGCAGTATGCAGGGCATCAGGGCGATAAATGTTTCGCACGGTGTCACTCCACTGGTAATAAAGCCTGCTCGCGGCGACGTCGTATCTGCCGTGCATACCAACCCAGATATTTTCGTCAAGGGCGGTTACACCCTGGCTTGTCGCTTGTCCGCCGAGCCAGTCGGTATATTCGGTGATGATTATCCTGCTGATGCCGAAGTCCTGCGCCATGCGGCAGCTTTGCAGGGCCGCCGCCGTTCCGCCAAGCGAGCCGCCGGCGATGAGGATATCCGCTTTCTGAGCAAGGGCTGAAGATGACAATAACGCGACCATCAGTAATTTTCCTAAATTTTTTATCAGTTTCACTTTTAAACGCCTCGAATTTACAAAGATCTATGATACTCCAACGCTGGTATTTTTTACTGCTTTATGACTGATTTTTCTTTTTAAATTCCGCAAAGGGATGGGGCAGATTCCTGCTGTACATTCGCATAATTTTTTTCATCTGAGTTAGTTTTTCAGAATAGTCAGGGTTGTCTGCAAGATTATTTTGTTCGTGAGGGTCTTTGCTGAGGTCGTAGAGCTGGTCGGCATCAAAATACGACGGGTAATACAGCTCGGCATTGTAGGAATGCCCCCACACCCCGAACTCCATCGGCTGACACCAATGGTTATACAACTCGCCCTTGTCAACTTTTTCCCGTATTTGAGGAGGATAGCGCACGGCTATATATTTGAACCGGTCATCAGTTACCACAGCTCTTTCAACCGTTATCTCCATGAAAATATGATCCCTTTTATAGCGGCCTCCCGTCAGAGCCGGCAAAAGGCTCTTGCCGTCGATCACGGCATTCGACGGCGGGGTGATGCCGCAGATGTCATATATCGTAGGCGCGAAATCTATGTTCGAGGCAAGTTCATTGCAGACGCTGTCCGGTTTTATTTTCCCTGGCCATCTGATCAGGCAGGGCATCTTGGCCGCTGAATCATAGGTTGAGAACTTGGCTTTTCTTCCGTTATCGCTGGCGTATATGACAACGGTATTATCCGCCAGAGCCAATTCGTCCAGTTTGTCGAGCACTGCGCCTATGCCGTCATCAAGCCAGAGCGTTCCGGAGAGAAAATGAGCCTGCATCTCCTGCTCAGGTTTAATATTGTCAAAGTCAATACCCCTGCCTTTGAGCCTTTCAAAAATCGTGTGCCGCGGCGGCTGAACATCCGGAGCCTCGTCCAGGTAGCCTGCCTGCGTAACCTGCGGGTCGGCCTTTATGCTGTCATGGGCCATTGGATCATGCACCATCGTAGTGGGCATATAAAGAAAGAACGGCTCGTCTTTTGATTGTTCGATAAAATCTATCGCTCCCTTAGTAATCCATTCCTGATTGTGATGTCTAAGCTCTTTTGGAGTGTATAACGGGGCATCACTCCACCACTGACCGGGATTTACATAATAAAGGCTCTCGGCATAATCAAAACCCGTGCTTTTCACGGATTCCTGCAGGTGTTTGTAATTTTCTTTTACCCGTTTTGCGACATCAGGATCCCGGGCATCGAGAGAGCCGTCCATCATCTGGACTTTGTCACTGACGCCTTGCATCCATTTTCCCGCAATGCCGGTTTTGTAACCGTTTTTCTTCATCACCTGGGCAATCGTGTTCTGCTCACCGTAAACACCGGCCAGATTTTCTGCATCTCCGCGCCCCTGCAGGCGTATCTTCCGGTTAACGCGGAAAACCTGCTTGGCGTGCAGACGGGAGATGATACATAGAACCTGTCAAACCGCATACTCTCCTGTGTCAGACTGTCGATGTTTGGCATCAGAAGATTGCCGCCGTAACAGCTAAGGTCGGCCCTGTCCTGGTCGTCAACATATATAAAAACGATATTAGGTTTTGAGCTGCGTTTTAAACCGGAAAAGATTTTTGAGCTTTGATTACAGCCTGAAAGCGCAAAAGCCGCGGCAGCCATACCGCTGTTCTTTAAAAAATTTCTTCTATCCATTTTCGTCTCCTATGATCTGCTTACCATTTAGTATCTGCCGTGAATCTTACAGGTTTCGTACATGGCTTCAATATTTTTTATTGGCGTCCCGGGGGCGAGGTTGTTGCCTTCTCGCAGGATAAACCTGCCGTTTTTAATCTTGCCGCTTAATATCTGTTTTGTCCGGCTGATTACCTGTTCTCTGGTGCCGTTGAGCAGCAGCTCTATATGCGGGCCGCCCATAATCTCTGTGTCTTTGCCGAGCTGCTCTCTGAGCCGGTCAAAATCCACTGGAAAACCAGTATCAAAGCGATTCACGCCAAGCTCAGCGGCCATCAGAGGGAAATGCCTGGTCGCATCGCCGCAGAGATGCATAAAATTGTTCGAGCCGAAACTGAAAGCATCATAAATCTTTTTGTGATACGGCAGGACGTTTTTCCGGTAATCTTCGACGCAGAGCAGCTGAACAAAGTCATCCGCCAGTGCAAAGCCGTCTGTCTTGAGCGGCAGACCGAGATACTTTCGCCATTGTGTTATCCGGTTTATCGTGCTTTGTGTCAGAAGTGTCATTGCCTGGTGAAAATAATCTTCATCGCAGAGCATGTCGATACATGCGTTCTCGCTGCCCCGCAGCTGGCAGAGCAGGGTGAATACCCCGTCGCTAATCGTGCCGGGGGTGCCTGTAATCTCTTTGAGGGGCCGGCCTTTGTGCTCAAATCCCTCCGCCTGCATCTGCTCAAAGCACTGGTGAACCTCTTTTACTTTTGCCATTACCCCGTCAAAAGCACCTCTTGGAAACGCTTCCAGCAGGGCGTATTTATCATCTTTAAATAGCGGGCGGGTATCCGGGCACTGATTCTCGGGGTAGATAATCTCTGCGCCGCACCACGCCGCGTCAAAGACGTTCTGGAAATCCGCCATAATGCTCCAGCCATCTTCCGGCAATCCCATCGGTGTGTCCCAGGGTACATTATGCCGCAGAAAATCCGATATGCGGCACTGTGTCTCGATCAGCGTTCGGGGGTTTTCGAAATACTCTTTGTAGCTCAGCCCCTCTTTGTTGTAATCTTTGTCGAGCAGATAGAACCTCG
Organism: Limihaloglobus sulfuriphilus; assembly: GCF_001999965.1. Classification (GTDB taxonomy): domain Bacteria; phylum Planctomycetota; class Phycisphaerae; order Sedimentisphaerales; family Sedimentisphaeraceae; genus Limihaloglobus; species Limihaloglobus sulfuriphilus. The sequence continues at coordinate 3,023,171 of NZ_CP019646.1, read as the reverse complement.
AGCTGATGCCGAGTATCATCGGAACCCTTATGGGGCTGCCGCTTTTATAAGTGTCCCACACCCTGTGGGCTTCTTCGTTGTGTTTTACAAAATCGATCATTCCGCGCCGAGCCTTTCAACGTGCCATGTATAAATTCTTTTCGCTATCAAAGCAGTAGGAACCGCCGCGATCAGCAGCAGCGAGGCCTTGATATAACTGCCGACATAAAGGGCGGACAATCCCAGGACGAGCATGTTTATCCATGCCGCGACGGGGATCACTGCCAGCAGACCCGAGAGTATGACATATTTGCTTATTTCCACGTTATCGCCGTCCGCCTCTACCGCCTTTCTTACAGGCCCCCAGAATCCGTTTGGTTTTGCCTTGCGGTAAAAATCCTTGAGAACTTCCATATCTTCCGGCTTTGTCAAAAGAGCCACAAGCACCCACAAAACCGTAGTGATCGCCATAGAGATAACAATTTTCAGCGCATCTAACTGCTGTACCATTGCCGGGCCTGCGTCGAGCTGGAGCTGCCACCATGGTATTTTTTTGAGGAAAAAGCCGACAGAAAGAAATACAATCGGCCCGCCGATGATCGCGGTTGCCCACGAGTACACATTAGGCCGCCACCACCACCACTGCCCCCAGCCGTGCAGCGCCGCCGGCGCCAGCAGACCGGCTACTACCAGCACAGTGCCAAAGAGAGAGCTGCTCCAGAACACAATGATAACCGAGAGAGCCATGATAACAAACATCGAGATTCGGCCGATAAAGATACCCTGTTTTTCGGTGAGGTCTTTTTTAAACGGGTGTACAAGGTCATTTACAATAAGCTGGGAAGAGTAGCTCAGGATGCTGTCAACCGAACTCATAGCCGAAGCGCAGATAGCGGCCAGCGCAATGCCCAGAATACCCACCGGCAGATAATCGTTGAGCATGATAGCGTATATCAGCTCGCGCTGCGAGGGAGAAGCGCTGAAAAATTCGGGATGATCGATCAGTGAGCCGATTGTCGGCAGTGTAATCGCCATCAGCATCAGAAACAGAGCGCCTAATGCCCATATGCCGACCTTTGTTGCCTCTTTGGCAGTTTTGCATGAGAGTATCCTCTGGCCGTCGAGGGCGATGTTGCCGCCGGCGCCGAGTGAGTAGATCAGCAAAAATATAACTATCATAAGCGGGTTGAAAACTTCATTGCCCCAGGAAGGGAACAATGACAGTATCGCTGGGGAGTTCTCGGAATGTACCCTTTGGATATTTTCCGTCAGCGCCATGGGCGAGCCGAACCTTACCAGAACGGAGACCATAAGCGCAGCCCCTGCAAGCACAATTACGACTGTGTGCATAAAATCCGCCACGACCACACCGGCATAACCGGCGATCCAGAGATAAAACAGCAAAGCGGGCAGGACAATCACCAGCGTTATTATGCGGCTTTCATAATTGAATATCGGACTGATGACAACGTGTACGCCGAGCAGGCCAACGCCGATGTAGGGCACCATCACCAGCAGTATCATGGAGGCCGAGCCGTATGTTCGTATGACCCGGGCGTTGTTGCCGGCGTAACGCAGCTTTGCCATCTCCGGGCCTGTCGAGACGCCGATCTGCCGCCATTTCGCGGCGAAGACAAACGCGGCGAACAAGAGTGAAAAATTGAAAAGCGACATATAGTACCAGCAGACACTCAAGCCGATCACCACCGCCAGGCCGCAGTAGGTCGGGCCTACGTTGGAGTTGAGAGCCGTCGCGGCCAGTGAAACCCCGTTGAGCCATGCCGGCATTCTCCTGCCTGCGAGGAAGTAGCCGTCTTCACTGACAAAGTCATGTTTCTTTTTGAAAAACCGCGCGCTCATCGCGCTGACGCTGAAAGTAATTATCAGGTAACATGCCACTACCGCGGCGTCAATCATATTATTACTGCTCATAAATCTGCTTTGCTTTATAGACTTAGTATTGTGTGAATCTTACTCAACAGGCAGTGTCAGGCACACGCCCTTTTCTATGACGTTTGTCTCTCCTTTGGGCATTGGCTGCCAGGGTCCCTGCCTCTCAAATCTATATGCAGGATCGTCCTTTATTCCTTCAAGCAGAACCTTTGCTTCTTTTGCGCCGCAGATGTCTTTGTCCAGCACAAGTTTGAGCAGACTGCCGTCAACCGCGGCATCTTTTACGCTGTACTGTGTCCCCTTATCGTCAGTTATCATCTTTCTGCCGGCAACTATTCTTTCACAGTCCTTTGAAATCCGCTGATCGAAAGAGAGAACGAGAGTATCTTTCCAGATTTGTTTGACACTGCACAGCCGCGGCGGTTCGTGGTACACATTCCACCGCAGCCCGAATACGTAATATGTTGTGCTGTCAATATCCATCCGGCCGCAAACTTCATAAAACCGCTTTACCCATTGCGGGCTGCGGCGAATATCTTCATGTGAAACGAAATCCGCCTGAAAACCTACCGGCATTTGCGGATCTGTCTGTTTTACAGCATCGAAGAAAGGCTTATATGTTCCGGGGTAATCAGGTTTGAGCTGCGGGTTTGTCCAGTCAGGCGCGTGAGTCTGGATAAAATGCATATCCGGTTTGACCCTGCGTATCATAGACGGTATATCGTTGCCCTCCCACTCGCGGAGTTTTTCAAGGCCCTGCGGCAAACTGATGCCAAGTGTCCAGGTTGCAACAAATTTGCCCGGGCATTTTTCCCTTACGCCGCCCTGACCGTTGACGACTTCATCATAAAAGTCATTGACGGTTTTGATCCTGTACTCAACAAGATCGTTATATACATCGGGTATTTTTTTATAGTAGTTGGCTTTAGCCGTGTCCACGAATTCGGGAAATACGGAGTTGCCGGTATCTTTTTTGAAAGCCTGCCTAAACGCCGGCGAGATGTCGCCGTAAAGAACATTCTCTCGTTCAAGCCCGTCGGCGATTGGATACATCGCCTCGGCGAAGGTGAACCCGTCAAACCCGCAGTCATTGATCAGCCTGACGACGCGATGCTTCATCCACTCCGCGTAATCCTTGTGGACAAACGACATGAACTGGTAGCTGTCCATCACATCGCTGGTAAACTCCATTTTCCATTTTTCCCAGCCCTCGGGCCGCTCATTCGCCGGAAGGTACGCTCCGGTGGCGATAAGCATCACGGCTACCGGAATTTCTCTCTTTTGCAGCTCGGCGATTATATCTTTTCTCACGGTGCTGTCTGCGCATACGAAGTAATACACCCCGTCATAACCGTTGGCGGTGATCTCCTCGGCTATGCTCGAAGCGCTTCTGTCTTTGTAAGGCGGGAATCCAAAATCGGCCTGCACGGTTTTGCCGCTGAGCAGTTTTGCGGACATCGGGTCAAGCTCCCCGCCGTAAAGAGTGTTCAGGCCGGAAACAGCCAAAAACAGAAACACGACAAACAGAGGTGTGAGTTTTATACGCTTTGTCATTTTGTAAATCCTTTATAGTTTTTATGAGAGTAATATAAAACATAAATCAAACCCGGGCGGTTTTGTTAGCCAGCCGCACCCATTCGCGGACGCGTTCAAGTCTGCCGGTTACGGTTTCGACATCCGCCAGTGTCAATACATGGTTGACCTCTGCGGCGATACTGCTTCTCGAGCTGAGTTCGCGGCTCATATCCGAATCGCTGTAACTGCTCAGTACGCCGGTCGGGTGTGAGTGAACTTCGTAGGCAAAGCCCCTGCCCATTTCTTCCAGTATCGGCTCGACGTTAGACCAGGGAGAAATGTGAAAAAGCCTCAGGTTAGGCAGTCTCTTTATGACGGCGGCTTTGCGGTCGAGGTTTTCGCAGCCGTGATAATACACGCGCCCGACAAGTGCGGCGATCCGTTCGTTGTACGGCTGGACAAATTCCTCGTACATCTGCGGCGATATCGTGCCGCTGGACTGGGCGTGCAGATATGCCCAGCAGCTTTTCAGACTCGCAGAATCTCCATGCAGACAAAAGTCATCATACGGAACGTGCCCGAAAAATGAAAGCTCGCTGTCGATAAAACCGGCAGCCTGCCGCTGTCTCTGCCACTGGATTATACCAGCCGAGGCTATTTCCATCAGCCGGTGCACCAGCCGCGGGTTGTCGATAAAATCGAGGAAGAGATTTTCCATGCCGCGAAACCATACGATATACTCGAACGGGCCCCAGTGCATCCTTTCGGTTTCAACCTTCACCGGCAAACAACCTCCGGTGATTCTCTCGGCCCTCTCCAGCAGCTCGTCCAGGCCCTGAGGCGGCTCGAACCGAGGAAGGGTTATCTTTTCTATATCAGATTCCGTTTTTATCGGCGGCACTACACTGTAAGAGCCCTGGTCACAGTTCTGGCTGAGCTCGATATCGATCCCCCACAGACTGTTCTGGTACTGGTTGACCTGTTTGGCATGGTGCAGAATATCATACGGAATCCGCAGAAACTCTTCAAGCGGAGCATCATCATCGATGTTTTCCCACCGCCAGAGCCTGTAGCTGATCTGTTTATCGATAAAATCAGCGACCGGGCAGTCATAGTTTCTGCGTCCGTCATCGATCTCTCTCTGCCAGACATACTGGTAGAAGTACACATTTACCAGCGGCCGCGAGGGCTTTAGCGCAAGAAAATCCGACCATAGCCGCTGCTTGTCCCTGTTGGCCTTAGACAAACAGAGCTGCAAATATTTTTCTATCTTATTTTGAATGTTCATAGAGTGGATTTTCTGATATTTTCCGCGGCGGTTAACCGGAAACACCGGAGGCTGTAAATTGTCTGTTTTGTGAGGCGTTTTCAGCTTCGCGCTGCAGTCTTTCAATTCCGAAATAATCACAGTACCGGTCGTAAAGGTTATGCGCGGAGGGCCAGCATGAATACGGGCTCATGAACGATGAAAACTCAAAGGTGATGATTTTCTCAACTTCGGTTTTTTCCGCCGCGTCGAGCTTCCACCACAGCTTGCGCCAGTCTGTCGGGGGAAACCGCAGATACGGCATATCCCTGTCAAATGTTTCCAGGTTGCTCCAGGAGTGCATACCGTATTTATCAAGCAGCTTTTTGTTTGCCGCGATGTATTCGGGCAGCTCGTGGTAATCGACATTTCCGTCCTGAAACGCCACAATATCGACCGCGCCCTGCATAACAGAGAGCATATAGTCCCACTGATTTTCGTGCTGCTCGAGAGTAATCGGATTGTCAAACTGTTTTCTGCCGGCGATAAAGGGGGATATCAAAACCGGCAAATCCTGGCCGGTTATGCTTTTGCAGTGCAGGCCAACGTCTCTGATACATTCAGCGCCGTGCTCGTCCTTTGTCGCTAATTCCTGTGTGACGTACCAGCCCTTAAACGAGTCGTACGAGCCGTAGCGAGACCATGCCTCGTCTATGAAGTCCTTGTTTATCTGGATGAGTTTTTTATGATTGCCGCTGTGCTGCATCTCATAATCATCATAAGTTCCGAAATATAGATCCATATCGTTTTCCTGAGCCAGAGACAAAAACAGCTCAAAGAGATCTTCAAACACCGGCATCATCAGTCCCACATGTTTCTTCAGTGCCTGTGAGTCGAAGATGCACTTGTTCTGGTAGCCCGAACGGATAATTATCACTGTGTCTATGCCGATATGCTTCATCGCCCTGAAATCCATAGCCCAGTGCCGGGCACTCCAGTTGTTCGAAGGTATATCAACCGTTATTTCGTCAATGAATGTACCTGTAATTCTCATTGTTTTCCTTTATTTAAATTATAATTATAATAAGTTATTATTTCCGGAATATTATTTTCTTCTTTCTCACTCCGCTGTCAAGGTAACTACAGTACCTGCCGCCGCGGTGTTGAGGCTGCCCCGTGCGATATTTGCCGTTGTCCAGCGGGAATCGGGATCATCGCTGATGCCGCCGATATCAACCGACAATACATCGCCGCGTTTGACCTGTCTGTCCATTTCCAATATAAGCATATTTCCGTCTCTGAAGGCTCTCTGCGCTTTGAAGACATTGCCGAGACTGTCGGTGATGTTTCTGGTCATCATAAGCCCTGCGCTGTTAGGGTGCACTCTCTGGTCAAACTCAAGGTCTATGCTGTTGACAGAGAGGTCATAAGAGCCTGTGCCAAGCTCAATGCGGTCTGGGGGATAGACGTGTGTCGAGGCGTATTTGAGGAAGTATATATCGATAGAATCCACCCGGCTTCCGGGCTCGAGATTCAGGACAATATCAGCATACGCAGCGGCGCCCTGGACATCCGGTGCCCATTCGACCCAGTCGGGATCTGAAAGGTTCATCGCCGCTATCACACCGTTGGCAAGGTCATTGCCGGTATTGTCGGGCCTGCCCGAATACGGCGGCGTCAGCGGTGAGATGCTGTAGGTGAACCCGCCGGAGACGCCGTTGATTTCAATTTCCGAGATAAAAAGCCAGTTTGCAGGGTCACTGTCTTTTGTATGTATGCGCAGAAGCAGTCTGCCGTTTTCGTCGGCCCTCTGGTCAACTTCCGCCGACAGAGCCGAGACGGCCATATCCGGCATCTCGTAGCCGTCGTTGAGGCTGATTCTCTTTAGCTGCGGAGCGGAGTTATATACATCACTGCGAAGCGAGAAACAGTAGTACGTGGAGTTTACCGCGCCGGCGGCGGCGCAGGCCTCGAGATATTTCTGATAATACTCATTGCTTCGCCTCATGTTGTCGTGGCTGCCGATATCGTCCTGCACGCCGACCGTTACCTGCGGCGCGGCTTTCCAGCACTCTCTGAAATTCGGAATGTAGCTGTAAACATGCTCCGGCGAAAGCTGGGGATCAACCCAGTCCGGCCAGTGCGTCTGGTAGTAGTGCATATCAGGCTTGGCGTTTTTAACAATGCTGTACGCGTCGTTGCCTTCCCACTCGGGCAGAATATCAACCCCGCCGTTTTCCAGCTTGGAACACGCCAGAGACCAGGTTATAACCATCGTATCGGGTGCGGACTCTCTAAGTCCCGCTTCACCGTTTATTATCTCATCAAAATAATCTGTTATCGAATCAATGCGGTGCTGCACGAGTTTTTGATAAAGAGCCGTATCCGTCTTGAAATAGTGCGGATCGGAGGGGTCTGTAAAATTGGGGAACTCGCTCTCCCCCGTGTCGGCTTTAAAAATATCCTGATACGCCTGCGAAACATCGGCGTACCGCACAGACGATTTGGTTATGCCGTCGTAAACCGGATACATCGGTTCGGCAAATGTTACCGCCGCGAAACCGTTATCATTGCACAGACTTACCGCCCGCTGCTTCATCCACTCTCGAAAACCGTCATGGATAAATGATAAATGATTATTGCCCGGGGTGTTTAGAAAGCCCATCTTCCACTGCTCCCAGCCCTCGGGCAGCTCGGAGGTCGGCGTATATACCGCATCGGCAAAGAGCATCAGCCCCGGGGCTATATCCCTGCTGCGCAGCGCATCGATTAAGCCGGGCTTGAGCCCGTTTACAGAAGTCTGCATAACGAAGATAGATTCAACCCCGTTGACAGCCAGCTCGGAGGCAATACTTTCAACGGTTCTGTTCTGCATGTACGGCGAGCCCTGTGAGAGCTGAACGTTGGGCAGTTTGTAGAACTTGTCTCTGAAATGCAGGCTGCGGTCTCTCTGCCATTTCCAGTTTCTTGCGATGTCGGCAAAATCGCCGTAATTTATGCCTTTCTCCTCATCACCGCCATCCAGCCACTTCTGGCTGAGTGTGTTGACATCGTTTATATCAATACGCGCGTCGGAATTGTAATCACCCTTTATATCGCTCCTGTAAACGCTCAGCTCGCTGCACATCAGCCAGCCCAGTCCCCGCATTTCAAACCGCACATATCGAGGCGAGATGATTTTTTGCGGAAAATCAAAATACACATTGAGCGAATCCTGCGCCGAGGGGAAAGTCTCAAGCTGCGAGATTTTCTCAAAAGCGGTGTTATCCTCAGAAATATAAACATCGACACTTTCCGGCAGGTTTACTCCCCAGCCCTGGCGGTTCATAAAAACAGCGGAAAAACCGTACTCGGCCGGCACGTCCTCACGCAGATCGATTGTAACGGATACACTTGAAGTACCGCCGCCGAAGCCGGAGGTGAGATAATAGCCGAGATGGCTGTCCATTTCAAAATCTATCTGTGAATCCGTGAGCTTATTTTTACTGTCGGGGTAGCTCGCAGAGGGCTGTTTGCTCATCGTGTAGTTCTTATTGAGCGAGGCTATTTTCAGGTTCCTGTTATGCGACAGCAGTTTGGCGTACAGGTTCTGCCTGTCAACGGTTCGCACATCGCTTCTCATTCTCTGTGTCGGGGTGATATAAAACCATTCCCAGGTTACAATCTTGCTGACATGCTTTTCGTTGAGGCTTATCTGCCACCTGACATCGCTGAAGGTCTTGGCCGTCCAGTCGGGCTGATTGAATACCTCAAGGTCGTTCCACAGCTCTGCCCCGTTATCGATGCAGGCCTGCCGGAGACCTTTGAAATACGGCACAATCAGCTCGGGCTTTCTGTTGATATCCGCCCCGAAACCGTCCTGAAACATCACAATATCAAAATCCACCCGCGACAAGAGATTGTCCCACCACTGCCGGCAGTTATCGGCACCGGCGGTTATGTCATATACATAAGGAGCCGTTGCCGCGGGCTTATCGGGAGTGATGGATTTGAGATGCTCCACAACCGGATTGAGCAGGGTGTTGATCAGCATATCTCTGTTATCGCCGGACCATACATTAAAAACTATCTCCTCGGTAACGTACCAGCCGGCAAAACTGGCGTGTTCCGCCGCAACCGATAAAAGCTCATCTGCCGCGGCTATGTTGTTGGCCGCCATCGAAGATAGCACTGCTTCATCGCCGATACTCGACCACCACCGGTTATCGTGGACAAGCCCGACGAAGCATTTCATCTGGTTAGCATCGCAGGCTGTGAGTATCTTAGTCAGGGCGGTATCTGCAACCTCTGTAACGAAATCCAGCGAGCTCTGGTAATGCGCCTTTCCGCCGTCGCTTATCGATGCCGAGACAATGACGGTATCCATGCCGCACTGTTTCATCAGAGAGACTTCTTCTTCCCAGTCGCTCTGGCTGTAGCCTGCCATGTGCGGGTTTATCTGGATAAAAGCCCCGCTGATCGGTTTTGCGTCTATATGCTCAACAGCTATAGTTAAGAACGTCAAAGTAACTAAGAATTTTATTAAATATTTTAACATATCTGCCTTTTTGATTAGTTTTCTCGAAATATAAAAGGCGGAAATTCGGCAGGATCAGCACCCTGTCTGTGTCTCAAATTTGCGCCATGGTCTTTCTTTTCTCCGAACGGAATCACATTTGCATTATCTCGCTTAAGAATTTCATGAAGTTGGGCCCTCATCGTTTTAATCAATTCCTGATAATCCGGATTGTTGATAAGATTGTTTTTTTCATTGGGGTCTGCCTTTAAATCATAAAGTTCGTCTATATCCCAGATACCATGATATTGTATAAGTTTATATCGGTCGGTTCGCAAGGCAAAAGTTGTCGGCGTATGCGGAAAATTATATTCCCAGTAATATTCATAGAGCAGGAAATCCCGCCAGTTTGAAATCTTTTCGCCTTTAAGTAAAGGCAGAAAACTTGTGCCGTCCATTTGCTGATGTGCTTTAATGCCGGCCGCTGACAATAGAGTCGGCCCAATGTCTATATTTGCGACCACTTCCTCTATTACCGTGCCGGGCCTGATAAGCTCGGGGCAATGTGCAAAAAGGGGAACTCGCATAGATTCCTCGTATGCGCTTCGTTTGTCGATTAAGCCGTGTTCTCCCCAATAGTGGCCGTTATCACCCATGAAAACAACAAGAGTATTTTTGTCAAATCCGTTCTCCTTAAGGCCCTGCATAATTCGGCCGACACTCTGGTCAACCGAAAGAATCATCTCACAGTATCTATTATACTGTTTGGATATAGGCTCACGTGTATGATAAGGATAGTCAACACCATGCCAGCTGTTTCTCTGGTTTTTCAGCCACATGGGCTTATTTTTGTAATTGTCCTCTGTGTTTGCCATTGTCTGTGGCTCGGGGAATTCTTCTTCCGCGTACATACCCTCATGCCGTTTATCAGGAACATAAGGGCCGTGAATTGCTTTGTGAGACAAATAGAGAAAAAACGGCTTTTTGTCATTCCTGTTCTCAAGCCATTTAACCGCATGATCAGTCAACTCCTCTGTCATGTATTTTTTTCTCGGCACCCGTGTCCCATTTATATTAAGAGTCTGGCCTTCAGGAAGATATTGGCCCTGCCCGCGAAAACTGACCCAGTGATCAAAGCCGGCTCTGGGCTGATCGCTGCTGCTGCCCATGTGCCATTTACCGATAAAAGCTGTCCTGTATCCATTACTTCTGAGCAATTGCGGAAAGGTAACAGCATCCGCCGGCATCATATCATTATTGTCAACAACCTTATGATTGTGCATGTACTGACCTGTCAGTATTGATGCGCGGCTGGGTGAACAGAGCGAAGTTGTAACAAAACTGTTACGGCAGTTTGCCCCGTTTTTCACCAGCTTATCTATATTAGGCGTCTTCAGGAAAGGATGCCCCATGAAACCCAGACAGTCGTATCTTAAATCATCAATTAAGATAAACACAATATTACGTTTTGCAGCAGACGTCCGGTCAAGAGCAGAATTTAAGAAAGACTTAGCCGCAGCATTATCTGATAGAAACGAAGAACCTAAAAACAACCCTGCCGATTCGATGAATGCTCGCCGGTTTAAGAATCTCATTATGGCTTTCCTGTCTGATTTTTTAAAAACTCATTTCTTTCCAAAATAGATAAAACTTTCTTTAATACTGACATCTCAATCAATGAAAAATAAACTTAAATTTCAACTTTTTTTCTTAGAAAAAAGTTGTCCACCCCCAAACTGAGAATGGACAACTTTGAAATTAAACTTAACTAAACTGAATTTAAAAACCCAGCCATTCGGCACATAACAGAGAAAAATCAAGCAGGTTCACGCTCTGGTCATCGCCTGCTATATCCGCGGCAAGGTTTTCTCCGCTCTGGAGCCACTCGCCTGCCATGTAGTACAGATCAGTAGAATCGACAATGCCCTCATCATTGAAGTCAGATGCAAACGAGTTGAATTTGACCTCGGAGATAAAGAACCAGCTGTCAGGGTCGTCGTCCTGGCATTTAATCTTCAGCGTAACATAACGTGCGTCTGTATCGGGAAGGTCGAAAGTGCTGTTAAATATCTCGGCCTCTTCCTGATTTTCGCTGAACACAGCCCCGGTGTCTGCCATGCCGCTGAAATTCGTGCCGTCGGTGCTGAACGCGGCCTCGAGCCCGCCGGGTGTCTGAATGCCGCTGCCCGGATTTGAGCAGTAAACGATCGCCACGTTTTTGACGTTGATCACTGAACCCAAATCAAACGTAATCAGGGCATAAGCCGGCGTTGATGCGCCAACTGCGCCCGGAGCCCATTCAACCCAGTCAGGGTCAAGGCCCACTCCGACCGCTTTGGCGATGTAGCCGTTAGTCAGATCGCCCATCTTGATCAGCTCAAGGCCCGCCTCTACCGCGACATCGCCGCTTGCAGCAGTTCCGCCTCCCCAGACAGGAGTAGAAGCATCTACTGTGTAGCTGACTTCTTTTCTGTTGCCCAGGATTATCTCGCCAAGCCGCAGAGCGTGAGAAGTTCCGGTGTCCCTGGCAAACTCCATCTTGACATAGCGTCCTTTCTGGGTAGAAAATGACCTGGCATCGGTCTTTCCGCCGCCTTCTGTGCCCTGGTGCCAGCCGGTAAATGTAACCGGTGCGCCGTAAGTTTCGCCGTCATCGCTGAAGCTGAGCTTGGCCTCTACCGGAGCCGAAACGCCCCAGCCGGCGAAGTAGTTGAGCACCAGGTTCGAGAATTCTCTTGTTCGGCCGTAGTCGGCGTATAGAATTACGTTGTCGTAGGGTGTGTTGTCAAACCTTTCAAAGAACACATAGTCGCTTGAGGCTGCGGCATAACTTATAACCCCGTTGAACAGTTTGTTCTGATCCGGATCGGGATTTCTGCCGGCAGGAATGTTGTTCTCATCGATAGTGTAGAACGGCGGAACCCTCTCTGGAACGGGAGCGTTGAATTCCACCTCTGAAAGGAAGAACCATTTTCCCGGATCATCATCAATGCAATGAACAATGAGCTTGACATATCTGGCCGCCACTGGAGTCTCATTGGCAATATGCGTCCTGGAAATCGGGCCGCCGATATACGGAGGATAAACCTGCGGTGTTGAGAAGGTTTCGTTATCATCACTGTAGGAAATCTCAAAATCACCCGGAGGGTAAGTACCGGCCGCGTAGTAAATATCAATTGTAGAAACATCCTTTACATACCCGAAATCAAATGTGATCTCGGCGTATGCCGGAGTGCCCGCACCGTATGCGCTGGGAGCCCATTCAACAAGGTCAGCGATTCCCGCGTCTATCGGTACATAAAAGTTTGATGCCACCTCACCGTTGGCCAGGTCATTCCCGCTGTCACCCGAAGGTGCTGTCGGGCTGCCCCAGAACGGCGTCTCCGGCGAAATCACATAGAAAGCGCCGTAAGGGCCTAAAATCGGAACTGTAAACCCGCCGTCAACAGCCTGGTCGTATTCGGGAACAGCACTTGATGCCGAGACGGCAACATCTACAATGCCCGGAGCCGCCTGGTCTGTTATAGCCACCGAGAGCACCTGCGGGCTGTCCCAGTCGGCATTTGTGAATACAATATCAACCGGCATTCCCAGGCCCTCGCCCAGATCAAGCTGCTCGGCAGGTGTGAGCGTAAACGTAACATCACCAGAAGGCTGCTCGGTCATGACAAAAGAATAATTAGCTGTTCCGCCGACAGGCCCGCCTGCGCCGCTGACACTTAGAATGTCGTTTACTGTCTTTACCGTATCAAATTTGATATCGTCGATCCAGAGCTGTGTGCCGGTCGCGCCGGAGGCAACACCGCTGAAAAACGGCAGTATCCTCTGAACCGCCGTTATTGCACCGGGGCCGTCGAGCAGCACGGATATCTTGTGCCAGTTGCCGTCATTTGGAACATCGAACAAATCGTTGCCAACCTCGCCGTTGGCAGAATCACGGACTATAAACCGGCAGCCGGTAATCCCGTTGGATTTTACCATAGCAGTCATAACGTTGTAATCGCTTAGATTCATGGTAGATCCGTCATCGCGTATAATGACTCCCCAGCCGGCGTTTGACTCTATCACCTCGCCGGCAGTATCGTCCCAGACCAGAAGAGGTGCTTCGAGCATCATCGAATAACTGCCGCTGTAACTGACGGCGGTGTCAATGTAAGGGGTCAAAAACGGGTTGCCCGGAGCCGGATGGTCTCCTGACATCGCCGGAGCCCAGTTCATCCACAAGTCTCCGCTGCCGCCGCCTCCTTCCGCGCCGGGTGTGTACGATTCGAAACTTTCATACACCAGCTCGGCAGGGGCAAGGCTTATAAACCCTGAAATTACCAACAAAATCGTAATGTATGCTTTCATTTGGTGACCTCCATAAAAATATATCACTCTAAATAACTGACCGGGACATAACAAACCCGTAACGCCCCGCCTCCGCGGCAGGGTGCTTAATATTTAAATTTCTATAAACAACAAACGGCTCTAATGTTACAGAACCGTTTGTGAAAATCAAAATCTATTTCCGCCGCCTGATCGCCAGCAAGCCCGTACCTAAAAGCAGCATAGATGCCGGCTCAGGTACTTGTGCGAATTCAAACTCACCAATTTGAAACCAGTTTCCGGCGGCCTGGGGGTGTAAAAACACCTTTACATACTGGGCTGTATTACCGGCAATTGAAAATTCATTGATAGCTGTTACCGCCGCGTAGGGTGCAGGGTCTGCCTGAAAACCGGTAAGGTTAACAGGTGTAGTGTAGCTAACGTTGTCGAGGCTGTAGGATATATCCATCGAACCCGGCGAGGGAAGTCCCCACCCGGGCGCGAGAAAGACTCCAACCTTCACAGACTCTAAGTCATACACACCGCCCAGGTCAAATGTTATGCCGGCTCCGCCGTCGATAAACTCCACCCAGTCGGCATTGTCCAGATCAAGAGCATCTACAACACCGTTGATGTAGCCGTTGGCAAGGTCATCACCGCTGTCATCGGGCCTGCCGGAATAAGGGGGGTAACTCGGATCTAAGGTATAGCTCACCTCCGCGGGATCAATAACCGCCGCGTTTGCCTGTACTCCAAAGGTCAGCACCAGGGTTAAAACACATAACCAGCCGCACACTTCTTTCAACATTTCACAATTTTTCATTTTCTAATCTCCAAAAGAAAAACACCAACTAACAGCAGGCAGAACGTTTCCGCCCGCATTTACAACTTTCTTATAAATCCTTTAAATTTGATTATTTAATGTTTAATTATCAAAGAAATATCTCTGCCACCTGTACGTCTTATTCCTGCTGCCGCCGAATCCGCCGCCGCCGGAAGAGCCGACGGGCTCGGGATCATCGAAATCTTCAGGTTCCTGAGTAACGCTGCCGTCAAACCAGCCGATATTGCTGTCTCCGTAGCCGGTCTGCTGGTCAACCTTGCCGTGCCAGCGTGCCTGCACGATCTGTGCGCCGCTGGGAACGTTGGCAAGTGTATCTACAAAAGCATAGCTTCCCGGGCTGGGTGAATAGCAGACTTTCAGCGGGTTATACATAAAATTATGAACCATTGGATAGCTGAAATCCGTAAAATATACTGTTGAGGCGGCTTTCTGGATCTGAGCCAGCTTGGCCTTGCCCCGATTAAGACAATATTCATTGTTATCGCCCCACGAGGCATAAGATGCGCCGTTCACCCCGGGACTGCCCTTTGTGCCGACATACTTATCGCCGGTATATATCACCGCGAATTCGTTGACTCCGTAAGATATTGTACCTCTGCGGTTATCGCCTGTGGATGCAAATACGCTTGTGGAGAGGCTGAAGAAGTTTTCTCCGAATTTGGTTGCTGAAGGACAGGTATAGAGGCTTGACTCTTTTGCGGCGTCAGAGCCGGTATATGGCTCGAGTGAAGCCCCGTTCTCGGTAGCTTCCCGCCGCAGCGAAGAAGCCATGCCGGTGTCATCTTCGGGGTGTTTTTCGGGAACATGCCACATAGCGGGTACAACATGGCCGTCATTATCCTCCGCCCAGAGCATCGCCGCTGTTACAAGCTGTTTTATGTGGGATTTGCAGACTGTGCTTTTAGCTGACTCGCGCACGCGGCTAAGCGCCGGCATCATTATCGCCATAAGAAGGGCAATAATAGAGATGACTACCAATAATTCTATCAGTGTAAAACCTGGTTTACCTGCTTTATTAGAGGAATATTCCATGTGAACTTCCTTTCTCGTTCTCAAAACATTTAAGGTCGAACTTCAAACCGGACAACGTTGTCCATTATCGAATTTTATCATATTCCAGTTTGAAAGTCAACTTTTTTTTTAAAATATTTTTTAGCCCGCGTTATTCAATTGCGCAAGCCTTAACGCCGCAATTAACTCTGTGCATTTAAATCCTATCCAAAATGCCCGCCTGCCCTGCCAGTCTGACAGTTTTTTCTCGGATGATTTGTCTTATGATATGGGTGCGGTCTGTATGCGATTATTCGTTAATGCATTTTAAATAAAAGACTTAAATATTTGAATTCTGTCTTAATGCTCTGCTGGCACAAAGTTTGCATATTAAACCGCATTGTAAGTTTTATAGAGAAATAATTTTATTCCAGTATTACAGGAGAATAATAACATGAAGATCAGACCATTGGCTGATAAAGTTTTGCTCAAACGGCTTGAAGCAGCAGCAGTAACCGCCGGCGGAATCGTTCTGCCCGACACGGCAAAGGAAAAAAGCTCACGCGCAGAAGTTATAAGCGTAGGCCCTGGCAGGCTTAACGATGACGGCAGCCGCACAGAGATGCAGGTCAAGCCCGGAGATGTTGTACTGTTTGAGAGCTACGCACCCCGCGATGTAAAGGTTGACGGCGAAGAGTTCATGATCATTGACGAGTCAAGCATCATAGCAGTAGTAGAGAAGTAACCTAATAACAGGAGTTTACGATAATGGCAGCTAAAAAAATAGCATTTAATACAGAAGCTCGCTCGGCGATTTTAAAGGGCGTTGAAAAGCTCGCCGCCGCAGTGAAGATTACACTGGGCCCGTGCGGCCGCAACGTTATACTTGAAAAATCCTTCGGCTCACCTACAGTTACAAAAGACGGCGTAACAGTCGCCAAAGAAGTTGAGCTCGAGGACTCATACGAGAACATGGGCGCTCAGATGGTCAAGGAAGTTGCTTCTAAGACATCAAACGTAGCAGGCGACGGCACCACAACAGCTACGATCCTGGCTGAGGCTATCTTCAAAGAAGGCCTGAAAAACATAACCGCCGGAGCAAACGCAATGTCGGTAAAACGCGGCATTGACAAAGCTGTAAACACTTTGGTAGAAAAACTTTACGACATGAGCACCCCGGTTGACTCAAGCAAGCAGATCGAACAGGTCGCTACATGCTCAGCTAACCAGGACAAGGAAATCGGCAAGACCATGGCAAAGGCTATGGACAAGGTCGGCAAAGACGGCGTTATCACCGTTGAGGAAGGTCAGTCCCTCGAGACAACTGTAGAACTCGTAGAGGGTATGCAGTTTGACAAGGGATACCTGAGCCCGCACTTCATCAATAGAAAAGACAACATGAGCGTTGTTCTCGATAAGCCTTATATCCTTATCCATGAGAAGAAAATCAGCTCTATACAGTCGCTTGTACCGCTGCTGGAAAAGGTAGCCAAACAGGGCAGCCCGCTGCTGATCATCGCCGAAGACGTTGAAGGTGAAGCACTTACAACGCTTGTAGTCAACAAGCTCCGCGGCGTTCTCAACGTAGCCGCTGTAAAGGCTCCCGGATTCGGCGACCGCCGCAAGGCAATGCTCCAGGATATCGCCGTACTCACAGGCGGAGAGGCTATCATGGAAGACCTCGGCATCCAGCTTGACAAGCTCGAGCTCAACCAGCTCGGACGGGCAAAACGCGTTACCATCGACAAGGACAACACAACAATCGTCGAGGGCGGCGGCTCAGGCGAAGATATCAAGGCACGCATTGAGCAGATCAAGGTTGAGCACGACGCGTCAACTTCTGATTATGATAAAGAAAAACTCCAGGAACGTCTGGCAAAACTCGCCGGCGGCGTAGCACAGATCAACGTTGGCGCTGCTACCGAAGCAGAGGTCAAAGAGAAAAAGGCTCGCGTTGAGGACGCACTCCACGCATGCCGCGCAGCCGTTGAAGAAGGCATCCTGCCCGGCGGCGGCGTAGCTCAGATCCGTGCTTCTGCCGCGATCGACAGCCTGAAGCTCTCCGGCGATGAGGCCGTAGGCGCGGATATCGTTAAACGTGCCGTATTCGCCCCGATCAAACAGATCGCGACCAACGCCGGACTTGACGGCTCAATCATCGCTCAGAAAGTGCTTGAGAGCAAAGAAGTCAACTACGGCTACAACGCTCTTACCGCTAAATACGGCGATATGATCAAAATGGGTGTTATTGTCCCGACAAAAGTTGAGCGCTCGGCCCTTCAGAACGCCGCGTCTATCGCGTCGCTTCTGCTTACAACCGATGCTGTAGTCAGTGAAATTCCCGAGAAAAAAGAAACACCGGCAATGCCCGGCGGCGGGATGATGTAACACAATAATCCACAGGGCGGGGCGGCATAAAACGCTCCGCCTTTTTTTATGTTTGGGTTTATGCCCGGATGCAGTATAATATTTAATTATGATTTTCAGGTTCCACAACTACATATCAAGACAGGTATCAAAACAGGCGGGGCTTTCCCTGCTCACTGCCGCACTTGTGCTGGCGGGGGTAGGCTTTGGAATTGTTCTGCTCCAGCCGTTAGTGATATTAGTGCTTGCAGGGCTGTTCTTTATAGCCGCGGCAGTGTGCCTTACCTGGGCGGTTCGCCTGTTGATCACCTCCTGGCTGTATAAACAGGCCGACGAGGATTTCGACGAGGACGAGCCCTACAGGGAAAATGTCCGGATCCACGGCCGCTACGAGCAGTAAAACATCACAGGGTCTCCGGTTAATCGGCGATTTTACTGCGTACTGTCAGTCGCGGGCTGGTTTTCTGGTTTTTTCTGTGATTCTAATTCTTTCAGTTTCATAAAGATATCAACTATTTCTTTGATATGCTCCTTTGGAACTGCTGCCTCAAATTTCGCCCCGTTATCAAGAAATTTCGAAGCGAACGAAATCCGTGAATCACAGGTTAATTGTGAAGTATCAATTTCCGTCTCTCCCAGAACCTGGGCAAAATCCAGAGACCACAGAAGTGCCTGGGCATAATTATATGTCCCCGCCATATCCGCTGTCTGGTAATCCACAACTTTGCTCAGAGCATCGAGAAAAGGCTGTGCGGCGGGTGTTGGCTGCTCGCTGAGCATCGCGGCGAGCCGTTCCCGGCCTCCGCTGCCGACGGTACATAACCACAGCTGATCAGACACCGTCCAGTAATATTCCAGCCCCTCACCGAAGATTTTTTTAATAGCCTGGGCTTCATTGCTGTCCTGCTCAAGCATTGTTATGTTAAGTTTCGCCCTGTCAACGGGATGGCCCTCAATCTCAAAGGCGTCTTTCTCTATTGCAAAGTCCAGCTTAAAGCCCAGCTCTTCTGTGAATTTGAGCAGCTCCGGGGATGTCCAGAATTCAACAGCGGCTTCTATGGCCTGGTTGTATTTTTCACCGTCTTTGACCTCGAGCACATAGTTACCCGCAAACATTCCGCCATCGCCGCCGAGGTTGAGGCTGTACATGTAGTCGCCGCCCATAGAGTCAAACATATCGTCCATGCTCTTCTTGGCCTTTTTGAGCAGCTCATCAGACTCGCCGCCGCAGAGTATATCCGCCGCCCAGTCAACCGCCAGGGAACTAAGCTCTCTGTAGGAATGGGTATCAACTTTCATTGCCAGCGTCATAAAGGAATCCTGCGCCGCGTATTTGCTCAGAGCCAGATTCAGCAGCCGTGCGTCTTCGACGAAATAACTTGCCATAGGCGTATCGGGCAGGGCGAAAAAGGTCTTTTTAAATTTTACCATGTCAGGGCGGATATCAAAGGCGATGCTCAGGCTTTTGCCCTGATTCATAAACAGCTTGAGCAGGTCAAAATAGTTGTTCAGGAATTTCAGCCCCAGCTGTGAGGCAGCGGCACCCTCTTTCGGGGCGTTTTCGAGCTGTTTAGCTGCCGCGCCGCGTCCTATCTGCAAATAACCCTCGAGCATGGGCCCGTAATGTTTGTTTACGCTCTCTATATCAAAATATGTCCATATCGGATATTGGCCGGAGGCTGTAAGCACGTTCTTATCCATGCTTTGGGCTATGGACTTATCCGAGCTTTCAACGGCATTTATGACCTTTGCAGGGTCAATGCCGGCATATTCCGCCGCCGCGAGGGCATACTTCGTACCGGCGATCGGTTTGAAAGCTATTCTTTGACCCATAGCTGTGAGCCTGTATATGCCGCCGGCATCCGGGCCTTCAACCGCGGGATTGTCTTTTGTCAGCAGCTCAGGCTCAGAAAGCGGAACAACCGCCGCTGCGGCTATCTCTTTGAGCGGGCCGGCGTTGTCGGGGTTTTCCTGTGCCATTTTGAACGCGAAGACAGCCATATCGCCGCTTGTATCTATGGCGGGGGCGTGTTTCTCGCCGAAGATGGAGATAATGCCCATTTTTACCCCCATACCGGCAGATACCGGCACCGGCGAGAGGCCAATCATGAACTCATCGAGATTTTTCGACGTGGTTTCAATGTCGTTGACCAGGACACACAAAAGAGTATCTTGCGGAACCAGATCAACCGCCGAAGCCGATAACGGCAAAACTGCAACGGGAGATTTTTTGGGATAGAAAAACAACACTCCTGCCGCGATAACGGCCAGTATTATGATAATAACTACTACTGCACTTGCTTTGTGATTTCGCATTTTTTACCCTTTCGGTCAAACGCCTGCAACACCAATTCCATATAAAACGTGAGATTAAGCATACTCTTTCCAGACAGTCAAGTCAAGAAAAGTTCAGGAAATACATTATCAGCGGCATATCAGATAACAGTTGAAAAAAAATGTTTTTATGGTATAGGTATATGTTAGAAAAGCAGTTTACACACTAAGAAAGGAACCTTCTAATGATATACAAAAAATTCGGAAATACAGGCTATGACGTCTCGGCAGTGGGTTTTGGCGGCATGAGGTTTGACATGAAACAGCCGCTGAGCGAGAGCGCAAAGCTGATTCCATACGCCTTTGACAGGGGCATAAACTTCTTCGATACCGCACCGGGCTACTGCGATGACAAGAGCGAGGAGATATTCGGCCTGGGACTGGAGCAGATATCTGCGCCGCGGGAGGATTACTACCTCTGCACAAAGCTCATGCCGCACAAAGGCACAAACATCAAAGATGTCCGCAAATCCGTGGAAACCTCGCTTAAGCGGCTAAAAACCGACTATATCGACTTCTTTTACGTCTGGTGCGTCCGGAGCCAGAAGCAGTTCGATGAGGCGATGATCCCCGGCGGGCTCTACGAAAGCCTGCAAACACTGAAAGAAGAAGGACTTATCCGGCACATCAACATTTCTACGCACCTGATCGGCAACCGCGTGAGCGATATTCTCGCCGCGGCGGATTTTGACGGCGTACTGCTGGGCGTAAACATTCTCAACTTCCCCTACCGCTGGGACGGTGTGAAATACGCCCATGACAAGGGGCTTGGAGTGGTAGCGATGAACCCGGTAGCCGGCGGGCTGATACCCCAGAACGAAGAGAGATTCGCGTTTCTGGCAAACGAGGGCGAAACACCTACAGAGGCGGCGCTTAGATTTATTATGAGCTGCCCGGAGATTACGGTTGCGCTCAACGGGTTCACCACAAGAGAGCATATAGACACGGCAGCCGGGGTGGCGGATAACTGCAAACCTTTCTCAAAAGGGGACTTAGAGGCGATAAAGTCTCACCTGTCGGAAAATCTCGACGGGCTCTGCACGATGTGCGGCTACTGCCGGCAGAGCTGCCCGAAGGGTATCCTGATCCCGGCGTACATGCAGTTTTTCAACGAGTACCTCATCTCGGACGATAAAGATGCCGACTGGAAAGAAAAATTCGATACGTGCTGCCAGTGGGGCTACCTCGTGGAACGCGGAGCCGAGGCGTCCGAGTGCATAAAATGCGGCAAATGCGAAGAGGTCTGCACACAGCACCTGCCAATAATCGAAAGACTCGAAACAATCGCGAACTGGTAAGAAGAAAGCCAAAACGTAAACATCTTAAAATTAGGGATTTAAACGGAAAAATTCATTTTCAATGGAAAATTACCCCATATAAAATTCCCAGATTACGGAAAAACACCCCCTGTATTTTTCCAAAATTACGGATTTTTATCTTATCTTTTATTTCGCTTGTTTGCCCTTAACCGGTACAGGCGTTCGCTGAAGCCGCCTTTGCCGCAGAAAATTCTCATAATCCAGCCGCAGCTCCTCAAGACTGGCGCGGGCGACGCTGGTGAGTTTGAGCTCGGTCTTTTTCGATGTCCCGGATGCCTGTGAGCCCTCGGCGATATTCTGAACCCCGCTGCGGGCGGCTTGTACCATCTGGTCGCGTGTCCGGCTGAAACGGTCAATATACTTCTCGCAGAACCTCACAGTAATGTCATAAACCAGCCGGCTGACCTGAAAGCTCTTGAGCTTGCGGTAGCCGCCGTGTCTGGGTATGATTTTTTCATCTGAGCACATCGCAACTCACCAGAAAATTAAGTCCATTATGTCTATTTCGTCAATTTTTGTACCGCACTGATCTGTAACAGCATCAGCCGCTTCACAGAACATCCAATTAATAACATACAATCTATATTTTTACAAAACAATTTGTGTTCCCTATACGCCTGCTCAAAGCTGTTTGGCTGATCATCAATTTCAACAGTCAGGGCCGTCCTTCACTTGTTTGGTATTCTGATAATATTGATAAACCAGTGAAGAGTTATTGAGCGGTTAGCCTGTTGCCCTGTGCCGCTCATAAATCCAACCTAACCCCGCGCTCACGCTTGGGGCTCTGATGGGTTGTCCCCGAAATATCTACCGGCAGATTTCGTATCAGAGCCGCTTTTGTTTGTCAGGTGTTATGTTTTGCAGCAGTTGCGGTTCTAAAGCGTGTCGCGCCGCGTTTGCCGCCGCGCTCGGGAGAAAAACATTACACACCTCCGTTATCAGGTCAATAGAGCTTAATCATCTCTGAGTCGGGGTAGTAATGGTAAAGGATGTCCTCGCCGGCGAGACCTTTTCTTGCCAGATACAGTGAGCCGTACTGACAAAGGCCGATGCCGTGGCCGAAACCTCTTCCGTTTGTAATCACGATATGATCTTTTTTATCGATTAAACGGCATCCGCAGCTTTTCAGCTTCATGCCGGTCGGGTCGATGCTCAGCCGAAAGTCTTCTCCGCGGAGTGTGTCGCTGGTTCCGTTTTCGCCGTGGAGCCGAATTCGCAGGATCCGTTCGAAAGCCGCATAAGAGCTTCTTTCTATGACCTCAACACGCGTCAGGCTGCCGAGCCGTTCAAGAGTGGGGTAGCGTTTTTTCAGTATCTGATACGCCTCTTTTTTTGAGATTGTAAATCCCTGCCAGTTGAGGTATTTATCGGGAGCGGTATTCACGCAGCCCGGGCATTCAACGCCTTGCAGCGGAGCGTATGAATCGCCGAATACACTGCGGCTGTTTTCTGTATGCCCGCCGCACACAGAAGAAAAATACGCGGGGAATATAAGGTCTGGATGTCTGCTGTCGGGGCTTGTAAGAACCATGCCTACAGTGGTTTCCACCGCCTGCCAGCATCGGCGTCTCTCCGCTGCTATGCCGCGGTAAACCTGGTTTGCCTGTGTTGCCCGGACATCCCACCGGCGATTAGAGCCGAAGCGGTGTTTTATAAACAAACAATAAGACCTCGCGGCGATAGTCTGTGCACGCAGCGCCTCCAGCGGCCAGTGTGCAGGCATCTCCGCCGAGATCACGCCGGCCAGATAGCTCTCAATCTGCAGCGTGTTGATTACCGAAAAACTGCCGTCATCACTTCGCAGACGCAGACTTCCGCGGTACGAGCGGCCGGCGATGGAGGAGACCGGAAATTGGCCTTCGCCGCAGATTGGGTGAAGCTCAACATCCGTACCGAAGTTGTCCTCTCCGATCACGATCTCTCCCTCGCGTAGTGTGATCGGGGCGAAATGTTTTTCGGGATATGATACCGTTATTGCCGGATGGGAAAGTGAATTTGCGCGAAAACCGCTCTTACATTCAAAATCTGCATCGGTCATGCCGGTCATTACAAGCACTCTTACCAGCGGCTGGCCGGCAACTCCGGCATCTTCGGGCACAGCCATTTTTCGTTTTAAAAGGGTATGCCATAGGAAAATAAGTGCAAGCAGGATTATAAATGCCGCCGGCAGCAGTCGTTTAAAATTTGTCAGGAAATCGCTGTGATGAAAACGCATAAATTCCCGCTAAAAGGATAAAAAAGCAAAACAGGCATCGCCGGTTACAGCCGAGCCGCCGAGGGTTAAACCCGCGGCAGATACCGTATTGGAGCTGCCGCATTTACGTGAAGCTAAGCAAAGGCCGCTTTGTGATAAGCTCTTTTATCTCCAGGTGTTATTCGATTCTTCTAAGGTTAAGGCCGAATTTCATCAGCCTTTCCTTTATCTCGGTAAGGCTTGTAATGCCAAAGTTCTTACATGCCAGCAGTTCGGCCTCGGTTTTGCTGACAAGCTCGCCGAGCGTTCTGATTTTGAGCCTGTCAACGGCACGGCGGGCACGAACGGAAAGTTCAAGCTCGTCAACCGTTTTGCTCAGCAGGTCGCTGTCATACTCGACCTCGTCATCAAGTTCCATCGGCTCGGGCAGTTCCTCGCCGGAGCCGTCAGCGTGCATACCGAGGCGAAGGCCTTTGGATTCAAGCATCGCACGGATCTCGGTCAGTGATGTTTCGCCAAAGTTCTTATACGATAGCAGCTCGGCTTCGGTGATTCGCATCAAATCGCCGATGGTAAATATGTTCATCTTACGCAGGCAGTTGCGGCTTCTGACAGACAGCTCGAAATCGGTGATCGGAGTCTCGAGTATCTGGGTGCGGCGGTCTTTGAGTTTTTCGCGTTCCTCGTCAACCTCCATTACCTTAGAGCTTTCAACATCACGCAGATACATGATAGCCCGCTGGTGGTTCGGGTGCAGTTTGTTGACCAGATTCACACAATCGCCGGCTTTCTGGAACTCGCCCTTGTCCTCGTAGAGTACCGCGAGGTTAAGAAGTGCGTTCACGTTAGCCGGGGTCATTTCGACTATCTTGCGGTAGAGGTTTATCGCTTCTTCCTCATCGCCGCGGAGGTCTATCAGCAAAGCCATATCAAACATAGACTTAACGTGGTTTTCGTCGGCCTCGAGGGCCTTTTGGAATGTTGCCAGGGCTTCTTCGTAATTGCCCTCAGAGTTCTGGATGCAGCCCAGGGCGTGATAGTAGTCCGCGGTGCCCTGCAGCTGGCGGCAGGTCCCGAGCTTTTCGCGTGCCTCTTTGAATTTGCCTTCAAGACGCAGGATATCTACTTTTTGCAGGTCAACCCTGTTTGTGTCGGCGTTGTTCTTCATCGCCTTGTTGAATTCCTTGACAGCATTATCGTAGCGGTGTTGTTTTTTATATATAAGGCCAAGGTAGTAATGCTTTTGCGCGCTTTCAGCGGCTGATGAGAGCTTTTCCTGTGCCGCGGCATAGTCGCCAGTGACAAAATAGCCCAGACCCATGGCAATATTCTTTGCCGAGTCTTCGTTTGCCTCAAGGTCTTTCCTGAAACGCTCCCTGTTCAGCTCGCTTGAGTTTACACTGCTTATCAGCTTGTCAATCTGTTCAAAATCCGGCACATCGCCGCTGAAAATATCAATTTCGGTTGCAAAAGAAGATGTCATTTACTTTATTTCCTTAACGAAACCTGTAAAGTCTTTTAAGTCTTAAACCCTGCACTGATTACGCGCAAGGTTAACATACGAATCGAATATTATATACCGATAACGAATATATGCAATAGAAATTTTCACCCCCGCCGCCGCAGCCGCAAACCCATAGCAGGGCTTGTTTTATGAATGTCAATTGTCATGGACCACGACGGCTGCGATGGGTGATAAAACAAGTGCTTACCATTTTACCCTTAAAATTCACCGGCTCATGGTACTAATATCCCTTCGATCTGGACTGAATGATATAGATTTGTAGCCTGTGAGATAGGTTTTCCCAGCTTGAGCGGGGTTTTATTATGCAGCTTATGACAATGTCATTAGCCAGAGAGGTTTCGTAGATATCGTCATGTAATTTGTTTAAAGTTTCAGCGGGAATAGAATGACTTAAAAGTATCAGCATATCCATGTCAGAATCTTTGCCGGCCTTCCCTCGTGCCTGCGAACCGTATAAGATAACTGCCGCATCAGTGTCATAATTCCGCACTTTTCTGGTGCATTCTGGGAGAATGTCAAGTACCTTGGGGTCAAGCTGACCTGCTTTTTCTGATAATTTGTACATATTTTGAGCCTTTATCTTTCTAATATTATACCTGAATACAGAGATAATATCAAAATAGTTCTGAAAAAATCAAATCCAGAGCAATTCCGTTTGTAAGGCTTTTCAGAAAATTTGCCACAAAATACTATTGATACCCAGTAGGTTAATGCGGATTAATCGGCGTTTCCTCGGCTTGCGGGCGTGCTTTGGGGGAGCAGTCGGGGCGAGCCTGGTGTGTGTTTCTTCTGGTCGTGTGATTTTAGGCGCACCGATAGTGTGGCAGGTAGTTTGTTGGTTTGTATTTGCGTTGTTATGCGGCTGATATTTTGATCGACTCTGATTTAACCAGTGAGCGTATGTAGTGCGGCTGCTTGGTTTTCACGTACCCCAATGCCGTGCCTAACATCGTGATCAGTGCCAGGTCTACTCGCATCTGCATTTTTTTAAGGCCTCGAATATAGTGAGTTTCAAAACCAAAGGAGACATCGAGCCGACTGTTGACCCTCTCGACAGAAGTCCGTTTTTTGTATTCGTCTTTCCATTTATAGCTGTCCCGCGGCAAAGCCATAAAGATACGCGGGTCTTTTTCCAACCCGATCCTGATACTCTTGCCAATTGGACAACTCCCTGATGCGGGGCATGTCAGCCCTTGATGGTGTGCCGGGCAACCGAACTTGATACTGTCTCTATCCTTCTCAAAACCCCTGTTGCACATCTTGTTGAGTTCTCCCCCCTTGCAGCACTTGCAGAACACCTCACCCTGCTGGTTGTAATATATCCTGTCAAGGCCTTCAACCGGGCTATGTTCCAACTGCGTCATATTGCGAGTATCAACAACAGCACGTATATCGTGCTCCTTCCATAACCATAGCTTGAAATCGCCGCAATCATAGCCTTTGTCTGCCGAGAGATATTCGCACTTCTCAAGAGCCTTTGAGGGACAGGCGTCAACCAGATTGTACGCCTCTAACATATCATTGTCATTACCCGGCGTTACGATACGTGCTATCGGCAGTTCATAATTGGCATCCACTGCCAGATGAACCTTGTAACCAAATATCGTTGTTTTTTTGATAATCTTACCGTTTTTATCTGTGTAAGTTTTTGTTGCCCAGCCGCCGTCAGTATCCCTTCTGCCGTCAGGCTTATTTTCTGAACCGGAGTTTGCCGCACTCTGGATGACTTTGCTGTCAATCGCTATACGCTGACCAAAGCCGGGCAGTTCCCGGGCAAGACACTCCAGAAGATTCTGGAAAATACCGGCTACTTCTGCCGGATACTCCATAAGCGACTTGAGCAGGTTGGTATAGGCGTTTGATGATGGTACCGGGTGCTCTTTGAGAGGATCAAAACCGCAGATATCCCTGAGCTGACCGTTGCGAGAAAGCTCCCGGCGAAGAGCTTCGATGGTGTTGTGCCCAAATACGATGCCGGCAAGCATTGAGTTCCAACTGGCCCGTATCGGGTAGTCATCACGTCCATTGCCGCGGCGTTTTTCGAGTGTTTGCATTAGTTGTTCATCGTCGAGCGTCTTGAGTAACAGGTCGAGCCGCTCTAAATCTCCGAGATTTTCAACATTTTGGTAGCAAAACAAGCTGGGTTGTGGTATATTAGCCATTGGTAAATCCTTTTGTAGAATATAATATAAGTTCTTTTGGTTTAATGTCTTATATTATATCACATGCAAAATGATTTACCATTTTTCTATGGGGGCAATTTGAGGTTTTTTAATGTTTTTTTCGCTCGAATCAGGCCTGAAGCCAGAGAAAAAGGGGGAAAATCGGTTTCACTGCCGTTGCTAAATCCACCCGCTCAACAACTTACAAACAAACGGAATAGCTCATCCAAAATTAACTAAGCCTGGTTTGCAATAGCTGATGGGTTTTGTGTTTTTTAAGATTTGTTCGCCGAGCTTTATGTTCTGCCCCAGCGGCGTTTTAA
Organism: Limihaloglobus sulfuriphilus; assembly: GCF_001999965.1. Taxonomy (GTDB): domain Bacteria; phylum Planctomycetota; class Phycisphaerae; order Sedimentisphaerales; family Sedimentisphaeraceae; genus Limihaloglobus; species Limihaloglobus sulfuriphilus. The sequence continues at coordinate 2,995,677 of NZ_CP019646.1, read as the reverse complement.
AGCAGTGTCGCGGCATCGCTTGCCGCCGTACTCGAAAAAAAATGTTACACACTTTGAAGTCTGGATTTATTTTGGTATATTGAAGGTCAGTTAATCAAAAGGTAAAAAATGAAACACGATATAAATTTCATGGACGGTATAAACCGCAAGATAGAAGTCCGCAAGGCTGCCCGCCGGATTCTGGATGTTGATGAAAACGCCGATGCCGAACAGCTCAAAAAGGCGTATCGCCGTGCGGCGGTCAAACATCACCCCGACCACAACAGCGGCAGTGATGAGGCTAATAAAAAGTTTACGCTCATAAAGTGCGCCTATGAGCTGCTGGCGTTCGACAAACCCTGTGATGAACTGCTCGAGGAGGTCAACTCCTGGCAGGGCGTTCCAAAGGACGGCAAGTACAATCTTGACAGCAACTGGGGCCGCTTTCTGTGGTGGCGGGAGAGGTTCTACGGATCCGTCAACAGCCCCGGTGAAGATGACGACAAAAAGAAGGACAGGCCCAATTCCTGTATTTAGGTTGTGTTATAATCACTGATAAATGGAGATACGCTATTGAAACAGCCGTTTGACACTCTGGCGAACGAATACGACAGCTGGTACGAAAGTCCCAGGGGCGGAAACATCTTTGAAGCGGAACTCAAATGCCTGCGCCGGTTATGCCCCGACTGCCGCGGACGCTGGCTGGAGGTTGGTGTTGGCACGGGCCGTTTCGCGAGCCGCATGGGAATCGGTGAAGGGCTCGACCCGTCACCCGCAATGCTGGCGCTGGCGGCGGCGCGGGGCATCAAAACTTACACCGGCTCCGCCGAAGAGCTGCCGTTTGAGGCTGACAGCTTTGACGGTATCCTTATAGCGTTTACGCTTTGTTTTATTGCCGGCAGCCAAAAGGCTCTTGCGGAAGCCGCGAGGGTGCTAAAACCCGGCGGCAGACTGCTTGTAGGTCTTGTACCCGCCGAAAGCCCGTGGGGAAAACACTATCAGCAGAAAAAGGAAAACGGACACCCAATTTACAGCCGCGCTGACTTTTTGACGGTAGAAAAGACAGTGGAGATGGCGGAAAAGGGCGGTTTTTCGCTTCAAAAATCCGCTTCCGCTTTATTTTGTCCGCCCCGGCAAGCCGAATTGGCGGCAGATGATGTAAGGCCCGGCATCTCCAAACAGGCGGGCTTCGCGGCGATTATGTTTGTTAAACCTGCGTGAGTTTATATTAAATCTTGCAGGTCGATATCCAGTCTGTTAATATGATATCAAAGCACATACTAAGGAGTGTTTATAATGAACAGACGTAAATTTATCAAAAGCTCAGCAATGGCGGCCGCTATGGCCGGTATGCGGGCAGATGGTTCTCAAAAGGAGGAAACCATGAATAACCTTCCAAGCAAGAATCCCTCAGACCGTCTGGGCGAGCTGCTGCCGACAAGGCCGCTTGGCAGTACCGGCGAGATGGTAACCATCTTCGGAGCCGGCGGTTCACACATCGGAGGGGCCCCGGAAAAAGATGCACAGGCAATGATCGAGGCGGCGCTCGAAGGCGGCTGCCGCTTTTTTGACACTGCCGAGGCGTACCAGAAAGGCGGCAGTGAGCGGTATTACGGCAAATTCCTCACGCCTAAGTACCGTGAAGATGTATATATTATGACCAAAACCGAGGCCAAAGACGCCAAAACAGCCAGAGAACACCTCGACGGCTCACTGGCTCGAATGAAGACAGATTATATCGACCTGTGGCAGATTCATGCGATCAAGAGTGAAAAAGATGTAGATGAGAGGCTGGAAAATGGTGTTCTGGAAGCTGTCCTCGAGGCTCGGGAAAAGGGCAAAGTCCGGCATATCGGTTTTACAGGTCATCGAAGCTGGAAGGCGCACAACCGTATGCTCGATAAAACAGACCTTCTCCAGACATGCCAGATGCCGGTCAATATCGTCGATCCATACAACGAGAGTTATATAGAGCACATTCTGCCGCGCCTGCTCAGGCGAAAGATGGGCGTGATCGCGATGAAAACCGCCGCCTACGGTATGCTTATGAAACGCGGGGCGGTTCCCGACAAGGTCAGCCTGGAAGAGATGCACTTTTTCGTATGGTCTCTGCCGGTAAGCGTTCTGGTCGGAGGGTTTGACAATGTGGACCAGCTCAGGCAGCGTATGCATTTTGCGCGAACATTTACAGGTCTTACAGCACAGGACCGCGAAGATATCGTGGCAAGGGCAGAGGATTTCGCCGGTCTGGAAACAGAAATTTACAAACGATGGTAAAACATGGATATGGACAGTTTACAATGACGGCTGATTACAGCCCTCTATCAAAATACCACAAATACTACAGTTATGGTGTTTATATTGCGAAAAAGATTTAGGCCGGAAGCAAGGGAGGGAAAAACAGTATGGACAGGCGTGTTGAAAGACCGCATCTAAGAGGGGGAAAGAGTATATAATTTTTATTAAGTCAGGTAATTTTTGTGTTTACTTTTGAGTTTATTTAAGTATAATCAAATATAATTAAATAAACTTATGGATAGATATCAGAAAATAGCCCAGATAAGCAAAGTCCTCGGGGTTGACACCCGTGTGAAGATGATTTGCCTTCTCGCGGGTAAGTCTCTATGTGTTGGGGCTTTGTCACACCGGCTCGGCATTACGCCGGCAGCTGTTTCGCAGCATCTTCGCATACTCAAATCTGTTGGGCTGGTTGTGCCCGATAAGAGGGGGTATTTCGTACATTACAGTCTGAACCAGAATACTCTTGAACACTGGAGATCAGAAATCAATAACCTTTTAGAGATTCAAGGAGAATCATAATGAAACTTGGAATTGTTATTACACACACTGACCCTGAAACCGTTTTTAATACGCTGCGGCTTGCACTTTACAGCCTCAGGCAGGGAGACAGCATTCGGATTTTCCTCTCCGGCAAGGGTGTTGATATCGACAAGATCGAGGACCCGCAGTTTGATGTAAAAGGACAGGCACAGGAAGTCCTGGACGCAGGCGGCGAATTTCTTGCCTGCGGGACGTGTCTGCAGCTGCGCAAGTCCGGCGGCTCGCAGATATGCCCGATATCTACACTCAAAGATCATTATGAGGTGGTTCGTGACTCGGACAAGTTGATTACTGTATAATTGGTTAGTCTTTTGAAAGCCCGGCTTTTGCCGGGAGCATAGCAGAAAGGTTTGAAATTATGTTGAAAATATCTACAGGCGCAATGGCGATTCTGCTTATGGGCGCAGCGGCCATGCTGTCCTCTTGCAGTAGTAATACAACCCCCACAGTGGAAGTCTTTTACAAGGAAAAAGAGCCTTCCCTTCGTACATTGGAGAGAACAAAAGATGTTCTGCAGGAACACGAGAAAAACTTGAACGTTACTTACTATATCATAACAGAACCTGAGAACAAAGAATTGCTGCAAAAGTATAATTTCCCCGAAAGCCATTTTCCATTTGCGGTTGTCATAGATGGAAAATACACGGCATTGATAGACGACAGGTTGGTGCAGTTCGTGGATTTTCCCTTGTTCATGAAGGGCATCGGAAAACATGAAGGTAACTGGTCCATGGACGATTTGGCCGGGGTGTTGGCCAATCGCGGCATGCTGCGTGATAAGAACGTCCTGCCAGAGTCAGTCGGTGTAAGTGGAAATCAACCCCAGTAACGGCAAGCGCAATTCTTATAAGTATATAAATTTTCTGCAATAGAACGCTGTTTAAAGAAAGGCTGTATTATGAAACATACGCACCATGCCATTTATAACGAACCCTGGACAGCAGCTCTGATTATTGGAATAGCAGTTATATTTATTATTCTGCTGGTTTGGTTTATTTATCGCAGAAGAGTTACTTCTGACGGTTTAAGCCCAAAAGAACGCAAAGAACTATCGTCTGAACAGAAGCAGATATTGTCAATGCTGCGACAGTACGGTGAACCAATGCTGCAAAAGCAGCTGGTTGATATATTGCAATATGACCTTGAAGATGCCGTCGAAATCATAAAAGAGATGGAATCAAAGGGTTTAATCTTGCGAAGCTGGAATCCTGAACAAAGTACATACGAAATTACTCTCGCCTGAGATTAGACGCTGAGGTCATAACCGTGAATGAAAACGTTAATACCATAGAAGTAGAATCTCTGGCGAAAAGTTTTGACGGTGTCAAAGCGGTTGACGGCATTTCGTTTTCCGTGAGGCCCGGCGAGCTGTTCGGATTTCTGGGCCCCAACGGCGCCGGCAAAACCACAACCATCAACATGCTGACAGGGCTTGCCAGAGCGGACAGCGGCAGCATACGCATCGGCGGCATGGACTGCAGCCTGCAGCACAGGGCGGCCCAGCACCTGATAGGAGTGGTGCCGGACGAGAGCAACCTGTATCCGGAATTGACCGGTTTCGATAATCTCTGTTTCTGCGGGGCACTTTATGGAATGCCCAAAAAAAAGCGTGTCGAGCAGGCCGGACGGCTGCTTGAGCTATTCGGCCTGGAAAAGGCCGCCGGCCGCAAATTCGCCGGCTATTCTAAGGGTATGAAACGCAAGCTCACAATTGCGGCGGGGATCATACATGAGCCTGAGATTCTCTTTCTGGACGAGCCCACAACGGGGCTGGACGTGGCAAGCGCCAGACAGTTGCGGCAGCTGATCTCAGAACTGCACAAGGCCGGCACGACCATTTTCCTTACAACTCACTATATTGAAGAGGCGCAGCGGCTGTGCGGCCGCATAGCATTTATCGTTTCAGGACAGATAGTCAGGATAGACTCGGTCGAAAATCTCCTCCAGCCGCTGCAGAACAGGCATGTTGTCCAGATTGTATGCGCTGATACCGATGAGAAAATACGCATTAAGCTGGCCGGCTCTTTTGCGGATATGAATTTTATCTTCCCCCAGAGCGGGCTTATCAGGATAGAGGCTGATAAGCAGATTCTCGCCGGCGCGGTGGTGCGTTTTCTCGAAGAGCAGGGAATCGAGGTGCTCGAGGCCCGGAGAATACAACCCAGCCTCTAAGATGTTTTCGTTAAGATAACAGGCATCGAGGCGGACGCAATGAACAAGGAAAAAGAAAAAAACGGTAAAGGAGCCAAATCATGAAGGCCTGGATTGCTTTCTGGAATATTCTGGTTAAGGACATGAGAAGCTATTACCTCAAACCACCGAATATCAGCTGGGGCCTGCTGTTCCCGCTGGTTTGGGTAGTTATGTTTTTCATACGCTCGGGCCTTGGGATGGAGAGCCTGCCGGAGCTTCTGCCGGGGCTTGTGGCGCTTAGTATCCTTTTCGGCACAACAAGTGTGCTTTCGGTTACGGTAACATTCGAGAAAAAGGGACGGTCTTTTGAGCGGCTGCTGCTGGCACCGATTTCCCTGGAAACACTGATGCTGGCCAAAACCTCCGGGGCGATTATATTTGGAACGGTGAACGCACTTGTGCCGATTATTATCGCCGCGTTCCTGACCGACTTATCCGGTATAAGCTGGGCAGTTCTGATACCGGCGATGGTGCTGATCGCGGTCAGCTCGACTTTTCTTGGGCTTTTTATCGCGGTTTCGGTCAAAGAAGTTTTCGAGGCACAGACATTCTCCAACTTTTTCCGTTTTCCGATGATCTTTCTGTGCGGGCTGTTTTTCCCGATAGAACAATTTCCAATCTGGCTCAAACCCCTGCCGTATGTACTGCCGCTGACCTACGGGGCGGATATCCTGCACAATTCAATAAACCGCGCCGGGCGGATGCCTCCGCTGCTCAACTTCGCGATGCTTATTATATTCTGCGCACTTCTCTTTCTGATCAGCCTGCGTAATATCCGCAAAAAATGGATAGTCTAAGCAGCCACCTGACGCTTTATGACGCCGGCTGATAGTTTTTCACCTTTGGGGCGTTTTGATAGCTCGGTTTCAAAGTCTGACTCGCTAGTAAAAATACGGGTCGGCCGCCGCAAAAAACTAGTAAAATTACGAGGTATTTCGTTAAAACAAGCCCGTAAAAATACTTGTTTTCGTATTTCAAGCCTGGTTTTTTAAGGAAAACAGGAACAATCCCTTGACTTCCCGCCTATAGTTTATACATTATGACACGGAAATAAATATGGGAAAAGCTCCAATCGGGAAATTGGAGCGGCCAAACTATAAACACATAGGAAAAGTACAGGGAAAGTGTAATGAAACCTCTAAGTTTAACAGCAGCAGTGTATCTGTCAGTCGTAACAGCGGTATTCGCCGCACATGTCGAAATTGCCACAAACGAAAGCAACATCAATAATCAGGAAGTGTTTAACGGCGGTATTTTCAGAAGCGGTCAAAATACTATAGAAGGCCAGCTCGATCCGCGAATCGCCGCAGGTGACAAAAAAGCGTTCACAGAAATTTTTCAGTGGAGCCATGACAAAAAAACCGGCAGCTTTTTAGGATACAACGAAAACGCAGGGCTAAGCCTGGATCTTATTACTAAGAGGAAAATTCAAGGGGTTGAATACTATGAGCTGCTTTTAAATGTCAATGAGCAGGGCAACGGAACCATCACAACTTTCGAAACATTCCAGATTTACACATCTGATTCCGCAAGCGAGACGGGACTTGATTTTTCAAACCTGGAGCTGGATTACGATATGGACGATCCGGAAAACGGGATTGACAATTCCATTGATTTCTCTTATGAGCTGGCCGGCGGAAAAGGGCAAAGCGGCGTAATAGATTTGATTATTTATGTGCCGCAGACATATTTAACTAAGACATACGCATATATCAATATTGGTATGAGCGGCCTGACGAACGGCTGGGACAACATGCTCTATTTCAATGAGCCGCTCTCTGACGATGTTGTTATACCGGAGCCGGCGACAGCGGTTCTCATGGTACTGGGCGGTGCGATAGCCTTGAGGAAAACACTCAACAAAAGCTGAAGTCTCAGCTCTTAGGCAATCTGACTTAAAACTTACCAACAAAAAACCCGCGGCACTTTAGAACAGGTGCTGCGGGTTTTTAAATTCTTTTATAAATCAGGTTTAGACGTTTATCGACTCGATAACAACCGAGAGATATTTCTGCCTGTGACCAATTCTGCGGCGGCTGTTTTTGCGCCTGCGGAACTGTGCAGGGTAAACCTTGGGCCCCTTGACAACAGAGTCGTCTTCGCCGTTGCTCAGTTTAGCTACAACTTTGGCACCGTCGATATAGGGTGTGCCGACCTTAACGTTTTCGCCGTCACTTACCATAAGGACTTTTTCCATCTCAAGCGTATCAGCGCCATCTGCCAGATCAACAAGCTCAATATTGATCTTGTCGCCCTGTGAAACCTTATATTGTTTTGAACCTTGTTCTACTATTGCATACATTTTTATATTCTCCATGAATCTTTCTGTAATTATAGACCGGCAGATTTTAACCAATTGGCAGGGCAAGTAAAGGTTTTTTTAAAAAAAGTGGGATTTATCGGCAAAAAATTCGTGTTGTTTGTAAATTTCGCATTATACTGAGTCAAAGAGTCTTGACGCCCGGACATTGTAGAAGGGCTTTTTTTGTATATGATTCTTTTTTATTAGGCGCAAAATAATATAACTATGGAATTCGCATATATTAACGATGAATTCATGCCTGCTGAAAAGGTGGATCCGCTTCTGCTTGACAGGGGGCTTTTTTTTGGTGACGGAGTTTACGACTTTGTCAGAAGCTACAACGGCAGGATTTTTGCCCTGGAAAGGCACCTCGACCGGTTCGCCAGGTCACTGGAGGATATATACATAACCGGCATTGATCTGGATAAGGTAAAAGATGATATTATAAAGGCTTATAAACGCGCCGAGATTCCCGACTGCGGAATATATTTTCACATAACCCGCGGCAGGGCGCCCCGCTCTTACCTTTGGGATGAAACCGAGCTGGAACCGAGCTTTTTTCTCTCGCTGGCACCGATCGAGCATTACCGCGAAATAAAGGCTGCCGGCGTTAAGGTTATCTCTCACAAAGACCTGCGATGGAAGTGCCGGTATATAAAATCGCTGAATCTGCTGCCAAACGTTATGGCTAAGCACGCGGCAAGCCTAAAGGGCTGCGATGATGCGGTTCTCTACGATAAAGATGTGATAACAGAGGGCGCAAGCTCAACTTTTTTCGCGATTTATGACGATACACTGGTAACACATCCTCAGGATGAGAACATAATCGCCGGCATAACACGCGATTTTGTGATAAGCATCTGCGACCATGCCGGCCTGCGGCTGATTGAGAGGCCGATAAAAACCAGTGAGATTCTTGACGCAGACGAAATGTTCTTCGCGGCGACCAGCAAAGACGTGCTTGCGATAGTGGAATATAACGGAAACCCTATCTCCGGCGGAAAACCAGGCCCCAAAACCCGCCGGCTTGAGGTGCTTTTTTCCGAATTGACCCGGCACAAAGACAATTTGACTTGAGCAAAAAAATATATAGAATATGCTTTCATAATAAAACCCTGTAAAAAAAACATAACAACACAAACCTGCTATTTCAGGATTATATGAGTGTAAAACAGACTCAAAGACTCAAACAAGGCATCAACAGTGTTACAGGGGGCATATATAAAATTCAGCGGTTCTGCATAAACGACGGGCCCGGTCTGCGCACAACGGTATTCTTTAAAGGATGTCAGCTCAGATGCAAATGGTGCCACAACCCTGAAACGATACCTGCCAGGCGGACATTTTTACTAAATCACGACACATGCACACTTTGCGGCAGATGCGTCACTGTTTGCCCTGTAAATGCCCATAAAATAGAAGCAGGTACTCACACGGTGGATAGAAATTCCTGTACATTCTGCGGCAAGTGTGAGTCAATCTGCCCCGTAGATGCCATTGAGATCGCCGGAGAGACAATGTCGGTCTCTGACGTGATAGAAATCATCAGAAAAGATCAGATTTACTATGCAGAATCGGGCGGCGGGGTTACTCTCTCCGGCGGCGAGCCGATGATGCAGCCTGATTTTGCCGGAGCCCTGATACAGGAATGTAAAGAAGCGGGATATTCGGTATATGTTGACACAAACGGGGCCGCCTCGCCCGGAGTGTACAACTCTGTTGTAAAAGACGCCGACGGAATATTGTTTGATATTAAGCTGATCAACAGCCGCAAACATCTGGAATATACCGGCATGGCAAATGAACAGATTCTCAAAAATTTCCGCAATTCCTGCCCGATGGATAAAGACCTGATTGTCCGATATGTGGTCATTCCCGGGATAAACGATGGAGCCGGAGATTTAACAGAGCTTTGCGATTTTCTCGAAAAGTGCGGTTTTGACGGCGAGTTAGAGCTTTTGGCGTATCACAGACTGGGTTTGAGAAAATACGCAAGCATGGGCCTTGATTACGAATTATCAGCGATTGAGCCTCCCTCGCAGGAGCGGATGAATGAAATACAAAGTTACCTGAGGTCAAATAATCTTCAGGCAGTTTACAGAAAGTGAGACAAAAATGCACAATACAGCAAATAATGCAGATTCAGTGTTCAGTGATAAGGTTGCCGGCCTCCCCAACGAGATGACAGATAGAATCTATAATCTCAAGGAAAATATCTTCAACAATGAACCTGAATGGATTACCGAACGCGGCAGGCTTATAACAGAGGCGTACCAAAAATACGAGCCAGAGCATCTGTATGTCAAACGTGCCAAAGCCTTTGCGCATATACTGAAAAACCGGACAATCTATATACAGGACGGCGAACTCATCATCGGCAACTACGCGGCGAAACACTCCTGCTATGAGATGTATCCCGAGTACAGCCTCCAGGATCTGCCCGCCAGGTATGTCAATTTCAAGATGGAGACGCTGCTGTCGGAAGATTCCTTCGCGGCCGAGTCTGATAAACAGATATTCAGGCAGATAAAAGACTTCTGGCAGGGACGAAATATGCGCGATATCTCTGACAGCGCAATGCCCGAAGATTTGGTAAAGCTGCGTGACCGTGATTTTTGCTGCAACCCCTACGGCCGCGACGAGGGCCAGGGGCATATCGTAGTGCAGTACGACAGGGTGGTTAAGGAGGGAATCAGGGCGATAATCGACGAGGCGCAGGCAAGGCTTGACGAAACACGGCTCAATGACCCTAAAGGCTATCATTTTCTAAAAGCGGTTATAATATCGCTCGAGGCGGTGGTCGATTTTGCTCACAGGCTCGCTTTTAAGGCAGAGGAGATGATAAAAGAAACTGATGATGAAAGCCGCAAAAAAGAGCTCAAGACAATCGCTTATAACCTCAAGGTCGTTCCCGAATTTCCAGCGCAGAATTTCTGGCAGGGGCTCCAGGCGGCCTGGCTGATACATCTGCTGATGCACATAGAGCAGAACGGCTTTTCCATTTCCGTTGGCAGGATCGATCAATACCTGTACCCGCTGTATAAAAAAGACCTCGAACAGGGTTTGATTGATGAGAAGTTCGCGTTTGAGCTGATACAGAATTTCTACGTAAAGTGTATGGAGCTGACCATAGGCGGGCTGAAAATTTCGCTCACCCAGACAGTTACTCTCGGCGGCAGAGACAAGGACGGCAATGACATGTCAAACGACCTTTCTCTGATGTGCATAAAGGCCGACAGGGCGACTCAGATGGTTCAGCCCCAGACTACGCTTCGCTGGCACAGAAACATCAACCCAAAACTGGTTGACGAGATACTCGAGGGCACATATCAGGGCCAGGCAACCTATGCGATAGTCAACGATGAGGTGCTGATACCGGGCATGATGGAATGGGAGGTCAAAGAAGAAGATGCTGTTGATTACGCCCTGATCGGCTGCAACGAAACCGAAATCCCGGGTAAAATGCTCGGCGGCGGGCTGTGCCGGCCTATCGTTGTCTCACGCGTTCTCGATCTGACCCTGCACGGCGGCGAGTACCGCTACGCTGACGTGCTGGCGGAGCTGGCACCGGAGTATGACCATCAATGGCGGATGCAGAAGGATAAAAAGAATCCGGTCTTCACACGCAGAGGCAAAAAGTTGGGCGAGTTTTCCGGTATAGATGATATTCTTGAGGAGTTCAGGAAGCACGTGGCGGTATGCGCTGAGAAACTCGTCGCCGCGGCGAATATCATGGACGATCTGCACGCTCATTACCGCCCGCTGCCGTTTGCGTCTTCTCTGATGAGCGGCTGCATACAAAGAGGCCGTGATTTGATGGTTGAAACGGACTATTTCCACTGGGCGGTCGGGCTCTACGATGTTGTATCGGTGGTGAATTCTCTGGCGGCGATAGAGAAGTGCGTATTTGAGGATAAGATCGCGACGCAGCAGGAGCTTTTAGATGCCATAGATAATAACTGGCAGGGATATGAAGACCTGCACACATATTTCCGTAAAGCGCCTAAGTTCGGCAACGATAACGATTACGCGGACAAATACCTTGATATCGTTTCCTCTATATGCATTGAAGAGCTTGGCAAGTACCGCTCGCTCAGGTCTAACGGGACTATCTGGCTCGAGGCGATCGCCAGGGCCGCCCATGTCTTTACCGGCAGCCATACCAAGGCCTCTCCCGACGGCCGCCGCGACTGGGAAGCTATGCCGCCGTCAATATCCGCCCAGAGCGGCACAGACACCAGCGGGCCTACCGCACTGCTCAACTCATACGCCAAGACGCGGGCGGATCAGTACGTCGGCGGGGTGATATCTAATATACGGTTTCACCCCGACCTGCTGGATAACTCGGAGAACAGAAAGAAAGTTCTCGAGCTTATAAACGCCTATTTCAAAAAGGGCGGCGTGCATATTCAGATCAACTGTGTCAACAAGGAAACACTTCTAAAAGCACAGAAGGAGCCGGAAAAATACCGAGACCTGCTGGTAAGGGTCAGCGGATATGTTGACTACTGGAACAACCTGGACAGAAGAACACAGGAAGAAATCATACAGCGTACGGTTATGATGGGTTGATTGCCCCCTAACCGTAGTAGAGACACAATGCTCGCGTCTCTTAATTAACTACAGATAATGAGTTTATGAGCCTCAATTACAAAAAAGGGGTCAGACACTTTTTAGTTCGTTTGAGGACGGTTATGACGGACTGGTAATTGCGTTATTTGCCTGGAGATTAAAATGTTTACTAAAAGATGTATTTTATTTTTATTGCTGTTTTCCGTGACGGCGGTTTTTGCAGCTGCCGCTGAGAATGATGATTCCAACGGGAGCGCCCCTGTGTGGAGCCCGGGGATTGAGCGGACATCTACGCCGCAGCCGCAGCTTATAGGCGAAGATTATAAGGTTCTGGCAAAGAGCATAAATGACTGGAAAAAAGGCTTTTTCACCGGCAACCCCACAATAGCAAAGACCTCAACCGGCAGGCTCCTGGCCCTGTACAGCGGCGACACGAGAGGTTTTGCATCACTGATAAAATCCGATGATAACGGCTGCAGCTGGCAGAGGCTCAATTCGCTTGATGTTATTCCATGGCCTAATCTGTTTGTCGCAAAAAGCGGGATATATGTAATCTATCCGACAGCGATCTGGAAAAGCCCTAACAAAGACCGCAGCTGCATGGAAATCATCCGCAGCACCGACGATGGCAAGACCTGGTCAGAGCCGACAGAGATAGAATGCACTCGCGGGCTGGCAGTTCATACCGGCAATGCCGGAGTGCTGGTATCCAGAGGCCGGGTTGCCTGTTCGTTCGAAGTCGCGCCGACGATGTGCGTTCCCGTACCGCAGACAAAGCTGGCAGAGCCGGCGGCATTCAGAGAAGATGACTTCGATGAAAAGGCAACCTGGTTAAAAGTCGAAGACGCCTCCGCCGTGGCGAGATACACTCTGGTTTGTCTTGAATCCGGAAAAAAGAAACTCCATTGCAGGGTAATGGACGTTGACGAAAAAAACAGCCGTTTTCTGCTCAGGCCGGAAAACTGGGGCAGGCATGAAAGATACAAAGTTTCGCCAGTAAACAGCTCCGGCCCGTGGATTTTCAGGCCCGGCACAACTCTGGAGGCCGCGGCGGGAACGCTGGGTAATAAACGTGATTTCTGGGTAATGGCGGTTGATGCTCCTGATGATGAGGATGTTAATCTCTGTGATAGTGAGCTGTGGCGCATTTCAAACCCTGTTGCTAATCCTGTTTTCGCGTACAGCAAAGCGATGCATGATGTTTTCGGGATGATTTTCGATTATCGCGACGAAAACGGCCGCCCCGACGATGCCGGCCGCTGGTCCGGCTGGCTCGAGGGAACCTGCATCAGGCTCGGGCATGAAGGCGGAGATGGCAGGATACTGAACCTGCTGCGCATGTCCCAGAACGTCAACGACAGCATATCCGGCAGGGTAATCTTCGATGACAGCGGCGATGAGCTGATAGCGGAATTTGAGCGGATCGGATTTGATGAGGGCCTTGGCGTTACGCACTGCTACGCAGAATACGACGTGAAAAGCGGCCTCTACTGGATGGCGAGCAACGTCAACAGAAACTCCACCCGCGATATCAGCGATATAAAAATGAAGGGCGGGCTTGCCACCCAGGAACGCTCAAACCTGGCACTGTTTTACAGCCGCAACGCCGCGGACTGGTTCATGGCGGGGATGGTTGCATACAGCCGCGGCTGGGCGCATTCATATCATTATCCACACTTCGTTATATCCGGTGATGATTTGTTGGTAATAGCCCGCTCACACGTCGAGAGCCCGCTGACCGAGAAGACGATGAACGTTGATGGAGACACGGCCGACAACCACGACGGCAACGCGATAACGCTGCATAGAGTCCCGGACTTTCGCCAACTGGCAAACAGCGATTTTATAGATTATGCAGAATACTAATTTCCTGGGTCAGTTAAGATTTAATCGGCGTTTTCAAGTTCTAATTTGCCGGAAACCTTGAGCACCACTACCGTGTCGATTTTGTTCTTTGGTTCGTCGGGAACCAGAACCGTTACGCCCCGGCTGTTCGAAATTGTCTCGAGCTTTTTGCCGCCGTCAAGCAGGTATGCCTCTTTGATTTTATTCCTCAATCCTGGAATGTGAAGCCTGCCGTCGGTTGGCCAGTCAAAGACATGCAGGTATAGAACGGCTGAACGGCTTTTTATCTTGGCTGTGCAGCGTCCGCATGCCAGATGCCCGAACGGGCTTGCCGTGGTGCCGTAGATCGATTCACCGTTTATGTCCATCCAGTCGCCGATCTGCTCCAGCCGTTTGATACTTTCCTGCGGGAAAGACCCATCAGCTTTAGGGCCTACGTTCAGCAGGTAATTGCCGCCTTTGCTTGTAATTTCAACGAGCTGGCGGATCAGATATTCGCCCGATTTAAAGTCTTTATCATTCTTGTTCCAGCCCCAGTGGCGGTTCATTGTAATACAGCTTTCCCAGTCAACGCCTTCAAAGCCGGTTTCCGGTACCTCCTGCTCCGGTGTGCCGAAATCGCCGGCAAAGTTCCCTTCGAGGGTCATGCCTTTCATGCCGGGCCGGCCCTTATCAACACGGTTGTTGATTATTATATCCGGTTTGAGCGAGCGTACATAATCGTAGAGCTTGAGCCCTTCTTCGTGTGTCCAGGTGTCTTCCCATTCGCCGTCAAACCACAGTACCGCCGGATCATAGCGATCTACAAGCTCCTTTAGCTGAGCTTTCATATAGGCGATGTACCGCTGAAGATCAGCCTCCTCCGCGCTGCGATTTTCCCATTTCCGCCGCGGCAGATAGTCCGGGTGGTGCCAGTCCATAATAGAGTGATAGAAGCACAAAGGGATATCGTGCTTTTTACAGGCATCGCTGAGCTCAGCGAGAATGTCCCGGTCAAACGGTGTATGGTCTATGACATCGTATTCGGTTACATTGCTGTCCCAGAGACAGAATCCGTCGTGATGCTTACTGGTTATGACGATGTATTTCATTCCGGCATCCTTGGCGCAGAACACCCATTTGTCAGCGTCAAATTTTACCGGATTAAATTGAGCTCCGAGTTTTTCATACTCTTCCAGCGGGATCTTAGCGGTATGCCGGATCCATTCGGCATGGCTGGTGTTGCCGTTCCATTCACCGGCGGGAATTGCGTAAAGGCCCCAATGAATGAACATGCCGAAACGCGCCCGGCGCCACCATTGCATACGCTCATCTTTCTGTTTTTTGGTTTCGGCTCTGTAATCCGCTGTTGCCTGCCGGCAGCCTGAAACAGCGAGCATCAAAAACAGCAGAAGTGGTATTACAATCTTTCTCGTAGAAAAGAACTCCCCGATAACTTTTCTGAATACGCGTTTTTTCATGCCCATGTTTCTACCTTTCCGATTATTGGATATGTCTTTAAGATTAAAAACCTTAAAGAAGATGATACAAAAAAATCAAGCAGTTTACAATTAAAATCTGCATTTAAGCTGAGTCAGTAACCGTCCTCTCCGCAGGCCGGGCTTACAGCCCGACACAGAGATTCTTTTAACGTAAGTTAGTCTTCCAGCCCGACACTGAGCACAATACGCCCAAACTTTTATTTTTAACCATGAAGATATTGAAGAAATTGAAGTTTTTATATGATTTCTTCATGCCCTTCATGCACTTCATGGTAAATTTTAATCCGATTAAATTCTTAATTCATGTTTGGCAGGATTACAGAATGCACAGGATAAAGATAACTTAAAAATAAAAATCCTGTTAATCATGTAAATCCTGTCTAATTGATTTCAAATGGAGAAAATTCGTGAATTATCTTTGCAGGCCTTAGAACAGGCTGTGCAAACCTTTGGAGTGCGCGCGACAACGAGCGGAGCGAGGCGGCGCCGCTCTTGCAGGAGTTCACACTTTAGTGTGTTTTATGTTTTTACAAGCTGAAGCTTGAACTCCTACATTCGGTATGTTTAATCAACAAAATCGGTCTCCAAGGTTTATAAAGCGGCGTCGCGCTGACGCTTGCCGCCGCACTCCAGAGAATTGCGGATGAGTTAAGCATTATTTAAGATGTTACAACGAAGCTGATATTTCACGGTCACTGGTAAAGCCAGTTATCCGCAAGCAGCAGCAAATCGTCAACAGTTACACTTCCGTCAAAATCACGGTCCGCACCGCCGCACCAGTCGGGTGCAGCGCAGCCGCCGCTTAGCCAGTAAGCGGAAAGCATCGCCATATCGCTGTTAGTCGGCGCAATCGCTTCCCAGCTCAAACGAGGATAATCAAACGCCGGCATCTGCCAGTTGTCATCCACGCCGTTAGCGGTCTCATTAACAAAATCCCACCCGGCATCCGTAAACCTAAATATATCCTGCATCTGAGCGGTTGTGAGCCCTGTGCCGCCAACATTTGTTTCCATACCGGAAGTTTCGACATCCCAAAAGCAGTTCGATAAATACCCAGGATCACCGCCCACCAAACCGCCAACGTAATTATCTCCAGTAACCAAACCGGTTGAATAGCAGTTCGACGTTCTGCCGCGGTCTTCCCCGACCAAACCGCCAACGTAATTATTTCCAGTAGCCGAACCTTTTGAATAACATTTCGACACACTGCTGCCGTCGTTGTTGTACCCCGTCAGCCCACCGGCCCTATCTCTTCCAGTAACCGAGCCGATTGAATAGCAGCCCGACACACTGCCGTTGTTTTCTCCCGCCAGGCCGCCGACATTATCACCTCCAATTACTGAGGCGGTTGAATAACAGCCCGACACACTGCCGCTGTTATTCCCTACAAGTCCGCCGGCATTATCACTTCCACGAACCAAGCCGGATGAACAGCATCCCGACAAGCTGCCGCTGTTATCACCCACAAGACCGCCGGCCTTATAACCTCCAGGAAACAAGACAGAGCCATTTGAATAGCAGTTCGAAACACTGCCGTAATTTGAACCCACCAGACCGCCAACGCAGTTATTGGTTGCTGTAACCGAGACTTTTTCCAGGCCCAGATTATAAACTGAACCACCCTCAGCTATAAATCCGAACAGGCCGCAATAGTTTGAATAAGAGTTTGAACCATCAATTTTAAGATTGCTGATGACAAACCCATTGCCGTCAAATGAGCCTGTAAATGGAGTCCCTTCATATGCCCAGACTGCCCCGACATTGTAGGCGACAACAGCCTTAGCATAAGCAATTGAAGACAGGTAAATATCTGCTGTAACTATGTAGTTTGCCGCCGGTTCGGTATTTACCGAGTCAAGGTCAACCTGTGACGCTATCTCGTACGGGTAGTCCTGTGTGCCGTCTCCATTGGAACCGGAAGAAACATAAATAACAACAGGCGCTGAAGAATCCACATAACCGCCCATGCAAACTGAAAGCCCTGTAACATTTCCCTGCGGAATCTGCCAGCTATTTACATACCTTGTGTCTGTAACATTGAGTCCGTTTTCAGCAAGTATATTCTGAGCCTGAGTTTGAGGCAGATTTGTAACATCGGGCACTTCTAAAATTCCGGTTTTCTGCCAGAACAATCGTGGATAGCTCTCCGGCGGCATATACCAGCCCGTGACAGCTATCTGGAAATCCGCAAATTTCCAGCCGGCATTAAGAAACGTGTTTATATCCTGCATCTGGGCGGTAGTAACCCCTGTGCCGCCCTCACTTGTTTCTATTCCGGATGTTTCTACATCCCAAAAGCAGTACATAGATACATTACCAAAGTTATGCCCAACCAGTCCGCCGAGATCAAAAATTCCCGTAACCGAGCCGGCTGAATAACACTTATAAACATTACCGAAGTTGTTGCCCACCAAACCGCCGACTTCAAAATCTCCACCAACCGTGGCAATTGAATAACACTTAAACACACTGCCGTCGTAGTTGTTGCCCACCAGACCCCCAACTTCACGGCCTCCGGTAATCGAGCCGGCTGAATAGCAGCTCGACACACTGCCGTTGTTTCTGCCTGCCAGGCCGCCGGCGAAGTAATATTTTGCAGTAACTGAGGCATTTTCCAGGCCAAGGGCGTAAACTGAACCCGCTGCTCCAATCTCGCCGAACAGCCCGCAGAAGTATGAGCCGTCAACTGTTAGATTGCTGATAATGTGGCCATTGCCGTCAAATGAACCTGCAAACGGCGTACCGTCGAAGGTATTACTCCCAGTCACAGTATCAGACGCTATAACAGCCATGGTATAAACCGTCCCCGCCAGGTCAATATCGTTTATCAGGATGTAACACGCTGCCAGATCGTTGTTTACCGCTTCGAGGTCGGCCCGGGTGGAAATCTGGTACGGGTTTTCGGGGCTGCCGTCGCCGCCGGCGAATGCGAGCAGGGTTGAGGGGAGTACGAGGATAAGCACACATACGGCGAAGAGAATTGAGAAACTGGTTTGTTTAGACATAATAGACGCCCTTACTTTTAATGCAGTTGATTCAATTGTTTTATACCCTGTATTACCTTAGTAGATTAAGGGGCTGCCGTCAAGGTAAATAAAAATAAAACCATGGATAAACACGGATGGAGACAAAACTAAATAAAATACTGTTTAAAGCTAAAAGATAAGAAGGAAATTGAAAAGTTATGGAACGGTATGCGATCATGTTTTTCTCAGGCTCAAAGCCGGCTGCACCACTCGCATCTCACGTAAAAAAAACCGGGCATTAAGGAAATCCTCAATGCCCGGCGTGTAAAACTCATCTTTTTCTGATTATTTGTGTTTACGGATTCGTATCTGTAAGCCATTCGGCTGCCATTACTGCTACATCGAGCAGGTCAACAACGCAGTCGCGGTTTGCGTCTGACATTGGGTACGGGTGGTCGAGGTCGCCGCAGCGGGGCTCGGGCGAGACAAGGCTGATCGTGCAGCCGCCGGATCCCATCATCTTGATGTAATGCACTCCCGCTGTAAGGGTTACATCAAACTCCCTGACCTGGTTCCAGGCATTTTGGTTTGTTACCTCTATCAGCTGCTGAATCTCGTTTACCCTGTAAATGCGCATGGTGTCGTAGCCGCCTTCGGGGTTTCCGAGCATGAAGTGATACACTCCGTCCTGGCCGGCAATGAAGGTGAACCAGTCCTCATCTGTACCGATGTTTGCGTCGTATTCAAAGAACACATCAACTTCTGTGCCGTCCTTTGGCATCTCTGCCGCCGCGTCCCAGGTGTTTGGCCAGTCGTCCGTGTAGGATTCAAGGTCAGTAACTTCGATCGTGTAATAATTGCCCAGACGGTTGCCGTCACCTTCCAGATACACTTTAATATCTTCGCCGTACCACGGGATAATCGTAAAGTCACTTGTATTCCCGGAGAGCTGTTGGCAATCATCTGAAAATACCCTGAACCAGACATTTGAATTTGACGCGTGAGTCTTGTAAATGCGGTACTTGTGCAGCGGCTGTGTCTGGAATACAAACCAGTCAACATCGTAAGGGCTGTCGTGTACCAGAGTTCCGCCGACAAGCTCGCCTACAAGCAGCTCGGAAGCAAACTCGCAGTCATTGGAGTATGAATCCGTCAGGGTCTCAACGGTCTCAATCGTAAGGCTGTACTCATCGACTACACCTTCAAAGCGAACATAGCACGGCCTGGCGTATTCAAAGAAAGCTGTCAGCTGTCTTACCTCGTTCCAGGCGCTCACGGAGCACTGCTCAATACGTTCTCCGAACTCGTTTTCCTGATAGACACGCATCGTTATATACCCGCCTGCCAGGTGCTTGTTTGTAAAGCGGTAGAGTGTGTTCGCCGTCGGTGTAAAGGTGAACCAATCCAGGTCGCTGCCCAGATTCGCCTCGTAGTCTATGTTTGCGAAGAGCTCGCCGGTAACGTCCGGCTCATACGCCGTTGCGGCATCATAGGTGTTGCCGTGGTCGTCTGTGTAGCTTTCGAGGTCGATGATCTCAACCGTGTAATAATTTCCGTAGCGGTTGACATCGCCTTCCAGCAGCAGCCGGTAATCATCGCCGTACCAGGGTATTAAGGTAAAATCGGATGTGTTACCGCTCAACTGGCCGCAAGCATCCGAATAGAGCCTGAACCAGACGTTAGAATTTGATGCATGAGTCTTGTATATGCGGTACTTATGAAGCGGCTGTGTCTGGAAGTAGAACCAGTCCGTATCGTATTCGTCCGGGTCGAGATGATCCAGCGTTCCCACGGTGGGGGCTATCGGGTTGAGCGGGTCTGTTGTCGGGATAATCTCGTCCGCCGTGTCAACACACGAATTCATGTACATATCCGGCGGCGTATTGCCCAGGTAATCCGCCCGGATGCTGTAATCTCCGGCTGTGTTGTAAACCTGAATATAAACATCGTAGTCATACTCAAAGAACGGCTGGGATTGCAAGGTGTTTGTCCAGGCGCTTAGGGATACCATTTCCTTGAGAATGTTGAATTCGTCCAGCAGGTAAACCTTCATCACCTTGTAGCCGCTTTGGGGGTTTGTGATGGTGAAGCGGTAGCGGTTGTTTCCGGTCTGGGGGAAATAGAACCAGTCCTGGTCACCTTCTCCCAATACACCGACATACAAAGTGCTGTCTGGAGTTATCAGCTCGGCGGTTTCCCATGTGCTGCCGTAATCGGGATCCTCGGCAAATACAGCCGTAAACAATGACGCCAGCAAAATTAATGTTACAATAAAAAAACCTTTCATTTTTTAGCCCTCTCTAAAAAGAACCTACTTATAAATCAGCGGCCTAACGGCAGAAGCAAATCTTTGGTTTTATTGCTTCCGCCGTTATACTTAAAACCGCTGCTGATTATTCGTTTCTATTCAATTTTCACTATGGACGAACATCTGTAAGCCACTGCAGTGCCATCTCGGCTATGTCGTGCATATCAACCACACAGTCTCTGTTGGCGTCCGCCGTCGGGTATGGGTGGTCGAGATCGCCGCATCGCGGCTCGGGTGACTGCAGGGTAATGACACAGCCGCCGACGCTGCCTTCCATACGAACAAAGTGGGTACCTTCAGTCAGGGCAACATCAAACTCCTTGAGCTGGTTATAGGCACTCTCGGCCCGTACCTCGACAAGCTGATTCGTTTCGTTTACCCTGTAAATCCGCATCGTATCCCAGTTGTATTCGGGGTTCATGATTGTGAAATGGTAATTTCCGCTCAGAGCGGCTACGAAGGTAAACCAGTCAACGTCGGTGCCTAAATTGGCCTCGTACTCTAACGCGACATCAACCTCGGTGCCGTCCTTGGGCAGATTTGCCGCGGTTTCGCGGGTATTGGGCCAGTCATCGGTGTAAAATTCGTTCTCCAGCGGTTTGACCTTGATGCTGTAGTAGTTGCCCTTTCTGTTGGCATCACCATGAACATAGATTTTATAATCCGCGGCGTCCCAGGGGATAAAGGTCATATCGTTTGTTGCCCCGTAGATTTGCTGGCAGTTATCGTTATAAACAGCGAACCAGACACCGGAGTTAGACGCCGGGGTAAGTGTTATACGGTATTTCTGCAGCGGCACAGGCTGGAAACTCAGCCAGTCAACATCATACGGATCATCGTGTACAAGCGTTCCGATAATATCCTCGTCAATGAGGATTGGGAAAGCGCTTTGGCAGAAGTTAGAATACGAATCTGTTACCGTATCGAGCTGGTTTATTTCGACGCTGTAATTGCCGACACTTCCTTCCATACGAACGTAAACTGTTCTGTCGTACTCAAAAAACGCCGTGCATTCGTTTAGCTGGTTGTAGGCTGACGTGTTGCAGAGCTCCTGGGCGATACCGAACTCATCTTCCTGATATACCTTAAGATACTTCCAGCTGTACTCTAAATTTTTCAATTTGAAACTGTAGCGTGTGTTTGCGATCGGCTCAAATGTGAGATAGTCAAGGTCACTGCCGACATTGGCTTCGTAATCTATGCTGCAGAACAGCTCGCCGCTGCCGGGAGTGTAGGCGGTCGCGCCGCCGTAAGTATTCAGGTGATCATCGGTATATGAATCTATATCCTCGATCTCGATGGTATAGTAGTTTCCGTAGCGGTTCACGTCGCCATGCAGATAGAGCTTATAGTCATTCGCGTCCCAGGGGATAAATGTAATTTCATTGGTGCTGCCATACAATTGCTGGCAGGCATCGTTGTAAAGCTGGAACCACAGATTGGAGTTAGCCGCCTGAGTCTTTTTGATACGGTACTTGTGCAGCGGCTGGGGCTGGAAATAAAACCAGTCCGTATCGTAGAATTCGGGGTCTGTATGGTCCAGAGTTGCTGCCAGCGGGCCGGCGTCTATTACTATCTGGTCTGCCGCGTCATCGCAGGCGTTCTGATAGTCATCCGGCTCGACCGTCTCGAGATACTCAACATTTATCCTGTACGAACCGGCGTTTCCAGAGACCTTGATGTAGCAGTCGTATGGGTATTCGATAAAATACTGTGCCTGTTGGCCCTGATTATACGCAGTGATATGGGGCAGCTCACGGATAAAATCAAACTCGTCTATAATGTAAACATGGATATATTTCCAGTTATACTCGGAATTGAGGAGAGTCAGCCGGTAGAGGTTGTTGCCGCTCTGGCTGAACTTGAACCAGTCCTGGTCGCTGCTGTCGCTCAAAACGCCGTAATAGGCGCTTCCGTCTGTGACAGCAGTTTCGGCGGTCTCCAAAGTGCTTCCGTAGTCGGGGTCCTCCGCGAAAATGTTAGAAGAAAAAGAAGTGATTAAAAACAACAAAATCAATCCACTCACGAACTTTTGCATGATGCACCTCATGTAAATATGTTTTTCATGTACAGAACGCTAATATAACAGCTAATCAGTCTTTTTCCTGTACTTCTGATATTTTAATAAATAAAGGGCACTAATACAAAATAAAACATAAAAAACATGAATAAATTCATGGGATACATGGATTTACAAAAACAAGTTTCATCGTTCTTATGTGATTAAGGTTATGTTTTATAAAGAAATACGTTTAATTGCCTATTGCCGGTGCAATGCTTTGTTCACCGATGCGGCGGAAAACGTTATAAGCTGTTTTGTTCGTCAGCCGGTTTTATCATATCTTCGAGTTTTGCCCTGCGGAGGCCGTATTTTTGGGCTATATCAAGGCAGTCTGTCATGCCTGCGGTGATGTTGTCCGGCGAGTGAGCGTCTGAATTGATCACCGCGGTGATATCGTATTCTGCTGCGAGCTGCCAGAATTGCGGCAGGGGGTATGGCGGCCGCGGGCCGGCGGGATCGTCAACCATGTTTTTTATGGTTCCGAAGCCGTTTATTTCCAGCGGCTTGCCGCTTTCCTGGGCGGCGGTGAGTATTTCCCTTGCGCAGCCGATGGTATAATTGTCCCACTCAAACCAGCCGAAAGCGAACAGGTCGGGATGAGCCGCAAACGCGAACATATCATTGCCCAGCATCTCAACATACTGCTCGGTGTATGCCCGCAGTGCCGCTCTGCTGTCCAGGGCCAGGTAGCAGCTCTGCCATTGGCCGGCATGATAGAACAGGTGGAGTCCGCCGATGAGATACTCAAACCC
This sequence comes from Limihaloglobus sulfuriphilus, assembly GCF_001999965.1. Taxonomy (GTDB): domain Bacteria; phylum Planctomycetota; class Phycisphaerae; order Sedimentisphaerales; family Sedimentisphaeraceae; genus Limihaloglobus; species Limihaloglobus sulfuriphilus. Next base: position 2,972,376 of record NZ_CP019646.1, on the reverse strand, counting down.
GTACTCATCGAGGAATTTCCGGCGGTAAAAATCGAGGTATTCAGGCACGTAATCGCATTCCAGGCCGGCAATTACCCGCATTTCAGGTGCAAATTCTTTGCGTGCATCTTCGATGGCTTCGGCATAGCCGCAGAGCTGGTCTTGCGACATACGTATGGATATCCAGCGGTCGCCGGGCATAGGGTTATGGTCGCTGATGCCAAGCACTTCTATTCCGCTGTTCAGCGCCGCGGCGCAGTAATCCCGAACACTGCCCTCTGCGTGTTTGCACAGGCTTGTATGGGTGTGGAGGTTCTGTTTTAGTATGTCTTTGTCAAATCCGCTCAAAAGTCAATCAGTCATCGATGTGTTTTCGTTCTATAGCCGCTCCAAGCGCCTGTAGCTTGGAGACAATATCTTCGTAGCCGCGGTCAATGTGATACACACGGTTTACTATGGTTTTTCCCTCTGCGGCAAGCCCCGCCAGAACCAGCGCCGCGGAGGCCCTTAGATCCGATGCCATTACCGGCGCGCCCAGAAGAGTTTCTCTGCCCGAGATTACCACACTCGATCCAACCTTGTTTATCTCAGCCGATAGCCTGTTCAGCTCGGCTACATGGCTGAACCTCTCCGGGAAAATTTTTTCGGTGATGAAGCTGTTACCCGAGGCCAGACAAAGCATCGCCATAAACTGCGCCTGCAGGTCTGTCGGGAATCCCGGATACGGCTGGGTGGTGAGATGCGCCGGGCGGATTTTGCCCGTGTGGCTCACTTCCATGCTGTCTTTGTCCACGCAGATCCGCGTTCCCATCTGGCGAAGGCAGTCAATCGGTGCCCGAAGATGTTCGGGGCAGCAGTTGCTGATCGTAATCTGGCTTTGTGTCATGACCGCACCGACCATAAAGGTACCGGCTTCTATCCTGTCTGGGATTATCCTATGTTCAACCGGCTTGAGCTCGTCCACGCCCTCAACAGTCAGCGTCTGGGTGCCGATACCGGAAATTTTTGCTCCCATTTTTTTCATAAATATTGCCATGTCCTGTATTTCCGGCTCGCAGGCGGCATATTCCAGGACTGTGGTGCCCTTTGCCATAGACGCCGCCATCAGTACATTGGCAGTGCCGAGAACTGTGGGGCCGTTTGTTCCTCCGAGAAAGATTTCAGTGCCGACAAGCCCGCCCTCGGGAACTCTGGCGGTTACATAGCCGTTTTCAATGCTTATTTCCGCGCCGAGAGCCCGAAGCCCCTTGAGATGTATATCTACCGGCCTGTGTCCGAACGACGAGCAGCCGCCGGGCAGAGATACCCTGGCCTGGCCGCAGCGGGCAAGCAGCGGGCCTATGATGCAGAAACTGGCTCGCATTTTCCGAACTATATCATAATCGCCGACGGGATTATCGATGCTGGAGGCATCGACCTCTACCTTGCCGTTTTCGAGTCTTTTACACTTAACACCAATTGAATCAAGGAGTTCGAACATCGTTCTGATGTCGGCGATATCGGGCACACTCTCTAAGAGGGTTTTGCCGTTTCCAAGCACTGCCGCCGCCATTATGGGCAGGGCCGCGTTTTTGGCGCCGCTTATCTCGACAGTTCCGCTTAGCTTGCACGGGCCGTCTATTTCAAAAATATTCATGTATTCTCCTTGAAAACTCTGGCTATTTTTAACCAATCTCTGTAATATGTAAGCGTGGTAAAAGGCTTCACATTTTAATATAGATATAGGTTAAGTTTTTATCGGGTTTTGGCAAGATGAAAGAATTAATTAGACAATTATTTTACTTCGAGGAAACAGCCGGCCTGGCTCAGAATATCGTTATTGTCGTATCCGCGGCATTGATGGTTGTTCTTGGTATCGGCTGTATCATACTGAGCAGATGGCTGGTAAATACCCGCTTCGGAGCAGAGGCACTCAAAGACGCTCCGCCGCGTGAAAACAGGCTCACTCCGTGGCCGGTTTTGCTGATATTTCTTATGTGGTCTTTTCTTACCCTTGCAATATCGGAATTTGCCGCGTTTTTCATGCCCGGCGAGCCGACACCTGCCGAAGAGCTCGGCGGGGCAGTTATAAGCAGCACCATTGCTTCGGCCTTTACCGTTGTATGTTCTCTTTTTCTGGCAAAGAAGGTTTTCGCCAACGGTCTGAAGGGTTTTGGTGTAACATTCGATTCGAAAAAGGCACTGCGTGAAGAAATCGGCGGGCTCAAGATGTTCCTGGCTATCTGGCCGCTGACCATTATCGTTTATAACGCCATTAACCTGATATGCGTGATGATCATGGGCGAAGATTTTCAAATGCCCAGGCACGATTATCTGGCTTCGTTGAGCGAAGATCCGTCGGCATGGGTTTTGATAGCGATATTCTTTTCGGCGGTTTATGTGGCTCCGGTTACCGAAGAGATTATTTTCAGAGGATTTCTGCAAACGCTGCTGCAAAAACTGACGCCCTCAAGATGGCTCTCGATATTCATAACATCAGTTCTGTTTGCAATGATTCACGGCGGTGATATGCTGCTTCACTGGCCGACGCTTATTGTTCTATCTATGGGTATTGGATATGCTTACGAGAAAACCGGTTCGATGAGGTATCCGGTTGCGATACACGCGGCTTTCAACTTTGTAAATCTCGTAATAGCAATTATGGATATTGTTTAGCCCGGGAAGATAGACAGCATTTTTATCTTCGCTTTCCTTTTGAGCTCCATACAAAAACTGCCGCGATAATGCCGCCGCCGATAATCAGTCGGGGAATATTGACTGTTTCACCGAAAAATAACAGTGAGCAGGTGATTGCCAGCGGGATTTTGAGGTTGTTTGCCGCTGCAAGTGTGCCGACCCTGACCCGAACCGCCGCCCAGTTCCACAGAAAGAAACACAATCCCGAGGCAAGCGCTCCGAGATAAAAGATAACCGCCCACTGGCGGAGATTCAGCTCGGTTATGCCGGAAAATCCGCGGCTTGAGGCAGTCGCGGCGGCAGCCGTTATGACCGCACCGAGGTATATCACCGCGAAGACCTCCCGCGTTTTGATTTTGGGGTTATCTCCGGCGAGTTTTCGGTAGTACACCTGTCCCCAGGCAAAACAGACGTTTGATATTTGCAGCAGAATCATGCCCAAACCGAAATCGGCCGGCGTTAAGCTGCGCATAACTATGATCAGTGCCCCTGCGATTGCGCCGATGACAGCAACAATGGCCCTGATGTTTAGCTGTCTCTGATACAGACCCGCGATAATTGCCACATACAGAGGCGTGGTTATCGTCATCATTGCCACCTGATGCGCCTGCAGATAGGTAAATGAGCTTATATAAGTAACATACATCAATCCGTACTGCACCGCTCCGACAGCCATCAGCCGCAGGCAAAGCCGCGGGCCCAGAGATTTTATCCGTAAAAACGGGACAAATACCAGTAGAGATATACACAGACGCAGCAAGCCTGCCAGCTCGGGATTTACACCGCTGAGCTCTTCTTTTATGAGGCCGAACGAAAACGCCCAGACAAACGATACAAATAGCAATGCAATCATAGAGCGGACCGAGTTATAGATTAGTAATCGAGATGTTTATATCAGTAATATCAGAAAACAGCATTTTTAGCTTCTTATTTTGTCAGCTCATCTGGCGGTTCTGGAATGCAGCGCCCGCCAGTGCCAGAATGCCCGCGGTATAACAGGCGGCATAGCTGAGAGCTTTCCATATATAGCTTACGGTTATTTTGCTTTCCTGGTATATCGCGTCGCTAATCCAGAATACCTGGAAGTTTGGAACGAGCAGGCGGCCGAGCTTTGCCCAGAGGTAGGTATCTGCGTATCTGCCGAAGATATAATCACTTATAAGCCCTAAGAGAAATACGGCTATACACATCAGCAGCGTTCCGACCAGGTTGAGCCGTGTTGAGAACAGCACCGCCGCGGCGACCATGATAGTTACCGCCAGAAACAGCAGTATTGAGCTGTACGCATCAAAGGCGTGCAGTCCGTTTTCCTGGATATTTACCTGCCAGTGGCGGTCTATAAAGAAAAGTATCCCCAGAAATACCGTTGCCAGGGCGGCCATGAAAATCATCGACGAGGCGATAAAGCTCCAGTCAGAGATGTAGTTCATCAGCGTTGCCAGCAGAATTGATACGCAAATGGTTATTATTCCTGCTGTTATGACAGTCCAGTCCAGCTCGTCCGAGGCCGTTGACATCACGCCGTGCCGCTGGACAAACATCATCGCGACTGTGAGTATGTAGTGTGCGATAGCCACCGCCAGCACCAGCCCGAGAAATTTGCCCAGGATAAATCCCCAGCGGGGTATCGGTTTGGTTAAAACTGTCATAACTGTTTTGTTTTCAAGCTCCTCCACGATTGCTCCGGTAGAGGAGAAAACAGCTATGAACAACCCTGCCAGAAACAGCGTAGAAAAGCCTAACTCCCGCAGGAGTTTGTTGTCGTCGTCGATTGAGTACATAGTTATTGACGGGCTGAATATAAATATCAGTATTCCCAGAAATACTATAATGCCGAAAATCGGCTGACGTATCGTTTCCTTAAAAGTATTGGCGGCTATAGCCGTTATTTTTGCAGGTATCATAATTTCCTTTTAATAAAGGTAAGTTAGTTAATAAAAATGCTGCACAAAATAAATTATTTTGCTATACTATTAAACAGTGATATAGTTCAAAAGCAATGGAAAATTGGTCTTGATTTTATAAAGTTGCTATAAAGCATTTAACCGCAAAAAGATGTTTTTCTTTTGTAAGTCTTTATTATTATTGACAAATAGACAATATTTGTTATCTATATTTTATTATGCTTGATATTCGAAAAGACAATAAGCAATATTTTAGAGGGTTCATCTCAGGTCTTAACGTGTTTGGCAACCTCTTTGGCCCAACTCCCAGACAGGTTGTATTCAAACAGCAGAATTCAGTTGTTCAGCTGAACTCAAATAGTTTGCGGCTTGATGAGCTTCTAAAAAAATACCAAAGTGCAAGGTTAGATACACTCTTTGCCGCCCGTGATAAAGGGCTCTGGGGTGCGATAGGCAATGATTTCTCTCGTGTTGGCGAGAGTTTGAGCTATTCCATGCAGCAATGTGGAAAGTCATTGAATGAACCGCAAGACACGACAGAGAAACGCTAAAAAGGCTGATTCAGACAATTCGGAAAGCCTTCCTGCAAATGTAGAGAGCGTCCTTAAAGAGCTTGAGAGTCTGCCGGAGGACCAGAAAGAGCTTGTTTTTCAGATACAGGCTACACAGTTGATTCATCAATTTTCAGGTCCGATCCCGCCGCCGGCTGTTATGGCGGAATATGAAAAGATCCAAAAGGGGCTTGCTGAACGTATTATTCAGATGAGTGAGGCCGAGCTCAAACACCGTCAGCAGGCGGAAAGGGATGATCTGGAGCACAAGCACAGCCTGCAAATCAATGAACAGAAATTGCAGCACCAGGAGATACAGTTCAATCAAAAGACTATGCACAGACGCCTTTTCACCGGGCAGGTGTTTGCGATGATATCAGTCTTAGTCTTTTCTGTAGGCGGGTTTGTGTTGATTTTTAATGGCTATACCAAGTCAGGCATAGTTTTTGTCGGCAGTACCTTGACAGCAATAGTCTGGGCGTTTCTGGATTACAGGCATACAAGCAAAAAGGAAATTCAGGCTATGGACGAAGAATTCAGCAAACAGTCCGATAGTGATAAGTAGAGAAATGGTCCAAATCTGTGATTTATACCATGCAAGAAAACATCTTTATTTTATAAGTCTTTGTCAAGACTTTATTAACATTTCTATTTCATTTCGTGTCAGCTAAATAATGAACAAGAACTTATTGTATGCCGTAAAGGTTGAGATGTCTTGTCTTTAAGATTAAGTGTAATCTGTTGGTTACATAATAATTCAAGTTCGCCCATAAAATACTACACAAACAGAAATTTGTTGTTATAGTATCAAGATTCTTTAGAATCAGACATATATACTTAAGATATATTTTAACTTGTTCAATAAAAAAGCAAAAGATTTTTATCAGGTTCAGAATAAATGAAAGAAACATATAAAAGGGCAGCGTACCTGTCCTCAGCGGCGTTTATACTTAGTCTGGTCTTTTTCGTGACCCTGTTCATAGGTTCGGGCATAAGCAATTACCCTGTGATAAGATATCTTGGCTGGTACGGGCTCTCAGGCTCTTTGATCTGGCTGTATCTTGTTATCTTGTATTACCTTAAGTACCTTGCAGAGATTGAGAAGCTCGATTATTCGATGATGGCCGCGGAGAGCTCAAGCACCATTTTTCAGGGCAGCAGCGAGCGCAAAGCGATGTTCATGGTGGCCCGCAACCGTCTGACGGTATATGAAAAATGGTTTACGCCGGGATTTTCTTTGCTGACAGCAGCGATGTATATCGGTTTTGGGCTTTCCACTCTCAAAAGCAGCGCGGGCGTATTGGATGAAGTCCAGGGCAAACCCCTTGGCCCTGCACTGCTTATGGTTGCTGTGGCGTTTATAAGTTTCGCATTTTCACGCTATGCCACTGGTACTTCTGCCACTTCTGCCAGCAAGGCACTCCGGGGCGGGGGCAGTAATATGCTTTCTTTTTCGCTGATAGCCATAGTTCTGGCGGTAATGCTTGCACTGAAGTTTTTCCAGTACGACATGCCGATTCGCATCGGAACCCGGGTTGTTCCTTATATTATGCTCTTAATCGGCGGCGAGATAGTCGTGAGCCAGATATTTGATATCTACCGCCCCCGTTTTGCCGGACAGTATCACATGCCCGCGTTTGATTCGCGTCTTCTCAGTACAATAAACGAGCCCGGCGGCATTCTCCACACCGCAGCGCATACTATAGACTACCAGTTTGGTTTCAAGGTCTCGCAGACCTGGTTCTACAAACTCCTTGAAAAGGCGATTCTGCCGCTTGTTCTGTTTATGATGCTGGCGATGTATCTGCTTAGCTGTTTTGTAGTTGTCAATCCCGGACAGCAGGCGGTCATCGAGTATTTCGGCTCTTTTGAGCGGGGCAAACTCGCCGAGCCGGGGCTTACTCTAAAGCTGCCGTGGCCGATTGAGAAGGCCTATATATACAATACCGACAGAATACAGCAGATACACGTTGGTTATCAGGAGAAAGATGAAGGGCAGGATTCGAATGAAATTTCCCGCAAGCCTCTGCTCTGGGGCGAAAAGCACTATGAGTATGAATATCGCCTGCTTGTTTCCACCGACAGGGTGGAAGATAGTGATGAAGGTGTTGTTCCCGTTAGTATAGTAATCGCGGCGGTTCCGATTCAGTATCGCATAAAAGACCTCCAGGCTTATGTTTATAATCATAACAATCCTGTCGGCTTATTGGAATCGATATGTTACCGTGAGCTGGTTCGCTACGGCGCGAATGCCCGCGTTGAGACAGAGGCGTTCGGCGATGAGGTTAAAACAAACAGCCTGCTGGGTGCCGGCCGCGGCGAGGCGGCAAGAAGCCTTAAGAAGAGTATTCAGAAATACAGCGACGAGATCGGCCTTGGAGTCGAAATCGTTATGGTCGGCCTGCAGGGTGTTCATCCGCCGCTGGAGGTTGCCAAGGAGTATGAGCAGGTTATCGGCTCTATTCAGAAGCGTCAGGCGATTATCCTGGATGCCCTGGCAATGGAAAACAAGATCATGACCGAGCTTGGCGGCGGGATTAACCAGGTCAACAGGCTCTACGAAATGGCAGAAGAGTATCAGGCAAAGAAATCAACCGCCGACCGGCAGGAGCTTGAGAAAATGGCCCTTGAGCTGGACGAGGCGTTTACCAGCGCCAGCGGCGAGATATTTAAAGACCTAAGCCAGGCCCGCAGTTATGCTTATGATAAAAGCGAGACTGCACGTGCCGAGGGTGAGCGGTTTGCTTCCCAGATACTGGCTTTCCGTGAAGCCCCGCGGATATATCTCCAGCAGCTTCGTCTTCAGACGCTTGAGGAGACACTTCAGGATATCAGAAAATATGTCGTGGTCTCCGATGACCAGGACAGCGAAGTCATGATTGTTGATCTCCAGGAGAGTCTGGCGCCGAGCCTGTATGATATAGAGGTGCCCGAATAAACTGTAAACTAATAACTATTAACTAATAGTGAATAGCTGATAAGTGATAACGATTTGTAATATTTGTAAATATTGGTGAATAGCCGAGGAAAACAATGAAAAATTTATTTGTAACAATCCTTCTTATAATTATTGTGATAGTGCTTGGTTTGAAGTTCTGTTTTTACCAGGTTCGTGAGACAGAGTCTGTTTTGATAACCCGTTTCGGCGAGCCGGTAGCGGAAAAGGTTGATCCGGGTCTTTATATCAAATGGCCCTCTCCGATCGAGAAAGTTCACCGCTTTGATTCCCGCCTTCAGCTCTTTGAGGGCCAGATGGAAGAGACCACCACCAAGGGCGGCGAGCCGGTTGTGGTAACATCGTATATCGCCTGGCGAATTGCCGAGCCGCAGAAGTTTTTCGAGCGTGTCTCGACAGTCAACGACGTGCAGAAGTTCCTGATGAGTCAGCTGAGAAATGAACAGAATGAAGTTATCGGCCGCCATTATTTCAGCGAATTCATCAATACTGACCCTGAGAAGATAAATTTTGAGGGTATCGAAAATGAGCTTCGCCAGTCTCTGGGCAGCGAGCTCAGCGATAAGTACGGCATCACGGTAGCCATGGTTGGAATCAAGAAGTTTGAGATCAACGAAGAGGTAACCGCCGAGGTGTTCAACCGTATGAAGGCGGACAGAAACCGCAAGACCGAGACAATCCTGGGCGTGGGCAACGCTACCGCTACGAAGATACGCACCGACGCCGAATCCAAAAAGACCGAGCTGCTTGCCGCGGCGAACGCTCGCGCCAAGGCGATCATGGGCCGGGGCGATGCAGAGGCAGCCCGTTATTACAAGATGCTCGAAGAAGATCCCGAGCTGGCAATGTTTCTGCGTGATATAGAAGCACTCAAGGTTATGCTGGAGAAGGATACAACAATCGTTCTCGGAGCAGACACCCAGCCGATAGGGCTGCTCAAGGATGTGCCGGATATAGCCCCTGAAAAAGGTGAAAAGGAAACTTCTGCCGAATAAAACTTAATCATATTTTGCAGCCGAATTTAAAACAAATTGAGAATCTAAAGATATGAATACAGAAGAAAACAAAACCAACACCGCCGATACCCGCCCCAAAGAACAGGAAACGTTTCTCGACGCGGGCAGTAAATCGCTCAGCGACGCTCTGCGGCTGTGCTTTGCCATGCTCAAGGTTGTTATGGTCGTACTGGTAGTGCTCTACCTTTGTTCGGGCATATTTACTGTTGAAAAGGACGAAATGGCGCTTGTTCTCCGCTTCGGCAAAGTCGTAAAAGATGCCCAGGGACAGGCGCTTGTCGGTCCGGGGCTTCACTGGTCGATGCCGTACCCGATAGACGAAATCGTCAAGATTCCGGCCACCGGTACTCAAAAACTGGCGATTGACTCGTTTTGGTATTACCAGACAGCCGAGGAAAAGCTCGCCGAGAACCAGAGAAATGCACGCATCGGCCCCACACTCAACCCCGTTCAGGACGGCTATTGCCTCACCCGCAGTGACAGGGTCGAAGGTGTCGAGGGCAACGACTACAACATACTTCACTGTAAATGGCAGCTTAACTATACGATAGAGGACAACCCCTATCTGTTTTTCAAAAATGTATATGTTCGCAAGCTCAAGGCCGGCGAGGTTTTCAGTGATGTGATACGCGAGAGCATCACCCCTATGCTCACTTCTTTTGTTGAGGACAGCGTGGTAACGGTGCTTGTAAACTACAGTATTGACCAGGCAACGACGACCGCTAAGGCGCGTATTGCCCGCGATGTCAAGAGCACTCTCCAGAACAAGCTCGACGAGATCGGCTCGGGGATACGGGTCAGCGATATGCAGATACTCGATATAACCTGGCCGCGTCAGGTAAATCAGGCGTTCCAGGCTTCGATAAAAGCCAGCCAGACCAGCCAGGCAAACGTAACTGATGCACGCACTTACGCTGAAAAGACTCTCAGCGAAGCCGGCGGGCCCGATGTGCTGGAAATCCTTGAAGGTATCAAGAGTGAGGATACACCGCCCGAACAGATGGAGATTCTCTGGGAGAGGCTCTCCGGTCAGGCACAGGAAGTCATTGCCGATGCCCGCGCTTACCGCACGCGTGTCGTTGAGAACGCCCGGGCGAATGCCGACTATTTCAGAAGTCTGCTGCCCGAGTACCGCAAACGCCCCGAGCTGGTTGTTCAGAGGATTTACCAGGATGCGATCGAGCAGGTGCTTGCCAATGCTGAAGAAAAAATCATCGTTCAGCCCTCTGACGGCGATAAGGAGAGGGAATTCAGGGTTCTTATAAACCGAAATCCCAAAAAAGACAGCAATAAAAGTGACAGCAACCAGAACTAAAATTGTTTACTGAGAAAATAAATTATGCCTCATAATACTCTAAACCTTAAAAATATCGAGATGGAACATGAGCACAGCCACGGGCTTGAATGCGGCTGCGGCTGCGGTGCTTCTCACAGCCATACAAGTACCAGGGGCGTATCGCTTGCCCTTATAGGAACTCTCGCCGGCGGTGTGCTTCTGCTTAACAGCTTTATCGCTCCGATCTTCTACGGTTCTGAAAGCTCCATAGTTGAGCTCTCCGCCATGATCGGTGCTGCTCTGATGGCTCTTCCGATTATCGTTCACGCCTTCAAGTCGATAGCCAAAGGCTCAATGCACATGGACGAGCTGGTGGCGCTGGCGGTACTGGCGGCGTTTGCGTTCGGAGAGTACAGAGAGGCAGGCGTTATATCCTTCTTCATGCTGCTCAGTGAGCTTATGGAGACACGTACCGCCCTGGGCGCGCGTGCGGCGATCGAATCGCTGATCAGGCTGACTCCCAAAAAGGCAATGCTGCTGGCAAATGACGGCACAGAATCAGAAGTGGACGTATCCCAGCTCAAGGCCGGTGATGTTATCAGGGTTCGCCCTGGTGATGCTATCGCCGCCGACGGTGAAGTGGCAAAAGGCAACTCAAGTGTCAACGAGGCGACAATCACAGGTGAATCGCTGCCGGTTGACAAGTATCCCGGTCAGCAGGTATTCGCCGGAACAAGCAACCTTACAGGCTCGATGGATATTACCGTTACCAAGGCCGGCGAGGACACAACGCTGGGCAAGGTGCAGTCGCTGATTATGCAGGCGGAGAAAACGCGTATTCCAATCATGCGTATTATAGACCAGTATGTAAGCTGGTATATTCCTACAATACTGATGATCGCGGCAGTGGCACTCTTCTTTACCAAGGAGTTTGACCGCTTTATCGCGATTCTCGTTGTCTCATGCCCGTGTGCTTTGATTCTTGCCACGCCGACTGCGATGGTCGCGGCTATTTCCGCGGCGGCACGTCTTGGCGTGCTTATAAAAAATGTTGCTGATCTCGAGATTGCCGGCAAACTAACGGCGATGGTGTTCGATAAGACCGGAACTCTTACAACCGGCCGCCTTTACGTAACAAAACTCGAGCCGGCAGAAGGTATTGAGCCGGCGGATCTGCTGCGTACCGCGGCTTCTGCCGAGACTCTCAGCCGCCACCCGGCAGGCCAGGCGCTTATCATGCTTGCCAAAGAGGCGAATGTGTCTCTAATCGAGCCGGAAAATTTCGAAGAGGTTCCCGGCAAGGGTGTAAAAGCCGTTGTGGAAGGCAATGAAATCCTCATCGGCCGCGAGAGCTTCCTTAAGGAAAACAACATCGACATGAGCTCTATCACCGACCCCTCACTCCACGAGGAGCAGGGTTTCAGTGCTCTTTATGTTGCCAGCGGCGATAAGTGTATCGGCTGGGTAGGTATGCAGGACAAGACCCGTTCGGAGGCCCGTCAGGCTGTATCCGAGCTGCAGGAAGCCGGCATAAAACGCATCACTATGCTTACCGGTGACAGAAAAGATGTTGCCGGCAGGGTAGCCGCGGAGCTGGGCTGTACCGATTACAAGGCGCACTGTCTGCCGCACGACAAGCTCGATATTGTGAAAAACATCCGCAGCCAGGGCCACTCCGTCGCGGTTATCGGTGACGGTATCAACGACGCTCCGGCACTGGCAGAGGGCGATCTGGGTATCGCAATGGGTGCCGCGGGAAGTGATGTGGCTATTAACTCGGCCTCTATCGCGCTGATGAATAATGACCTAAAGAGGCTGCCGTTTTTGGTGAAGCTCTCCCGCAAGACACGGCTTGTGATAAATATGAACCTGATTTTCGGCAGTCTTTTCATTGTAATAGGTGTTATACTGGCACTTGCCGGATATCTGAAGTCCACCTGGGCGGCTCCGCTGCACTTTGTAGGCTCGATCATTGTTATCTTCAACAGCGCACGGCTTGTGAGGTTTGGTGAGTATCTTGAGCCGCACACAGAAGAATCAGCGGCCGGTAAAGAGTAAATAAAGAGATAAATGCGGTCGGTCAGATCAGACTGATCGGACTGATTATATTAAGCAACCAAAGCGGTGTTAAATTGACAGACAGTAAATACGCAATAGAAACAGTCGCTTTGTCCAAGGCGTTTACCGACTGGTGGGGCCGGACAAAGGTGCTCGCGGTTGACGGGCTTGAACTGAAGATAAACCATAACGAAGTTTACGGCCTGCTCGGGCCCAACGGTTCGGGTAAGAGTACGACTATAAAGGTTCTGCTGGGGCTTCTCCGCCCGAGCAAGGGCCGGGCGTTTGTGCTTGGCGGCTATGCCGGCGACAAGGCCATCTCTCGAAGAATCGGTTTTCTGCCAGAGGAGTCATACCTGTATAAGTATCTCACCGCACGGGAGACGCTTCGTTTTTACGGCAAACTCTTCGGTCTGCCGTCAAAAGTGATGAATATGCGTATAGACTCCCTGCTTGATATGGTCGGCCTTGCCGGTATGGGAAACCGCCAGGTCGGCACATTTTCCAAGGGTATGGCGCGTCGTATAGGCCTTGCCCAGGCGCTGATCAACGATCCGGATCTGCTGATACTTGATGAGCCGACATCAGGGCTTGACCCGATCGGTACGCGGCAGATAAAGGACCTGATAAAAAGCCTCTCAGAGAGGGGTAAAACCGTTCTGATGTGCAGCCATCTGCTCGCCGATGTCGAGGATGTCTGTGACAGGATCGGAATACTCTACGGCGGCGTAATGCAGACCGAGGGCAAAGTGCGTGAGCTTCTCCAGAGAACAGGCCATTGCCAGATAACCACCGGCGACCTCTCCGAAGGTCTTATCAGCAAGATCAGGGAGCTGATAAAAAAGGAAACCAGCGAAATAGATATCTCCAGCCCGACCGACCGTCTCGAGGATATGTTTATCCGTATTGTCAGCCAGGCCCAGCAGCAGCAGATAGGCACCAGCGGCGCGGTCAGCACGAACAAGATCGGCGACTTCCTTTCTTCCAGACCGCAGGAAGAAAAGGATATCCTCGATGAGCTTGTTCATGCACGGCCGGACAAACAGCCCAAATCAAAAGAGACTGCTGAAAAGGGCGCCGAAGAAGCCGCCGAGACAACTAAAGTCGAAAAACGCAAGCCTGCCCAAGAGGCAGACAAGTCGCTGCTCAAAGCATTGACAGAGAAAAAAGCCGACCAGCAGCCTTCAGTTGATCTGGTTGAAAAGGTAGAAAAGAGCAAAGAGATAGAGCAGGAGGAAAAGATCAACAAGAGCCTGCTCAGCAAGCTGGCTAAAAAAGACCTTGACAATCCGGACTCTTATCAGGAAGAGACCCAAGAGGATTCGGAGGAGAAGAATGGCTAACATCTGGGTAATCGCCAGAAACACCATTGCCCATGCCATGCGTATGAAGCTGGCTCTGGTTGTGATAGCGCTGCTGCTGGTAATACTGCCGGTTCTCAGCGTTATAACTACCGGCGACGGCACGCTTCTGGGCAAGGTTCAGAGTTTTTCCAGCTATGGCATATCACTGGTTAGTATGATGCTGTGCCTGATGGCGGTGGCGATTTCCTGTTACAGTCTCAACTTCGAGCTCAAGTACAAACAGCTATACATGCTCGTTACCAAACCGGTGAGCAGGTCAGAGATACTGCTGGGCAAATTCGTTGGGCTTATGGTTGTAAATGTTCTGCTTCTGGCTCTGTTCTGTTCGATTATTTATGCGATAACAGTTAATATGCCCAGATTCAGCGATACTACAGCCGAGGATACGCAGCGGGTGGAGACGGAGTTTTTCGCCGCACGCGCCGGTGTAAAGCCGCGGCCTCCTATCGAGGAAGAAAAGCTCCAGAGCCTGGCACTCGAGAGATACAACAGACTCAAAAACGCCGACGAGCTGCCCCAGGGCTCTACCGTTGATGAGGTTTTCAGGATCATCAGAGGCCAGATAATTATGCAGGCAAAGAGCCTGGGCCCGGGCGAGGATTTCGTCTGGCGGTTCAGCAATGTGTATCCTTCGGACGAGGCGGAAACAATTTTTGTCCGTTTCAAGCTAACCGCCGTTACGTCAGCCGGCAGCGACGGCATCGCTACGCAGTGGATAGCGGGCGATCTTCGCAAACTCGAAGAAGGCAAACGCCCCGATTTTCCGGTGTATTATTCTGATATACGCCGCGACCCGACACGCACGGCCCGTGAGCTGCAGATTCCCGCTAATGTGGTTGCTGAAGACGGTTACCTCGAGATTGGTATGCAGAACCTGCACTATAACCAGGTTACTATAATCCCCGAAGATGTTGAGGTGCTCTATAAACGCGGAGGTTTTGGTATGAATTTTTTCCGGGCGTGCGTTATAATACTTGTGCGGCTGACGTTTTTGACGGCGATGGGCGTTTCCTTTTCTACGTGGCTCTCGTTTCCGGTTGCGATATTTGTTGCTATCACGATATATTTTATCGGCACGGTCAACGGGTTTATCTTCGATTCGCTTGAGCTGCTCAGCAGCAGCATGGGACTATTGTACACCTTTACAATAAAACCGCTGCTCTCACTTATGCCCAAGTTCGACGGCAGGTTCAACCCCTCGCCAATGATTGTCTCGGCACGTATGATAGAGTGGTCGTTTGTAGGGCTGAATATACTGGCAACCGCGGTGGCGCGTTCGCTGGTTTTGATTGGACTTGGAATACTGGTATTTAACAGAAAAGAAATAGCGAGAATAACTGTTTAAGTGAATAGTGAATAACTAATAACTAATAGTTTGAGCTTGGCTTGCGGTAAATTATTTGCGATGACAGTTTTGATTGTAGAACGAGAAATGAACCACAAAATTGTGAATACTGTTATAGGAATTTTAACTATTAGTTATTAGTTAATAGTTATTAGTTTAGACTTATGCGTAAAGTGTCTGTGTTACAGAATAAAAGTTTTAATTTCGCAAAGCGAATCGTTGGATGTACCAGATATTTACAGGATAAGAAAAAAGAGTTTGTTATGAGCCGTCAGGTTCTTCGCAGCGGCACGGCGATTGGAGCTTTGATCCGCGAAGCAGAGTTTGCCCGAAGCAGGCAGGATTTTTGCAATAAAATGACAATAGCCTTAAAAGAGGCCAATGAAACAGATTACTGGATATCGCTTTTAAAAGAAACAGAATATATAAACAAAGAAATGTTCAACAGCTTGAACTCGGATTGCTGCGAATTGGTTGCGATGCTTGTATCGACTGTTAAGACGTCAAATGAACCAGAAAGATGTGAATAACTGTTTAAGTGAATAGTGGATAGTGAAAAGTGAATAACTAATAACTAATAGTTTGAGCTTGGCTTGCGGTAAATTATTTGCGATGACAGTTTTGATTGTAGAACGAGAAATGAACCACAAAATTGTGAATACTGTTATAGGAATTTTAACTATTAGTTATTAGTTAATAGTTATTAGTTTAGACTTATGCGTATAAAGAATATAATAATTTCGTTAATGTTTGTTATAGCCGGCGCCGGCTTGCTGTTGTCTGCACTGATGCAGCTTGACGATATAAACGCGATGCGTAAAGAGCTCAAGCTGATCAGTACTGATAAGCCGCTGGAGAACGCGCCGCCCTCGCTTGCTTTCGCAACGGTTGCTATGGGCGCGTTTCGCGGTCTCGTTGTTGATATACTCTGGATGCGAGCCGACAGGCTCAAAGAAGAGGGGCAGTTCTTCGATGCCAAGCAGATCGCCGAGTGGATCACGGTTCTCCAGCCGCGGTTTGCCAGCGTGTGGGATTTTCATGCCTGGAACATGGCGTATAATATATCGGTGGCAATCCCCTCCAGCCGGCCCGAAGAGCGGTGGCACTGGGTCAAGAACGGATTTGAACTGCTGCGGGATAAGGGCATCGAATACAACCCCAATGCGATTATACTTTACCGCTCTCTGGCGTGGATTTTCCAGCACAAGATGAGCGGTGTTACCGATGATGTGCACAAATACTACAAACTGCGGCTGATAATGGAGATGGGTCCGCTGGTGCAGCCGTTGACCAATGCGCATTTTGACAGCCTTGCCGCGGCACCAAAAACGTTTGAACAGCTTCGGGCAAATGAGACGCTCGCTGAATTTGCCGACAAGCTAAAGGCCGCTGACGAGAAGCTGGCAGATGAAGAGAAGTTCCCCCTTGAGTTTCTCAGACTTTTCAACAAAGAGCAGGGTTTCTCTGAGGAGGCAGTTCTTCTGATGCAGGATTACGAGCAGAGCGACGCGCTGATCGCGATGCGGGATTTTTCTCAGGCGTGGGAGCTTCGCAATACCTGGAAGTTTGACATCGATTTGATGATAAAGTTAAACGAGAAGTACGGCCCGATCACCTTTGAAGAAGGAGTCAGAGAGCCTCTCAACTGGGAACACCCGGACGCACACGCGATATACTGGGCTGAGAAGGGCCTTGCACAGGCCGGCAGTGAGGGCGTTGTCGGCGAGGATTACTCAATAGACGAGATCAATACAGACCGTATCGTGTTCCACAGTTTACAGAATCTTTTCAGGACGGGCAGGCTCGTTGTCTATGACGCGGTATTGCCGGCAGAGGCGACGGAATCCGAAATCGGCGCAGAAGACACTGTCGGCGCCGCCAAGTACGGCAAGTCGCTCTACACAGTACCCGATTTGAGGATGTTCGATTCCTATAACGCCGCTCAGATTGAGCGTATCGAAAAGTACAGCGGCGAAGACGGCGAAGCAGGCTCGAGGTCGCTCTATACCGGACACCGGAACATGCTGACAAACGCCGTGCTTTCGTTTTATCAGGCCGGCCATGTCAAGAAGGCTTCTCAGATTTACAAGGATCTCCGGGAGCGTTACCCGCGGCCGGAGAATTCTGTCCCGATAGAGGTTTTCTGCCGCCAGCGGATAAAAGAAGAGTTCGAGGGCATAACCATTTATGATGCTATGGAGGCGTGCACAACGCTGCTCAGCGAGGCGTATTTCCGGTATGCGATCTATGATGATCAGGAAGCGATGGGCAAAGAACAGCTCGCCCGCCAGGTGTATGATATTTACCGCACAGAGGATTTTGAGGGTGAGCGGGTTACGCTGCCTTCGTTCTCAAGGCTGCGTTACATCGCCCTCATAAACTTCATGAACGATCCCTATTATCCTCCGAACATGAGCTACGCACTGATGCAGCGTCTTGAAAATGAGCGGCCGGAAGTCTTTGAAAAACTCACCGAGGAAAACGAGACTTTCATGCAGGAATACCAGAAGATGCAGGAGCAGCAGCAACAGCAGGGGCAGCAGTGATGTACGCCGACGATTTTCAAAAACGGCATCTGGAAGAAGGCGAAAGGGTACGCAGGGAGATTTACCGCAACATGTCCGCTGAACAAAAGATAAGAATTCTTGAGGATATGTACTGGACAGCCCGCCAGATGAAGACAAACTGGCTCAAACAGCAGCATCCGGACTGGACAGACGAAGAGATTGAAAAAGAGGTCAGGGAGATATTCCTCTGTGGAAGAGCGTGAACTGTTCACAATTTATACGGAAAAACTTGACGAATTTGGTCTTAAAGATATTTGGGAAAAGAATTTTTAGATATGATTGAAACTCACAGCCGTACGTTTGACCCGAGTCTGTTAACCCCCTCTCAGTCAGAAGCCGTGAATTTCAGGGATGGCGCTCTGCTAGTCCTTGCCGGCCCGGGCAGCGGCAAGACACGGGTAATTGCCTGCCGCATAGTCCGACTTATTGAAACCGGCGCGGCTCCCTGGCATATATGCGCGATTACGTTTACCAACAAGGCCGCCGAGGAAATGCGAAAGAGGGTCGCCGGCATGGGTGTGGGCCCGGGAACGCAGATAAGCACGTTTCACTCGCTTTGTGTTCGGATTCTCCGCAGGTACGGAGACGCCGCAAATGTGAAGGAGAATTTCAGCATCTATTCCGACGATGAGCAGCGCAAGTGCGTCAAGCAGGCTGTTTCAAACCTTGATTACCCTTCGGGCAGTTTTCCTCCGGCAAAGACGCTTGCCGCGATTTCGAGATTCAAGAACGCCGTCGAGACGCCCGAGAGCCTTACCGAGTTTGAGGGTGATTATTACTACAGCAAAATAATCAAGATATACAAGGAGTACCAGCGGCTTCTTGATGAAAATAACGCGCTGGATTTCGACGACCTGCTGATGAAGACGGCCTTGCTGCTCAAAAACAGTGACCATGTCCGCGAGGAGCTCTCGGGCCGGTACCGCTATCTGCTGATCGATGAGTACCAGGACACGAACCATGCCCAGTACCAGATAGCCCGCCTGCTGGCAAAAAAGCACGGTAATATTTTTGTCGTCGGCGACCCTGACCAGTCGATCTACAAATGGCGCGGGGCGGATATCAAGAATATTCTCCAGTTTGAAAAGGACTGGCCCAATGCTTCACGCATTGACCTGCAGGAGAACTTCCGCAGCCGAAGAGAGATACTTGAGCTTGCCGACAGGCTCATTGTAAACAACAAACAGCGAAAGCCAAAAAAACTTGTCGCGGCGGTCTCCGGCGAGGCGGAGGTGGTTTTCGACAGGTACGAGGACTCCCGCCTCGAGAGCAGCAGTATCGCCTCTGACATAAAAAAACTTATCACAAGCGGGGCGGATCCCAACGAGATTGCGATACTCTACCGCGTAAACTCCATGAGCCGAACACTTGAAGAGTCGCTCGTCCGTGAAAAAATCCCTTACCGTATAGTCCGCGGCGTGGAGTTCTACAGCCGCAAAGAAATACGCGACATGATCGCCTATCTCAAGCTCATAGTAAACCCCGACGACGGCCAGGCTTTTGCCCGCATTGTCAACACTCCAACCCGCGGCATCGGCAAGACCACAGTCAACAGGATAATTGAATTTGCCCAGAGCGGCAGGATAAGTATTTTTGACGCGGCTTCAAGGGTATCTTCCATAAGCACAATCGGGCCCGGGCCTTCGGGCAAGGTTCGCACATTTGTGGAGATGATGCGCAAGTTCCAGAAAGCCGCCGCGGAGACAAACAGTGTTGCCGATATCATGGAGCTGGTGTACGATGAATCGGGGATAGAAAAATCGCTTGAGGCCGACCCCGAAGGCGGCAATGCCTCTGATAATATTGATGAGCTTATAAACTCGGCTTCTCTGTATGATGAAAACGCCGAGGAGCCAACGCTGCTTGACTATCTCCAGTCGATAGCATTATACAGCGACAGCGATGCGTATGATCCTGAGAGCGGGTGTGTTTCGCTGATGACACTCCATGCCGCAAAGGGGCTGGAGTTTGACAATGTGTATATTATCGGTCTTGAACAGGGGATGCTGCCGCACGAGCGGAGCATGGAAAGTGAAGACGACCTCGAAGAAGAACGCAGGCTCTTTTTCATGGGCATTACCCGCGCCCGGCACAGGCTGCACATAAGCCATACCGATTACAGGATGCTGCGGGGCATTCAGAGCCGAACTATTCCCTCCTCATTCCTGGGCGAGATAGGAGCCGATACCGGCAGAAGCGGATCTTCCGAGTCGGTAAGTTTCAGGTTTATGAGTCCGCCGACGGGCAGAAATTCCTCCGCCAGAGGGCAAAGTTACGGTTATTCTAAACCGCAGACCGCAAAAAAGAGCCCGGTCAAGAAATATACTTCGGATTTGAGCGCGGTGCCGCAAAAGGATACACCCTTTAAAAAAGGCGACAAGGTGCTTCACCCGAAATTCGGCTTCGGTGTGGTTACGGATTTCATGGATTCGGGAGAAAACAGCATTGTTTCAGTGCGTTTTAATACCGGATCGAGCAAAAATCTGCTGTTGAAATATGCTAAACTAACGAAAAAGTAATAACCAGGGACTAATGAGCGGTATTTCATTAAATTACGAGGGCTGTTTAACAGGCTCTGCCGGCGGCAAAGGGCTTGATTCCGGGCAGATGGATATTCTTGCCCAAAAGGTTACTCCGTTGATACATAAAGTCAACCGTGCCCGCAACGATGGGCTAACTCCCTACAGAGACATGCCTTATAATCAGCTTAGGTACGACAGGGCGGTAGCCTGGGCGGAAAAAATACGCGGCGGATATGATTACGTTATTTTTATAGGCTCTGGGAACTGGAGCAGGGGCATTAATATGCTCACTGAATCGCTGTCTTCGTCTAAGGCTCTTGACGGCAATGACTTAGAGTGCAAGTGTCCGCGTATGCTGGTTCTTGAAGGTTATTTTCATGATCAGATATCCGCGGTTATAAACCGTCTTGGCGAAAAAATTACGCGGGCTTTTTTTGTAATCGCCGCCGATTCCAGAAAAAACGAATATAATGAGTCAGATCTCAAGTGTGCTTTTGAGCAGCTCAGGCAAGTACCTGATTTGCTGGCGGTTACCGACAGCGAATCTTCTTTACCGGCAAAACTGGCAGCCCGCGGCGGAATAGAAACGCTTTTTGTGCCGGCGGGGTTCCAGGGTGAGCTTCCGCTTCTCAGCGAGGCGGGCCTTCTCTGCGCAGGAGCTGCCGGTATCGATACAGAAAAAATGCTCTCGGGTGCCAGGGCGATGGACTCTCAGGTCAGCAGAGAGGATTTCTACAAGAATCCGGCCGCTGTAAACGCTGCTCTAAACTGGTATTATGCCGATCAAGGGATGAAGGTTTTCCAGGCTTACACGGATAAAGAGCATCTGGGCAGTCTTAGTGCCTGGTACAGTCTGACATGTTGCGGTGCATTGCAGTGTTTTCCCGGCATCAATGCTGAGGAGCTGAAAACATATATTTATTCGAAGCCGGAGACAGATGAGG
The DNA here is from genome assembly GCF_001999965.1 of Limihaloglobus sulfuriphilus. GTDB lineage: Bacteria > Planctomycetota > Phycisphaerae > Sedimentisphaerales > Sedimentisphaeraceae > Limihaloglobus > Limihaloglobus sulfuriphilus. Next base: position 2,951,218 of record NZ_CP019646.1, on the reverse strand, counting down.
CCGAAAAAAATGTTATTCGCATAAATCTCGATAAGATAGATGCTTACAGTTTAGGCGAGTTTGTATATTTTACTGAGGTTACGGCTTTGATTTTCGAGAGGCTTGCCGCCGGCGGTGAAGAAGATGATGATGAGCAGTATAAAAAATGGCTGAGCGGGTAAAAATGAGGTATTTAGCGATAGATTACGGTGATAAGCGCAGCGGCCTTGCCGTCTGTGATGCGGGTGAGACGATAGTGACCCCGCTGAAGGTTCTACAGACCGACGGGGCGCTTTTGAAACATATTATAAAGGTGATTGAGGACGAGGCGGCCGAGGCGGTTGTCGTGGGTCTGCCGCTTAACATGGATGGCACAGAGGGCGGCCAGGCAGCGAAAGTCAGGGATTTCGTTTCGCAACTTTCAGCCAAAACGGGACTTAAAGTTTTTCTCCATGACGAGCGTCTTACAAGTTTCGAGGCCGAGGATATTCTCGGTCCGGCGCAGATGAGCTGGAGAAAACGAAAGAAAATACTTGATGCCGTCGCCGCGGCGGTGATACTTAAAAGTTTTATATCGTCCAGTTCCGATTGAATTTATAGGTATTTTGGTGCTATTGTTGTTTAATCTATTGCAAAATAATGTTTTATCGCTGAATTTTTTTTTAAATAACTCGACTGCGATCAAAACTTTTGTTTGACATGTGATAACAGTTGTATATATTACTTGAATGTATAAGGCGCGAAGTAGCGGTTTTATAAACGTTCAGCATTTACTTGTTGGGGTGTAGATGTTGAATTTTTTATTTGTGAGAAAATATTAGAGAACATTATTATGAAAAAATTTGTTGGTAAGCTTCTTTTAGCAGCATTAGTTTCGATAACTATTTATGGTTGCAGTAACAAGTTCTGGGATCCCACGCAGGTTGGACGTTTCAGTGCGGTTCCGGTAGAGCACGTTATACTTGAGAGTCTTGGTGTCTCTGAGGAGGCTGCCTCTGAGTACGCAAACGCAGAGCCCCCGACTCCTGAAGATGCTATAAACGTTCTGGGTGACTACAAACTCAACCCCGGTGATATTTTGAGGGTTACAGTGTACGAGCTGCTTACAGAGGGCGAGTATTATATAGGAGATTTCCAGGTAACCGAATCCGGTCAGATTTTCGTTCCAGAGGTCGGGCCCATTGATGTTCTTGGTCTTACAGAGAGAGAGCTTGAGGGTGTCATCAAAGATATACTTTCGCCGGATATCCTGAGAAAACCTGCCGTGACCGTGCAGATCGGTCAGTCCGAGCGCAGGACTTTCTCAATCTACGGTCAGGGTCTGATCAGCGACCGCGGCGGCCGTTATCAGCTGCCCAGGTACGATTTCCGTCTCAAAGAGGCAATTGCTCTGGCCGGCGGAGTTTCTGAATTTAACGCATCTTATATATATGTAACCAGATATCTAAGCCCCGCCGAAATAACCCAGATGCAGGAAAATCAGGCCCGCGAATCTGATACTAAAAATGACGATGTCATTCGTGTTGAGCCTGTCTCACAAAATTCAAAGGGTCAGGTTGACGAGAATGAACTCGTAGAGATGATTGCTCCTTCTGACAGGGCAGATGATTTTGGCGTGGTATCATTCTCTGATACATCCGCTGCACAAAACACTGTTTCTGCCGCTGACAGCGGGGAAAAGGTGGAATGGATCTTCAAGGACGGCAAATGGGTTCAGGTTGAAGATGCAGAGCAGGCCGAAGATAAAGCCGCCGAGACGGCTGAAAAAGCCCCCCAGAAGAGCGAACAGGCAACTCAAGGTGTTGCTCAGGCTGAGCCTGAAGATGAAGAAAATATCTTTGAAAAAATCGAGCTAAAAGATGTAGTACCCGCAGCGTTCGAGGACGAGGTTGAGGACACAGAGACCTATTCCCGCGTTATCAAGGTGCCGTTTGACAAACTGAACGCCGGTGACCCCCGTTACAATATTATAATAAAACCCGGCGATGTTATCAATGTGCCGGTTGATTCTATCGGTGAGTGTGTCGTTATGGGTAATGTTAATTACCAGGGTTATGTCCCTATGACAGGCAGGCCGATGACGCTTATGCAGGCAGTTGCTGCCGCGGGCGGGCTCGGGCCGCTGGCTTCTCCTAAAAATGTAGAGGTAAGACGCCGCGTAGGCGAAGACCGTGAGGAAATCGTTCAGGTTAATCTCAAGAAGATATCTGAAGGAATCCAGCCGGACTTCTATATCAAGCAGGACGATACTATTAATGTCGGAACAGACGCGACCGCTTACTGGAAGGCCGTCTTGAGAAATTCTTTCAGAGCGACTTACGGTTTCGGCCTCATCTACGACAGGAATTTTTCGGAAGAGTATTACACTGGCAGAAATATCAGTGACTGGTAAAAAGTATTTGCTCTTGCAAAGAGTTAATTCAATTAGAAAGCCGGATTGAGCGTATATTGTTGTATGACAGAGAGCATATCAATAAGCCCCTCAGAAAACCAGACTAAATACGAATGGAAGTCATTAGGCTTCCATTCGTTTATTAAAATGGCCGTTATCGGCTTTCTTTTTGCATGTCTTTTCTGGACTGAGATATCTGATATTGTGAACCGCTGGGTGAGCGACAGCAGCTGGTCACACGGTTTCCTTATACCTCTTTTCAGTCTTTATTTTATAAATCAGAAAAAGAACCAGATACTTTCTACAGAGATTAAGCCGTCCTATCTGGGACTTGCGGCGTTTGTCTTTTTTCTTTTTCTATACGTATTCAACGGTATTTTCCTCAAATATGCCTACGGTATGCCGCTGATCATGATAGCTTCACTTGGAGCGATAATTCTTTTTCAGCTCGGCTGGAAACAGGTAAAATATATGTGGCTTCCGGTTGCGTATCTTTTCTTCGCGGTTCCTCTGCCCGAGCGGATATACAGAGAGATTACCATACCGATGCGGCAGCTTGCCTCGACGATTGCCGCGGGACTTTTAAATCTGGTTCCCGAGCTGGAGGCAACCGCTACAGGCGTTATAATCGACGTTATTTACAAGGGAGAGCCGTTTGAGCCTTCACTTAACGTTGCCGAGGCGTGCAGCGGTATGAGGCTTCTGATGGCTTTTGTCGCGCTGGGCGTTGCGATGGCGTATCTGCATGACAGGCCGGTATGGCAAAGGCTGGTTCTTCTGTGCAGCACAGTTCCGATCGCGATACTCTGTAATATTGTCAGGGTTACGGTAACGGGATTTATCTATATTCTGTTCGACCCGAAATACGCCCAGGGCATTTACCATGATATGCTGGGTATGCTGATGCTTCCGTTGGCGTTTGTCTTTTACGGGTTTATTGCCTGGTTTATGGAAAACCTTATCGTAGAAGAAGATAAAGAGCCCAAGGGCAAGGTGGTTCTTGTCAGCCGCAGGGAGGATCAGTAATGAGCGGCTGGAAAAAACATTATACCTCGCCGCACTTTTTGATCTGTATTGGAGTGCTTGCTGTTTCATGTGTAGGCATGAATATGATCATGGAGAGTCTGGGTATGGTGAGCAGAAAAGAGCCTATACCGCTTGTCAAGCCGTTTGACGGTATTGATGAATACAAGCTCTGGCCCTATAAGGTTATTACAAAAACCAAGATAGACAATTACGACATACTTGAAAGCCTCGGCACAGAGGATTATATACAGTGGATTCTTGAAGATACCACGGCAGAGCAGACGAGCAGCTCGCGGTACGTAAGCCTGTTTCTGACTTATTATACAGGTATAAATGACAGAATCCCCCATGTTCCTGAGGAATGTTATTTCGGAGCGGGCAGCCAGAGAGATGACCTTAGAAATGAGAGAATTGCGCTTGAATGCCCGGAACTCAGGCCGTCGGGTGAAAAACTCGAGCTGCCGGTGCGGGTGCTGACTTTCAGCAGGACATCGGCGGATATTTTGTCGGGAACAGAGACGTTCAACGTTTCTTACTTTTTCAAGGTCAACTCGTCATATGCCAATGGCAGAACCGAGGCGAGAAACATTCTGGGTACAAATATACTGGGTAAATACAGCTTTTTCTCAAAGGTAGAATGGCGGTTTTTCGGTGTTTCCGGCAACGCTCAATATGAAGAAACGATTGAGGCGTCAAAACCGATGCTCGAGAAGCTGCTTCCGGTCCTGGAGCGGGAACACTGGCCCAACCTGGAGAAGCTCAATAAAGAATCAGAAGATCAACAAGCTAAATGACTTAACGAAAGGCTTGATATTTTATGGCAAAAAAAAGTAAAAAGAAATTAAATATTCGTGTGGCTTTGATTGGTATTGCCGTTCTGGGTGTCATTGTAATGGCCGGCGGAATGCTGTATCTGAGGATGACCCGCAACCCCGAAAAGCATTATGAACGCGCTGTGGCGGCTATGGAATCGCAGGATTATGATGTTGCCCGGGATGCATACGGCAAGGCCTATGCCTATTCAAAATCCAAAGAGAAAAAGATCGAGCTTTTATACACCATGGCGGATTTGGCGCTGCTTGATGTCCCGGCCGATGCCCAAAGCGGCACAGAAGCCAAAGAGGCGGACTGGCCCCGTGCAATCCAATGCTGGAAAAACATAACAGTCCTTGACCCTTCGGACATAGAATCACGCCGGAAGCTGCTTGATTTTTATTACACCATGGCAGATTTTGGCCAGGAAAGCCTCTGGAAGCAGGTTGGCGACACATCCAAAGAGATAATCGATACCCAGGAAAAAAACAATCAGCCGATAAGTCCTTCTGTCGAGAAGAAAAGAGCATGGTCATTGATTCGCCAGGTTCAAACCGGTGATGTTCCGGACAGAGAGCTTTATCTTGAAGAGGCCCGCGGGCGTCTGGAGAAACTTATTGAGTCCAATCCGGAGGACATGGATCTTTATAAGTATATGGCGAATCTTGAGATAGAGCAGGGCAAGCTCGACGAGGCGTCTGGTAAGCTAAATGCCCTGGCCAATTCACGCCAGGCGGCGCTTGATGTTCTTGACGCGGCTATTGAGGCCTATCCTGAAAATGTTCAGGCTTACATCAACAGGCTTGACATGAAATTTTCATTGATACAGGGTAATATTGAAGGTTACAAGAGGCTAAGCGCTGAATATGATGATCTTGTGGAGAAATTTCCCCAGAGCCCCGAGGCCCATTTCAATACGGCGTTTTATTATCAGCTTGACCTGAGGACGATTGACAAGGCTAAGGATCATATTGACAAAGCAATGTCGCTTTCGCCTGATAATGTTGAATATATTAAACAGGCGACTTTCATATATTATAAAAAGTCCAGACTCGATAAAGACCCTGAGCTGCTTGAAGAAGCGATTCGTCTGGCTATAAAAGGTCTCGGTCTGCCTGAATCCCAGGACGTTGTGGGGCCGTACGAGGCGAGAAACAGAACGAATAAGTACACTTTCTCAAGTTACCTTTCAAAATATTATATAGAGATAGCCGTAGAGGCCCGTGAACAAGATGATGAGCAAAAGGCAGCCAGATATCTGGAGCTGGCCCAGAAATACATAAACAACATAGAACAGATACTGCCTGTTGCAGACAATCCGGTAAATATTAAATGGCGGGGGTTTGTTGAGCTGGCAAAGGGCAACCGTGATGAAGCGATACGCAATCTTTACGATGCCTACCAGAAGACATCAGTAACTGAAAACCCTGATGTGGATGTTGCTTATGCGCTGGCGAGGCTCTTTATTGATACCCAGTATGTCGGGGCGACTTCTCAGTTTCTATCTGAAGCGATAAAGGCGCATGTCGTGCAGAACGGCAAGCCTGACGCGGTTCTGGATTATGCCCAGGTGCTGATACGGCTTGGTGCTCCCGGTGATGTTCTCAGCGTACTTGAGGATTATGAGGGTGTCTTCGGCAGCGGGCATGAAAAATTCAACAGGATCAAGATACAGGCCTGCATTGCCGGCGGTTTCTTTGAAGATGCCGCGAAAATCCTTGATAGTGCTGACTTTGACAAGGTTACCGCCAAGAGGTACGAGCTGGCTCTGATATCTGCACAGGTAAATGCGCTGGTCAAACAGGCTCAAATTGATGAGGAAGGCGCTATTGACGATGAAACCCTCCGCAAAAGCCTTGAAAGGGTTGATCAGATTTTAGTTGATATCCTTAGAGAGGGTGAAGATGTAGATTTAAATGTGGTTACCGCGCTGGTAAATTACTATTTCAGAAATGATATGGACAAGGCACGCACCCTTCTGAACACATACCTTGAATATAATCCCGAATCAATCGATGCCCTCGTGATGCTCGGCCGCAGCGAGCTGGATAATCCAATAAATCCTACGCCCGAAGAGCTCGAAGATGTTTTTGCCCAAAGTGTGGAGAAAATCGATGGCGATATTGACAAGGCGATGGCATGGGCGCAGTACTACCAATCAAGAGGAATGGATCAGGAGGTAATCGATGTTCTGATGCCGTTTCTTGATGACGCGGGCGAGAGAAAGGGCGCGATTGCCGGAATTATATTTGATACCGCTACAAAAATGGACAATCTTGAGCTTGCCCAGCAGATGACGGATCTGGCACGTCAGGAAAATTTTGACCGGGCGGGCGGAGACTTCTTCGCAGCGCAGCTTGCACTCAAGAAAAAAGACTACAACGATGCCCTTAGAAGGATAGATTCGGTACTTGCCAAACGGCCTATATTCCCCGTTGCCTATGTTACAAGGAGCCTGGCAAAGTCGGCTCTGGAAGACTACCAGGGCTCGGTCGAGGATGCCCAGACCGCGTACCGCCAGAATCCGCTCAATACCGAAGCCGCCAGACACCTTGCTTTGGTGCTGGTTCAGCGAAATGACAGACTTGGACAGATTGTAACGCAAAACCAGAAAGAAGAAGCGGAAAGAGCCCTTGTAAACGCCATTAGGCTCAACCCGAATAATACACAGCTCCAGGGCTTATACGCACACATCGCTTTTGAAGATAAACCCTTTGAAGCGTTTAATATACGCAAAAAACTCTACGAGGCCGATCCAAGTGCCCAAAACGCCGAAACTGTTGCGGATATGGCAGTCCTTATCGCAAGGCAGGAGACAGACTCTCAAACCGTTTCAAGTATGCTTGAGTATGCCGAAAAGGTTTATAAGGACGCGGTAGATAGATATCCGGACAATGTCGGCCTGCTGGATAAATACGCCCAGCTTCTCCAGACAACCGGAAGATCGAATGAGGCAGAGGAAATTCTCGGCGGCAACGAAAAGATTATGTGGAAAGTGTACCTGAGGCAGGAGAAATTTACCCAGGCCAAAGAGATACTTGATAAGCTCTATGCCATTGACCCGACAAACCCCGAAATCCTTGAGGGGCTTATCAACGTTGCCAAACATGAAAATAACCAGGCTGACGTTATCAAATACACAGATGAGATTATCGCAGTAAACAAAAATCAGGATACGCGTCTGATGCAGATTCAGGCATTTCTGGATATTGGTATGCTTGACGAAGCCGAAACTAAGCTCAATGCTTATAAACAGGAGTATCCTGATGAGCAGAGAGGGCGTTTGCTTGAGGTTCTGATGCTTCTTCGCCGCGGCGATTTTAACAGCGCTTTCAGCGCGATATCAATGGCGGTTGACACCAACAGGGACAACCCCCTTGCATGGCGTATAAAGGCGCAGATAGAAACGCTTATGGGTGATTACAACCAGGCGGTCTCCAGCCTTGTCAGGAGCAAAACCCTGAATGCTGATGTTCGGGCAAGTGTTGAACTTGCAAGAGCTTATGCACGGGCCGACAGGGTTTCGCAGGCTATAAACGAGCTTAGGTCGCTTATACAGGCCTCATCAGTTCCGGACAGCGTATATATGGTGCTTGAAGAACTGTACGTAAAACAGGGCAGCGACAGCGAGTTAATGAATTATTACCGTGAAATGATCGAGAAATTCCCCGAAAGCAATTTCTGGTCGAACAGACTTGCCCAGTCGCTGCTGAGAACCGGAAAACCCCAGCAAGCCCTGGAGATTTATAAGGCTAACTGGCAGGATTCAGAGGAAAAAGATGTCACGGCTTTCCAGGGGTATTTAAACTCATTGATCGGACTGGAAGATTACAACGCGGTTATAGAGCTGACAGACAAGTATGCCGACGGTCCGCTTGCCTCAATCTGTAATGCCTATTCAGCCGAGGCGAAGTTTAAATCAGGCAATGAAGCGGCTGCATTTGAAGACTACGCCGACGCGGTTGAATCTGCCGCCGGTGATGAGAACATTACAAATCAGCTAATTAGCATGATTGCAAGGGTTGCCTCAAAGGACGGATTAGAAAGATTTTACAAACAGTATATCGAGAATTCTGAAGCATTTGCTCAGAATGTGTTCAAGTACAACTACCTTCGTGTCAATGGCAGGCTTAAAGACTCGGTTGAAGCCCTGGATAAGTGCATTGAGCTTGCTGCGGGGAACGAAGCTGCAGTCGTAAACCTCAAAGCCACAAAGGCATCAACAATCCAGATGCTTATGCGTGAAGAGCATTCTCAAGAGTATTTTGATGAAGCTGTAGAAATATATGAAGAGCTTCTCGACCGAACCCCCAATAACGCATCTCTTCTGAACAACTATGCTTATCTGCTTGCAGGAAATGAGAGCACCAGGGAAAAATCTCTCGAAATAGCCAAGAAAGCCTACGCCCTGGCTCCTACCGTCGGGACTATTCTGGACACATACGGTTACGCGTTGCTGAAGAATGGCCAAAATAGAAAGGCCCTTCAGATGTTTATTCAGGCTATCCAGATGGTTGAAGCAGATACAACTAACGTTTCGCCAGAGCTTTACGAACATTTAGGCGAGGCTAATGCTGCACTTGAGCAAAATGAAGAAGCCATAGCGGCTTATCAGAGGGCCCTCGATCTGGGGCGGAATTACTACAATGAGTCCCAAAGGGAGGCGATAGAGCAGACCTTGAGAAAATTGAATAATCCATAATGTTTATAAGTATTTATCTTGATTAGTTTAGAAAAAACTGTATCGTACTGTTTTGAGTTATTATAAGGCTAATATAATGTTTCATGAAAATATGGAGAAATAAAGGAAAATGAACAATACAACAAACATGCCGATCTCGGCAAGAAACTACGGCAGGCCGGCCGGCCAGGGGGATGCCGGAGTAGAACTGACGCCCAAGGATATTCTTTCTATCATAAGGCGCAGACTGGTTTTAATAATCATCTTTATCATCTTAGGCACAGCGCTGGGTGTCGGCGGTTTTATTCTTGCAAATATGTTTATACCGTCATATACGGCAACGTCTTACATACGTGTTCTGCCTCCCGGTGATACAAACCCTATGGATTTCGGGCAGGGTACCACTGAAAGAGAAGCCTACTACCTCTTCCGTCAAACGAAGGCGAGTTACATCAGGCAGGAAAGTCTTTTCAGAAATCTTATCATGCAGGATGATATCCGTGAGACTTCATGGTTCAGCGATTTTGTTGGTGCCGGCGGTGCTGTTAATGAGCAAGAAATCTTAGGCTATTTAGATAAAAACTTAAGTGTTGTTGCGCAGAGAGAAACCGAGCTTATAACAGTTTCGTTTAAATGCGGCGATGCAAGAGAATCTGCGGCGATCGTTAACAAACTCGTTGACCTTTATCTGCGTGACCAGCTGGAGAGGGCAACGTCGTCTCACCGCGAAAAACTCGTTCAGGCACGTACGCAGGAGCAGTCACTAAGAGCAGACCTGCGTGCCGCGCAGGAATCACTGCAGCAGATTCGTAAGACAAACCCCGAACTCGCTGAGTTCCAGGACACCAGCATGGCCAGCAGTTCAGTCAGGCACAGTATAAAGGTTCGCCGTGACAGTGTTGAGGTAAGACTCAGTGAACTCGAGTCTCAGATCAGCAACGTTGAAGCCCAGATCGCTACTCTGGAGGCACGCTCTATCGGCGATTTCGATGAGGTAGTCCGCCGCCAGGTAGAAACTGACGCTATTGCCGTTAATGCACGCCAGACAATCATTGCTCTGCGTCCGCAGCTGGCAAGAGTGAAAGCCAAGCTCGGCAGCGAGCACAGAACGGTTCAGCAGATACAGGATCAGATCCAACAGGCCGAAAGAGAACTTGAAGACCGTGTCAATTATATTGCGGAGCTTACCCGCCAGGCTGATCTTCAAAACAGTGAAGACCTTCGTGTGTACCTTGTAAGCCAGCTTGAAGATTACAAACGCCAGGCACAGGAAACCCTCGTACAGCAGAAAGAGCTTGATGAGCTTCGCGCAGAATACGAGCAGTACCTGGATATCCGTGAAAAGAGAATTGAATCGATCGATGATATTGAACGTTATATTCGTGACCTGAGCCTGGTATTGAACGACCCGACATCTTCCAAACTCGAGCTTATTGCCACGGCACAGGTGCCTCTTGGCCCCAGTTTCCCCAAGCTGATTGTATTCGGCCCCGGCGGATTCATACTTGGAGCATTGATAGGCTTCGGTCTGGCATTCCTGATCGAGCTTTCTTCCAACAAGTTTAAACAGCCTTCCGACCTTACACGTCAGCTCAATGTCAATCTGCTTGGCTACATCTGCCACAGTGACAGCGATGAGGATGTTGAGGATATCAATACGGCAGAGGTGTTTGCCAAAGCTCCGCTGTCAATGACAAGCGAGCTTTACCGTCAGCTTAAGGCTAATCTGACTTTGAGCGGTTCCTTTGACGGCAAAATCGTTTCGGTAACCAGTCCAAACGCAAAAGAAGGCAAGACCTCTGTAGCCGTGAATCTTGTGATGGCTATGGCGGCAGAGGGCAAGAAAACCCTGCTTGTTGATACAAACTTCCGCAGGCCCAGCACCGTTAAGCTCTTTGAGGGAGCCGAAGGCAGCGGCCTAAGCGGTCTGCTGCTTGGAAAGGCGGCCTTTGACTCTGTTGTCCGTAAATCCGGCGTGGATAATCTCGACGTGGTTGACAGCGGTACGCTGCCGTCTAACCCGTCCGAGCTGCTTTCAGGTCCCGCGATGGATGAATTCCTCAAGAAGGCATCTGAAATCTATGATTATATCGTTCTCGACAGCGCTCCGACGTTTGTCAGCGACGGTAAAGTTGTAGCAACCAAGGCTGATGCGGCTCTTATGGTTATTAACTCGCAAACAACAGCCAAGGCTTCGGCAAAAACTGCTCTTAACGAGCTGATGAAGGTTCAGGCTAATGTTATCGGTGCGGTTCTTGTTGCGGTTAAACCTGTTAAAGGCGGCGACCTGACAGATATGTTTGATACATATCAGGAGTACCAGACAGTCGAGCTTGCCAGAGCATAAAAGCCAGGCATAACATAGAAAATTTCCAAGGCCGGTAAGTGATATTGCCGGCCTTTTTTTATTTGTGTGCACCTTGTGCGGTGTGTATGCTTTCGCGGTATTGAAAGCTTGCTTGTGAATTATCAGATTGTTTTCAGAATCGTAACGCCGGTAACTGCTTTGCAGACGTGGACGGTATATTTATCGACGTAGTCTGGTCTGCTGCGGGGGTATGCCGTATCGACAGCCCGCCGCAAATCCTCGACCGCGCTGCTCAGTGCCAGTGCTCCCGCGGCACCCTTGTCGCCGCCGCCGAGCATTCTTTCGCCGAGCACCCCGTCAACGCTTCGAACGATATCGCACATCGTCTCGAGCTCCGGACCGGATATACTGTATTCATCACGCAGCCCGATCCCGTCCCGGCGGAAAATCTCTCCGACCTTTGCGATATCGCCCTTTTCCCATGCCGCGAGCATCTCGTAAAAGCGTTTTTGAGCTTTGTAAATGTATTTCATACGCCGGCACATATCGGGATGTGAGCGGCCGTATTTCTCAACGACTTTATTGTAGGTGTCCTCGTCGCGTATATCTGCGAGTTTGCTTATCCCCCAGCCTTCTTTGCTGAGCATATCGGAGAAAGTGTCGCATTCCTGCCGGCGGATTTTGTAGGTTGATTTCTCCAGCCCGGGCCGTTTTGTACCTGTATCCAGGCCGATAATTCTCAAGTCTTCGCCCCCCGGTCCAAGCGGCACATACCTTATACTGCGGTCGGAGGGGTTGTAGTGCGTACCCATGCCTTCTTTGGCAAAGAGTATCATTATCTGATCCAGCTCGCCGCAGGGAGAGCCGATGTATTCGTTTTCAACGGCAACTGCTATGTCTATTATATCCAGCGGGTTATCAATTTCAAAGCCGTTCGATTCCGCGGCGCATAGTATCAGGTTTATTGTCAATGATGCCGATCTGCTCATGCCGCCGCCGGGGATATTGCTGTACTGCACTGCATCGTAGCCTTTTGATGTGTCAAATCCCGCCTTGCGCAGCTCATAATCAACGCCGTATGGGAATCGGGCAGAAGAATCTTTCACGGTCTCCGGCTCGGGGACTTTACCCGACTCAAATTCCACAATGCCGTCTTCGGGGAAGTTATAGCTGAAAAAACGGTACCTGTTGGTGTTATTAGGTTTAAATGCCTGCCAGATGAAGCGGTTTGTGCCTACTCCGAACAGCTCTGTGCCGTTGTAGTCGCCATGCTCTACGCCGAGGCAGAAGCGGGAAGATGTCCTGCATACCTTGCCGCCGTCTATATCAAGCCCCTGTTGGGCGGCTATTTCCTTGAGTTTCTCGAGAACTTCTGCGTCCTGCGGCGTAAAATCACTTTTTCTCGTAATAACTTCATCTGTTTTCATAAAAAACCCGCTTATTCATTTAGATAATATTAGTTTTACAGCCCGTTTTCAATCCCCTGTGCCAGGGCTTTTGCCAGTTTGCCCTGATACCAGTTGTTGTTGAGCCTGCCCGCATCGGTTTTATTGGTAAGGTATCCGCTTTCAATCAGTACCGATGGTTTTGAGTGTTTTACCAACACCCTGAAATCCGCATTGCGTACGCCGCGGGTATAAATGCCGCTGCTTTCAAGCGATTTTCGTATTGATTCGGCAACCTGACGGCTCTTTGTTCTGGGGTTGCGGGCTATATATACGGTAGCCCCGTCCACGTCAGAGCGGTTGTGGGCATCGCAGTGGATGGATACAAGCAAATCAGCTCCGTATCTGTCGGCAAAACTTGCCCTGTCATCAAGTTCTAAAAACACGTCATTATTGCGCGTCATGATAACTCTGGCACCTTTGGATTTGAGCTCTGAAGCGAGTTTTTGGGCGATTGCTATATTCAGCTCTTTTTCGCATTTTGGCGAAAAGCCCACACTGCCGGCGCCGGGATCTTTGCCGCCGTGTCCGGGATCAATGACAATGGTCTTGCCCTGGAGCCCTCTTGAGGCCGGAGGTGTATAGGTCTTAGGCGACTGGTACGGCTTATAGGCGGGTTTTTCTTTCAGAATAGGGTCTTTGCCCTGTACCTGTGGCGTGCCCGGGGCGTTACAGCCGGAAAATACGATGGCTGCAACCAGTGCCGCAGTGATTATGAGCGTTTTTTTGAGTTCCAATTTGGTCTCCTATGATCAGGTTCATTACTTCAGCCGGAATATGCCGATTATCGAAGCGGAGCTGCTAATCTATGTTGCTCTAAGGCTGCTTAAACTGTTTATATCATATTAAATCAGCCCTGCCGGTCAAGTAAGATATTGATTAAGGTCAATCCATGTAGAAAATTTTGGAAAATTATATTTGTTGTCTGTATTCGCGCCGGATATTTACACATTTTGGTTTGCTCTTTACAGTTGGAATTTACAGGTTAAAATATATCCACGTAATTGTAACACTTAAATATGTTTCTGTATTAGTTTGAATTATACCTGGAAATAAAATGGCTAAAGAGTTATCCAAAACCTATAATCCGGCCGAGATTGAAAAACAGGCCAACTGCGTCTGGACAGAGAATGACAGTTTTCATGCCGAACCGCCTGCCAAAGGCGGGCCGGACACGCCGCCATATACCATTGTGATACCGCCGCCCAACGTTACCGGTATGCTGCACATGGGACACGCCCTGAACAACACGCTCCAGGACGTACAGGTACGGTTCAAGCGTATGCAGGGCTGCAACACACTCTGGATGCCGGGCACCGACCATGCCGGTATAGCCACCCAGTCAGTGGTAGAGAAAAAGCTCAAACAGGAGAAAAAACTCAACCGCCATGATGTCGGCAGAGAAAAACTCGTCGAGATGATCTGGGACTGGAAAAATCAGTACGGAAACACGATACTTGAGCAGCTCAAGGGCATAGGCGCCAGCTGCGACTGGCAGAGGACACGTTTCACGCTTGATGATGTTTGTGCCAAGGCCGTCCGCCGGACTTTTTTCAGGCTCTTTGGCGATGAGCTGATCTATAAAGGCAAGCGGCTTGTAAACTGGGACACGGAACTCCAGACCGCCGTTGCCGATGATGAAGTATTCCATAAGACCGTTCAGGGCAAATTTTATTATATAAATTACCCGCTCATTGACGGCAGCGGGCATATTACCGTCGCGACAACCCGTCCCGAGACAATGCTCGGAGATACCGCCGTCGCGGTAAACCCCAAAGACGAAAGGGCGGCGGGCCTTATCGGCAGACGGGTCAAACTGCCTCTGACAGACCGTGATATTCCGATCATTGCCGACGATTATGTAAAACGCGGCGAGGGCACGGGCTTTTTGAAGGTGACCCCCGCACATGACCCTAATGACTACGAGATCGGCCTGCGCCACGGGCTTGAACAGATAAATATTCTCACACCGGAGGGCTGCATAAACTCTAACGGCGGCCGTTTCGAGGGTATGGACAGAATGGCGGCCCGGAAGGCCGTTATTGGAGCACTCGAAGAAGAAGGATTGCTGGAAAGAATCGAGCCCAAAGAACAGGAGATCGGACACAGCGACCGCAGCGGCACAATGATTGAGCCGTATCTCTCTGATCAGTGGTTTGTTAAGGTTGAGCCGCTGGCAAAACCGGCAATGAAGGCGGTAGAAGAAAAAGCCGTTAAGATTCACCCGCAGCGCTACGAAAAGAGCTATCTGGACTGGCTCTCGGGAATACGTGACTGGTGCATAAGCCGCCAGCTTTGGTGGGGGCACCGTATTCCGATATGGTCTCGCGATATTCAGCTGCCGGCGGATGTCGAGCCGGATCCGGTAATGGCGTCTGAGATAGATCCCAAACTCGAGGCGGCCATAAACGCCATGAGTGTCCCGATTTTTTCTTTTGGTATAGACGATATGCCCATCGCAGAGGCCGCGGTTGCCTCTATTGCCGAAGAAGCCAGAAAGCACCGGTTTAACAAGGTCAACAAACAGATACTCGCCGGACTCAACGGCGCAGTCGGCTGCTGCTGGGGCGAGTTCATGAAAGACGCGGGCGAATATTTCGTCCAGGTAACAGAATATGAAGACAAGCCCGGCACGGTTCGGGTGGATATATGCCCGGCGGATGAATCGGCCGAGTTTGAAGAAAAACTCGAAAAACGCGGCTGGGTTCAGGACCCCGACGTGCTTGATACCTGGTTCAGTTCTGCCCTTTGGCCGTTCAGCACAATGGGCTGGCCCGAAGAGACCGAGGAGCTCAAGTTCTATTACCCTACCAGCCTGCTGGTTACCTCACGTGATATCATCACTTTATGGGTTTCGCGTATGGTTATGATGGGGCTTTACAACCTCGGCGAAGTTCCTTTCAGCGATGTGTTTATACACGGCAAGATACTCGACGGCAACGGCGAGACAATGAGCAAAAGCAAGGGCAACGGCATAGACCCGTTAGCCATCATTGAGACCTACGGGGCAGATGCGATGCGGTTCAGTCTGGCGCAGATGACCACGGATAACCAGGATATGCGTATGCCCGTCAAGCAGGACGAGCAGGGCCGCAACGTCAGCGAAAAATTTGATATTGGGCGAAACTTCTGCAACAAGCTCTGGAACGCGACCCGTTTCGCGATGATGAATCTTGACGGGATCGATACCGAGGCGTTCGATATGGAAAAACTCGATATCACAGACAAATGGCTGCTTTCGCGGCTTCTGGATACTGCCAAAGATGTTACCGATATGCTCGGCGAGTTCAAATACAGCGAACCGGCAACCTGTCTTTATCGGTTTTTCTGGAACGATCTGTGCGACTGGTATCTGGAGTGGGCAAAGCCGCGATTCCGCGATGAGCAGCAGCGGCCGATAGCACAGAACGTGCTGGCGTTTGCCCTTGATCAGACCTTGCGTCTTATGCATCCGTTCATGCCGTTTATAACAGAGGGCATATTCCAGGTGCTCAACGAAAATATACCCCACAGATATCTTAAGGATCTCGCAGATGCGCCGGAGTCAGAGACGCTGATTAAGGCGGCCTGGCCCGAGTTGGCCGAGATTCTCGAGAATCCCGAAATTGAGCAGCGGATATCACTGCTTCAGGATATCATACGTTCCGTACGCGAGATACGCAGTCAGTACAACGTCGCTCCATCGGCGAAACTTTCAGCATCGCTGACAGCTCCTGAAGATCTGGTGGAGATGCTCACCGAGCACCGCAGCCTTATAAAGACGCTTGCCGGCCTGGAAGCTCTCGAGGTAGCTCTTACTGCTGAAAAGACCGAAACTTCAGCCTCCGCTATTACAGGGGAGTTCGAGGTGTTCGTGCATGGAGTGATTGACCCCGAGGAAGAGCGAAAACGTCTCCACAAACAGCGAAAGCAGATACTCGAGGCGATAAAACCCGTCGAGGCCAAGCTGGCTAACGAAAATTTTGTTACCCGTGCCAAGCCCGAGGTTGTAATGCAGGCCCGCCAGAAACTCGCCGACCTTCAGGAGCAGCTTGCAGTAGTCGATAAGCATCTTTCCTGAAAAAAAATCAGCGGCTGAGCAGCACCTTAAATCCGTCATAATCATTACGGCGGCATGATAGCTGTGCAGGTTTCTCTAATGAGTAAAAAAGCGAAAGAAAAAAACAGCAAGACATCACGCCGCGGCACTCCTGGCGAGAGTCTGCGTTTGTTTGCGGCGTTCTTCAAGATCGGCCTTTTCACAATCGGCGGCGGGTATGTAATGCTGCCGATGCTTCGCCGCGAGCTGGTTGAAAACCGCGGCTGGCTCACAGATGAGGATGTGCTGAATTATTTCGCTATCGGGCAGTCCACGCCGGGGGTTATCGCGGTAAACACCGCCACATTTGTCGGTTATAGAAGGGCAGGCGTTGCGGGGGCTCTCTTCGCCTCTGCCGGTATGCTCGCGCCTTCGCTTATAATTATCGTTACAATCGCGGCGTTTTTTTCGCATTTCCAGGATATCCCGATAGTTCAGAAAGCGTTTGCCGGCATGAGGATAGGCGTGTCAATGCTGCTGGTCTATATTGTCATAACCCTCTGGCGAAAAGCGGTCAAAGACATCTTTGGCGCAGTACTTGGCATTGGGGCGTTTGTCTCTGTTCTGGTGTTTGGCATCTCGCCAATCCCCGTTGTCATCACCGCGGCGGTTGCGGGGCTGTTGTACGGCCGGTTGCAGGAGGCAAAGCCCAGGTGATTTATATTAAGCTGTTTATGATATTTTTCAAGGTAGGCCTCTTTGCCGTCGGCGGCGGAGTGGCGGCGATACCTCTTATGCAGGAATCAGTTGTTGAAACCGGAATGATACGTCAGCAGGATTTCATCGACATGATCGCCGTCTCGCAGTCCACACCCGGGCCGATAGGGATCAATATCGCTACATATGTAGGTTACAGGGCCGGCGGCGTTGGCGGCTCACTCGCCGCTACGGTCGGGATGGCGGCACCGTCAGTTATAATAATTCTGCTCATCGCAGGCTTCGTCAAGGATTTCAACAGCCACACGAGTATCCGCCGCGTTATGTATGCACTGCGGCCGACGGCTCTGGGGCTGATAGCTACCGCGGCATGGTTCATTTTCAACGTGTCAGTGGTAAGTTTCAACAGTATGGATTCGCCCGGCTGGTTTGACTGGCGACGGCTTCTTATATTCGCCGTTCTGGCAGTGTGGTATTATTTTAAGAAAACCCACCCGATTATTTTTATTGGTGCAGGGGCTGTTTTAGGAGTTATTTTATTATGAGCAAAAAATTTATAAAAGCGTTTATTGTTTCAGCGGTTATTGCGTCGTTATTTTGCACCGGCGGCTGCCGGGACGGTGTTTCGCCGGCGGGAGATTCCAAAACAGAAAAAGCAGAATCCCCGGCTCAGATAACAACCAAAGAGCTTGTCTATAAACGGCTTGAGGGCAAGGAGCTGGCTTGCGAGGTAGATATGCCTGCCGGAGTTGGGCCGTTTCCTGTGGTTCTTTACGTCCACAGCTGGGGCGGCAGTCTCAACCAGCTTAAGGGATATTCGCAGCGTATGGCGCGGCGGGGAATCGCCGGCGTAAGGATCAACTACCGCAGGCTCTCCGAGGGCACGGAATTTGCCGACGCTAAAAGTGATGTGGAAGCGGCGATAGATTTTATTCGCGGCAGCTCGGACGAGATGAATTTCGATATGTCACGCTTCGGGATGGCCGGAGCCTCAGCGGGAGCGGTTCTCTCCTCGCTTATATGTCAATATACGCCGGAGTGCAAAGTCTTTGTCGCGTTTAACGGCGGCTTTGATCTGCTTAATAAGTGCGAGAGCAAATTTCCCGGCGAACAAGCCGCGGAGAGCATGTTTCCCGGAGTGACTGAGGAAAAACTTCGTGCAGCGTCTTCGATATATAATCTTAGGAATAACCCGCCAGCATCGCTGCTGTTTCACGGCAGCGCAGATGAGACTATAAGCTCTGAGCAGGCCCGCCGTTTCGCAGAGGCGGTCAAAAATAAGGGCGGCAGCGCACGGCTTGAGCTTTATGAGGGAAGAAAGCACGGTTTTTTCAATTCTAACATGCCGGACTTTGAGAACATTGCCGGCAAATTGGAAAGTTTTCTTGTTGAAGAATTTGATTTGTAATATCGGAGCAGCTGTTTTTGGTTCTGCTGAAAGCATACAATCCGCCGAGCCTCCCATTCGCCGTAGTAGAGACGCAATGCTTGCGTCTCTTAGGCCTGCACTCCTCAATAATATGAAGATAGAAACAAATATATGTCTCTTGAGCTTTGGCCGTATGATCCGCAAAACTGCCAGATGTCCGTTGCAGAGAGACGCATGCAATGCGTCTCTACGGAATTTTGTCAGAATTCTTCTTCGAAGAGAATTTTACACACGCTAAGCATTGCAATCTTTTTGTTCGTGCTTGATAAACTGCATTTTATGTGTATAATAGATATTTCTTAATGAAACATCAAGTTGTTGTTTATCCCCAAAGTAATAATTATGGATTATCTACGTTTTTTTCTCAGCAATAAAAAATTAATAAGTTTCGGGTTTTTCCTGACGTTCTTTTCGAGCTTCGGACAGACGTTTCTGGTCTCGCTTTATGTGCCTTCAATAATGAGCGAGTTCGGATTGACCAACGGCGAGTTCGGCATTCTCTATGGAGCGGCCACAGTCTTTAGCGGGTTTTGTCTTGTTTACGGCGGAAGGTTCATCGACAGCTGCAATCTTCGCACTTATACGCTTTCAGCGGTGATCCTGCTCATGGCTTCGTGTTTTGTTGTCTCTGCCTCCTCTCATCTGGTTTGGGTGTTTTTGGGTTTCTGGGGTCTTCGTTTTGGCGGCCAGGGACTGCTTTCACACATTTCAAACACATCAATATCAAAATTTTTCAGCAAACGACGCGGCACAGCTTTGAGCTTGAGCGTTATGGGCTATTCAGTAGGGGAAGCATGTCTGCCTTTTGTCATCGGCTGTACAATCGCTCTGATCGGCTGGCGGTATTCAATGTTTCTAAACGGCATACTTATGGGGCTGACGCTGGTTCCGTTTGTTTTTGTTGCCCTCAGCGATAAACGTCATAGAATTCCCGATCAGCAGCAGAGCCGGCCGGGCAGCAAGGTAGATTCTGTAATCAGTTTATGGAAGGATAAACGGTTTATTATAATTGTTGCATCTATGTTTATACTGCCGTTTATGACTACGGGGTTTCTTTTTCACCAGCTTAGACTGGCAGATGAAAAAGGCTGGGCGGTAGAATTGCTTACGGCCTCTTTTTTAGGATTTGCCCTTGGCAGGAGTCTTTTTTCGCTGGTCAGCGGAAAGCTGATAGACAAGTATTCCGCTCTGAGAGTATTTCCTTATTACTTGAGCCCGTTTCTTGCCGGCCTTCTGATTCTGGCATTGTTTGACAGCCCGTTGGCCGCACCGGTGTACCTTGCTCTTACAGGTATTACTATGGGAATGAGCAGCACTACCACAACGGCACTCCTTGCCGAGGTTTACGGCACGCAGAGCCTGGGCAGGATCAGGGCGATGTCTGTGACGGTTATAGTCTTCGGGACAGCTTTGAGCCCGGCGATATTCGGTGTACTTTTAGATGCGGGGATAAGTTTTCGGCTTATTACCGCCGGATCGGCGTGCTTAATTGCCTGTTCAATGCTCGCCAATTCGCGGTTGAAATATTATTTTGAGAGTGCCGCTCACAAATCATCAGCCAAAAAAATATGCTGCGAAGTTTAATCTCCGCAGCATAACTTGTTTTTTATGCGGTTTTGCAATATACATTCTTTAGTTTTGTTTGCGTCTGTTGACAGCAAACAAGCCGCCAAGCCCTAATACTATTAGTGTTGCCGGTTCCGGTACAAAGGTGAGGTTGCGTATGTCGTGCTCGGCGTAATCAGTGCCTGTGCCCGCCGCGATACCGAAATAAGCCTCGCTGAAGGTCTCGTATGCCCCGGAGGGGTCGCCTTCGCCGCTGAAGTCCAGCGAATCAATGGTGAATGTCACTATTTCGGTTTTAATGCCGTTGGGATCGCCGTTATCATCTAAATCTTCAAGGTAGTAAGAGAAAGTCTCTGTATCGCCGTCAAAGCTGAAATATGCCCTCTGCCATCCGTTGTTTTCGTAAAAGTCATCATTATTGCTTTTGAGGTCCAACTGGGTATTTGTGGCTAAGTGGCTCCAGTCGGTTATACGTATGAAGTGTGTATATTCGAGCTGTTCATCTTTGCTGTCCTTCTCATGGTCTAATTCAAAGCTGTAGCCGCGGATACCGTCATAATAACCGATATCACCGGAAGTTGCTCCATGAGGTGCGCCCTGCCATTTGCCGTAGCCGCCTTCCAGGTTTGCAGGGTCAATGCTGTTACTGTCAAGATAGCTTTTGTCAACCCAAAAGAATGATAGCCCGTCAGCGCCGCGTCTGCCCGATTGAGTCTGGACACGGTAGTCAGCCTGAAAACTAAAACTCTCGGAAGTGCTGAATGTGTCGGCTGTGTAAAGAGCTGTTGTACGTTCCCAGCCTACGCTACTTTCAGTAAGCTGAAAATAGCCGTTGCTTAGATAATTTGTGCGGGCTGTGCCGGTTGTTGTGAAGCCGGTTCCCTGGTAAGAATGTATGCTCCAGCCTGTTGGGTCTGCGGGGCCTGACCATGTTTCGTTGATTGATAGTCCTAAGGATAACTGGCTGAAAGTACAGATTACAGTTAATACGAACAAAATCCGAAGTGCAGTTTTCATTTGACATCTCCCTGAGCTTGTTCAGAAGCCCAAAATTTCCCTGTTTTAATATAATTTCCCATTGGCCAAACTTATGACCTATGTAGTGTATTAAATGTTTCCCGCATTCAATACACGGTAACTTCTACAAAGAAAACACGTTTCTGTCAATAGAAAAATAAAAAACGTGTAATTTTTTTACTTTATAGCATTGCATACCTCTCTTGAGCTTTGACCATGTGACTCGTAAAACTTCCAGATGTTCGTTGCAGAGAGACGCATGCAATGCGTCTCTACGAGGGGTAAGGCGTTTTGTTGTAATGACTTGAGTGGTGCTGATAATCGTCTTCTGCTGAAATCTGCGGACGAGGTAAAATTTAATGCAGCGTTAAAATTTGCCAAGGCGCATAATGAAGGCCCGGCTTTGGGGAACCGGGCCTAACATTATTTGGAGGTGTTACGATTATGAAAAAGATGAGTTATTGTTTTTAAGGTTTAGCAATCATTTATGGTTTCAGTATTTTTTGATAATGACTTTACGTTTTCCGTCTTTATTTCTGACAGTGAGCATTATACCTTCGTTCAGGTCGGCGTCTTCTACAAGCTCATCGAACTGTTCGCTGCCCTTAATATTTGTATCGCCGAATTCCATTATAATATCACCGGTTACTATTGCGAATTCATCTGCCAGAGACCCGGGTTTTACATATACCACGCGAACTCCGGAGGTTGCTCTTCGTCTGAGAATACCCTTGATACCGCCGGCCATGTCTTCAACCGCGATTCCAAGCTCCTGGTAAGCCGCTGATTCGCGCTGCTCATCTGTAACGTCTGCAACGCCTTCATTTCCGGTGCCCGGACGCAGACCAAGAGTAACTTCGCGTTTGATTTCCTTGCCGTCTCTGATGATTGTGCATTCGACTTTAGTGTCGGGCTTCATTGAGCTGATCAAATCTATCACTTCAGAGCTGCTTGTTATTTCCCGGCCGTCTATTGCAATGATGATGTCTTTGTTCTTCATTCCGCCTTTATCTGCGGGGCCGTCTTCGAGAACCTCGGGTATATAGGCGGCGCCTCTTTTGAGTATGTCCTCTGGTATATCGCCCGGAAGCTCATCGGCAGGAACATCAGAGAGCGATGCCACAGTAACACCGAGCCAGCCGCGGATGACCTCGCCGTATTCCTGGAGGTCTGAGATTACCTTCTTAGCCACGTTACTCGGAACGGCGAAACCAATGCCGGCACTCATACCGGTGCTGGAGATAATATTGGAGTTAATGCCTATCACCTCACCGTTTACGTTGACCAGCGGGCCGCCGCTGTTGCCGCGGTTGATAACTGCGTCTGTCTGGATAAAATCTTCGATGCCCAGGCTGCCGAGGATACCGGTTTTACGGCTTTTGCCGCTGACGATACCTACAGAAACCGAGTTCTCCAGCGACTTGCCCAGAGGTGAGCCCATTGCCAGCACCCAGTCGCCGATTTCCATCGCGTCGGAATCTCCCAGAGGCACCTGCGGCAGGTTGTCTGCATCGATTGACACAAGCGCGATATCTGTCTGCTCATCGGTCATAATGTCGATGATTTCAAATTCGCGGCCGTCGGGCAAATGCACAACGGCTTCTTCGGCGTTTGCTACAACGTGTGCTGCTGTAAGAATATATCCGTTTTCAGCGTCTATAATAACGCCCGAGCCGCTGCCCTTTTGTATCTGGCTCTCGGGAGCCTGGTCAGGGCTGGGGCGCAGCCAGGGGATGTTTATCTGAGGAGCTTCTACCTCCACAGCAACCTCTATATAAACTACCGCGGGGTTGCATTTTTTTACAACATCGCGGAATGATTCAATCTGCGCAGATGAAAAAGCGGTTAACGATAAAAAGAGTGACAATACAACTGTTATTAGTAAATTAGTTTTTTTCTTACTCATTTATACCTCTAAAATAAACTTATCCTTTTTTCCTGTAAATTTTTATGTTTACACAAATACCTAACATGTACTCTAATTACGCAACTAAGTCCCTGTTTGTTCGGAACATTGCGGAGATTTCATGTATTTTCAGGCAACGGCAGGCGTGTTTTACCGGCTGCGGAGGATTTTGTCTTGAGCGATATTTCATGTGTTGTATATACGTCTTAAATATGGTATCATAACCCGATAGACGCAGTGCGGGTTTTTAAGCCCGCCAAAGAATATAACCAAAAATCACCGGTACAGGGCTTATGAAAGTATTGACACACGGCAAGGTAAAGATAGCGGCGTGCCAGTTCGCCGTCTCCGGCGATATCCGGCAGAACTCACAGAAAATGCAGGAATACATCCGGCAGGCAGCGGAGGGCGGAGCGGATATTGTTCATTTCTCCGAGTGCTGCCTCAGCGGCTACGCCGGCACGGATTTTCGCGGCTGGTATGAGTTTGACTGGAAGAGCCTGGAAATGGAGACCCGCTCTATCAGCAAAGCCGCCCGCAAAAACCGGATATATACAGTTTTCGGCACTGCCACGCGGGCGGAGGGCTTTGAAAACCCCTTCAACAGTCTCGTAATGTTCGACAGAGACGGTAATGCCGCCGGCGTTTACCACAAACGGTTTTGCACGCCCACAGATATCAGGTATTATACACCCGGCGATGAATTCTTTACCTTTGAGCTCAACGGGGTGAAATTCGCGCTGCTGATATGCTATGACCTGCGTTTTCCCGAGCTCTACCGGCGGCTGTGCCGGATGGGAGTAGAGGCGGTGATACAGTCATTCTACAACGCCCGCCAGCTCAAACCCAGCGTTCATACTGATATTATGCGTCAGACAATGCAGTGCCGCGCAGCGACAAACTATATGTGGGTGAGTATGACCAATTCGTCCGCCCCGATAAGCCCGTATCCAAGCTGTTTTATCCGGCCCGACGGCGTGATTGCCGCTCAGCTGGAGTTTAATAAACCCGGCATGATGATAAATACCATCGACACCTCGCAGAAATTCTATGATGCCTCGGGCCCGTATCGTGACCTGGCAATCGACGGAATCCTGACAAACCGCAGCATGATGCCAAGAAATCACATTTAAAATCCTGCCTCAGAGCCGCGACAGTAATGGAGCGGTTACGAGATAATGCTGTAAAACGCTGAAACACCTGAAAACATGCCGGCGGCTGTGAACGACAAAACTCCATACAGTTATTCGATATAATTCCGCTGGGTGAAGTATGAAAAAACATTGATTTTCAGGAAAGTCTTGAAAATTGGCGGATTTTTGGTTTAATGTTTCTTTCCAGTGAAACGCGGGCTGTCGGTCTGCGTCTAAATACTGATAAATACTATTAAAACAGGAGTTTATAAAATTGATAAAGCTACTGTCAGGAAATGAGGCGTTTGCCCGCGGCGCATGGGAAGCCGGCGTAACCGTTGCTTCGGCGTATCCGGGAACACCCTCTACTGAAATTCTCGAAGCGGTCGTAAACTACAAACAGGACATCTACTGCGAATGGGCACCGAACGAAAAGGTCGCTTTCGAGGTCGGTGCCGCTGCCGCGATGGCCGGCGCCCGCTCGATAGTTACCATGAAGCACGTTGGGCTCAACGTCGCCGCTGACCCGCTGATGACGCTGGCATATCTGGGCGTAAAAGGGGGATTTGTTGCTATCGTTGCCGATGACCCGGGAATGCACTCCTCTCAGAACGAGCAGGATACACGTAACTACGCTAAATTCGCCAAGATACCGATTTTCGAGCCGTCCAGCAGCCAGGAAGCCAAAGACGTTATCGTTTATGCGATGGATATTTCCGAGAAATACGAGACACCCGTAATCGTCCGCAGCACAACCCGTGTGAGCCATTCGAGGAGCCTCGTGGAATGCCGCGATCGCAGAGAGCCCAATGAGGTCGGCTTTGAAAAAGACCCGCCGCGATGGGTGCCGGTTCCGCTGTGGGCCCGCCCGATGCGTGTCAAGGTCGAAGAGCGGCTCCAGAAACTTCGCCAGGCGGCCTCTGCCAGCGAATGGAACCGAATCGAAATGCGTGATACAAAACTGGGCATCATCGCCGCGGGTATCACCTACCAGTACGTCCGTGAGGTCTGGCCCGAAGCATCCGTGCTTAAGCTGACATTCTCGTATCCGTTCCCAGATGAGCTAATCAGAGAA
Source organism: Limihaloglobus sulfuriphilus (assembly GCF_001999965.1). GTDB lineage: Bacteria > Planctomycetota > Phycisphaerae > Sedimentisphaerales > Sedimentisphaeraceae > Limihaloglobus > Limihaloglobus sulfuriphilus. The sequence continues at coordinate 2,925,713 of NZ_CP019646.1, read as the reverse complement.
TTCGCCGCCAAGGTGGATAACATACTCGTTGTAGAGGAGTTAGATGATCTTCTCGAACAGCATATACTTGCCATGGGCATTGACTGCCTCGGCCGCGATTTTGTGCCGGGCATCGGCGAGCTCTCGCCGACACGGCTTGCGGCTGTGCGTGCGGCATACGAAGAGGGAAAGCCTGCTCAAAATAAATTTGAGCCGGATACTGACCTGCCCGGCAGGCCTCCGGTATTGTGTGCCGGCTGTCCGCACCGCGGCGTTTTCTACGCTTTGGCACGCGAAAAGGCCGTCGTTACAGGCGATATCGGCTGTTACAGCCTGGGCACCTTCAAACCGCTCAACGCACTGGATATTATCCTTTGTATGGGCGGGGGCATCTCAATGGCTCACGGCATCGACAAGGCAAAAAACCCCAAGCCGGTCGTGGGTATTGTGGGCGATTCCACTTTCTTCCATTCCGGTATAACCGGTTTACTGAACATTGGTTACAACAAGGGCAACTCTACTCTAATCGTAGCTGACAACCGCACTACCGCAATGACCGGCCATCAGGACCACCCCGGAACCGGCAAGACGCTGATGGGTGAGCCGACAACCGAGGCATCTATCGCCGAGTTCGGCAAGGCCTGCGGAATCAAGAGGATACGCGAGCTGAACCCGTATGACCTGCCCGAGGCTATGAAGATCGTCAAAGAAGAGATCGCGGCGGATGAGCCCTCGCTGATCATCTCCAAGGGCCCGTGCGTGCTCAAGGAAAAACTCGCTATCGGCGGTATCCACGAGGTTATCGAGGAGAACTGCAAAGAGTGCGGCATGTGCCTCAAGCTCGGCTGTCCCGCTATCGAGGGCGGCAGCGGCAAGCCAAAGGTAAACCCGCTGCTGTGTGTCGGCTGCAATATGTGCGGCCAGGTCTGTAAATTCAACGCGATAGTCTCAAAGGAGGACAGCTGATATGAGCGAAAATAAGACAACAAGTGTAGTTCTGTGCGGCGTAGGCGGACAGGGAATCCTGCTGGCAAGCGAGATCGTTGCCCAGGCTGCCCGCATCGCCGGATATGACGTAAAGACAAACGAAGTGCACGGCATGGCACAGCGGGGCGGCTCGGTTATCGCCCAGATACGCTACGGCAAAGAGGTTTACAGTCCTATCGTGCAGGAAGGAACCGCCGCGGTCGTGGGAGCCCTGGAAAATATCGAGGCACTGCGGTATGCCCAGTACCTCGCCCCTGACGGGCTGGTAGTGGTTAACTCCCAGATGATGGTGCCGGTTACGGTTTCGATGGGCGTTGCCGCGTATCCAAAGGATGCCCAGGAGCGGCTCAAAGCAAAGTTCCCCAATCTGGTGTACTTCGACGCGGGCAAAATCGCAGTGGAGCTTGGAAACGTAAAATGCGCAAACGTCGTAACACTCGGGGCCGTCTCAAAGGCGCTAGACCTGCCAGACGCAGCCTGGAAAGAGGCGATAGAAATCTCCGTAAAGCCAAAATTCCTGGCGCTTAACCTCAAGGCATTCCAGGCCGGACGAGACTACAAATAAACAAAACAATACTCCAAACGGGATTTTCAGCCAGAACTGGAAATCCCGTTTTTTCAGAAAATTTTATTGAATTTTAACTTTTATCTATTTATAATATTATTAGGTTTTTATTTGGTTATGAAAATGCGTGTATCTAATTTCTAAGTAATCACATTCATTATGGAGTTATACAATGAATAAGCCAAAGTTACTGGAGCGATCTCAGTATTTGAACAATTTATTTGAAGGCGATTGCTTGGATATAATGACGTATTTGCCAGACAACTCTGTTGATATGGTGCTATGTGACTTACCTTATGGAACTACCCAGAATAAATGGGACTCAGTTATCCCGTTAAATAAACTATGGGAGCAATATCATAGAATTGTTAAACCTGACGGTGCAATAATACTAACCTCTCAAGGAGTTTTCACAGCTAAACTTATAATAAGTAATGAAAAATTTTTCAAATATAAATTTGTATGGGAAAAATCAAAACCTACAAACTTTTTAAACGCAAAAAAACAACCTCTAAGAAAGCATGAAGATATTTGTGTTTTTTATCGTAAGCAGCCAGTTTACAATCCTCAGATGAGACCGGGAATACCGTATTCAAAGGGGGTTAGGAAAAACCAATTTACTGGCAGCTATGGGAGATTTCAACCTTCTTTAGTAGAGAGCAAAAACGGATTGAGATATCCAACTGATATAATCTATCATAAGACACCAGAAAGCGAAGAAGAGGTAAAGGTTTGGCACCCCACCCAAAAACCAGTTGGTCTAGGACGTGAACTTATTCGGACTTTTACGAATGAAGGGGATGTTGTTTTAGATAACACCTTTGGGGCGGGAAGTTTTCTTGTTTCTGCACTATTGGAAAACAGGAATTTTATCGGCATAGAAAAAAATCAGGATTCAAGGCTTTTTAAGGATGAATACATAAATCTTATACAAGTTGCAAAAGAGCGTTTAAGAAGAGCCTACTTCTCTGCTCCAGAAATGATGTTTTCAACAAAAATTGCACGTACAGGATATATAAAGGAGCTGATTACCGATGTCAACCGCAAAGCTTCGATATAATGAACGTTCTTGGGCGATTGATCTTATTTCACATATTAATAGCCTTTTGCCAAAAGTTAACTTATCAATAAAGCGGGCATCTGGTGAAAACACACTTAAAACGGGGAAAAATCTGCTTTTCCCGGATGTTTTATTGTATTCCAGCAAGTCACATGGACATGTTCTTCAGGGATGGGAGCTGAAGATGCCCGATACTCCTATCGATGATACTGAGCTAATAGGTAATGCAAAGAAAAAAGCTATTGCGTTACAATTGAACAGCTATGTTGTATGGAATGTTAAGACGGCAAATCTGTACATCTTAAATGAAGTAAGTAACGAATACGAGCTCTACCCTGAGCCTCTCTATCATAATGGGGCTATCAGCACAAGAAACGATGTTAGTAATAAGCCAGACTTGTGGAAGAATGCTGCATATGATATTTTAGCAAAAATAGACCGTCTCTTTGAAGGAGGGCGTATATCGGGCGTTGCTCCGGGTGTCATGTTTTCTAATGACGGCATAATCAATCAATTGCTTTCGTGTCATGCCGAAGTGAAATTGTTTATAGAAAATGAGATACAACGAGATAGTGCCATTGATGCTAAAGTTGATGTGTGGTGGAGGCAAGTGAAGCATCAGTATCCTGGTGAAGATTCACCGGCAAGCCCACTGGCTTACCATGTTTTGCTACGGTGGTTTAACCGATTTGTTTTTTCAAACATATTAAAAGCATATACGTCAGCAGTGAAAGATGTAGAAAGAATACAGCATGAAACAACAGTCCATGATGCTTTAAAGGTTTTCTCTGAAATATCAAACAAGAGCAACTATTCAAATATTTTCCAAAAAACTGATTTTGATACCCTGGTTCCTGATGAAGTTTGGAGCACTCTTGTTGGATTTAATCATTTTTTAAGAGAATTTGAGTTTGCTAAGATAGACAAAAAAGTTCTTCATAGTATTCTTCATTGTGCTGTATTATCTTCAATAAAAAAAGGGGCTGGGCTATATGTTACACCGGAACCACTCGCGCATTTTTTGGTACGTCTCACGTTATCAGATAAATCTGCTGTGGTCATTGACCCTTTTTGTGGAACCGGTACTATTTTAAATGCGATATTGTCAACAAAATCAGATTATCATATTACTGGTAGAGAAGCATTTAAACAGACATGGGGGGCTGATAAATTTGCTTTTCCGGTTCAGATCTCAACGTTAGCTATGTTGGCTCCGGAAGCAATGAACGAAATTTTACAAATTTTTACTCACGATGTTTTTGATTTACATTCTGGTAAAGAAATTGACTTTATTGATCCGTCAACAGGAAATAACATAAAACGTCATTTACCTAAATTTTCAGCTATTATTTCAAACTTACCTTTTGTTAGATTTGAGGATATAAAGAAACTGAACCTGTCTGCAAAAATAAAAATAAAAGAATTTTATGACAAATATAACATACCGACAGCAGAGCAACTTGATGGAAGGAGTGACCTGTTAGCATATATTCCTTTTAAGGTTTATGATTTATTAGATGATGGCGGGTATTTAGGGGTAGTTGTATCAAATTCTTGGCTTCCTGCTACGGGGTGGGGGCAGAAATTTCGTGATTTATTACGAAAATTCTACACTGTTAAATATGTAGTAACCTCAGGAAGCGGCAAATGGTTCGACAACGCTGATGTCGTCGCAAACCTACTTATATGTCAGAAAAAGAATATGGAGGATGAATGTTGTGAAACTTCGTTTGTAACGACTTTATGTTCTATTGAAGATTGCGAGTTAGATGATTTAAAATTATTGGTTTCAGAAATTCTGATTGATCAGCCTTCTGACTATTTGAGTGTTAATAAACCGTCCGTTACGGAAGTTGATCAGCTTCGCTGTTGTAATATTGGTTGGAACTTTTGCTTTTCGGAAGAGAATTTCAAGTGGTTTTTACCTAATATAGACAAGTTTGAAAAACTCAGCTTTTATTGTAAAATATCAAGAGGTAATCGTACGGGCTGGAACAAACTGTTTTATCCTCGAGAAAATGAATGTTATAATATTGAAACTGAATTTCTAAAACCATTCATAAAGGATATCCGAACGTGTAAAAAGTTAGTTGTTTCCTCAAGCCAACAAGTTTTTTGTTGCTCAATGACAGAAGATGAGTTGGCCGATGTGAATAAACAAGGTGCAATTAGATGGATTAATCGCTTTAAGGATCAGACTACTATTGTAAAAGGGAAAAGAATAACGATTCCTGAAAAATTACTCATAGAAAATCCAAATCTTTCGTGGTATGAAATAGATACATCTAAATTGGCTGACTTTATTATTTCGATGAGTCCTGATAGCCGTTTGTTTGTCCCCAAGCCAAACGAGCCAGCTTTTGTTGATCAGCGGCTAATTTCCTTGACAGTAACAAATGAAAGCGTTAACGAGTCTTTATTGCATGCTTTGCTTAATAGTATATATGTTATTGGCTTAATTGAAGCGATAGGTTTTGGACGGGGTTTAGGTGTCCTTGATATTAATACTAGAAATATTAGGGCTGGTTTGCATGTTCCCAAAATAGAACTAATATCAAAAGACGCAGAAGATAGTATTAAAATTTCTTTTGCAAAGCTGAAGTTGCGTGAAGTAAAGCCTATTCTGGAAGAATTAAGGGATCCTATTAGAGTTGAATTTGATACGGTAGTAACTGAAGCTATAGGCTTATCTGAGACCGACCGATTGGCAGCCTATGATGGTTTAACAAAACTATATAATATCCGTAAATCTGTTGGTAGATAATTATGTATAAAGGCGTACTCAACGTAAAACCATTGGAAAACCATCATCTCTGCCTCACCTTTGAAGGCGGGGAAAAGCGGATTTTCGATGTTTCAAAGTATCTGGACCCGGAAACATTATATTCTGACAGTTTACCGGTGTAGAAAATTATGGACAAATGCCTGAGATGAAATGAATTATGAACCAGATAGACATCATAGACGTTCTATACGGTTAAAGGGGTATGATTATAGCCGGTATGGAGCGTATTTTGTCACAAACACCGAAAACTGGCAAAATGACCGGCTATACAAGGAATAATTATTCCCGAATTTTCAAAATTATAAGTTTTTTCTTGAAATATCTTATAATTAAATTATTATATAAGTAATAAAATAAGACATGAATAAGGTAAACTGGACATTAAAAGCACTCAAGCAGCTTCGGAAACTGCCGCGAAAACAACAGGTTACTATTGTTGAAAAGGTTGGCGGATTAGCCGGTATGCCTGATTGCGTTAATGTCAAGTCCTTAACCGGCTGCCAAGGCCAGTATCGTCTGCGTGTTGGCCGCTATCGAGTTATCTTTTCGTGGCAGCAGGAAATTAAGATCGTTACAATCGAGAAAGTAGGCAAAAGAGATGAGCGTACTTATTAAAAAAAATGTTCAGATTATCGAGAGGAACGGCAAACCGGAATACGCTGTTCTTCCTTATGATGATTATATTGCACTTACCGGTTACGATAACGGACAGACGGTTCCTCATGAGGTAGTCGAGATGATGGTTGTGGATGATATGTCTATCATCAAGGCCTGGAGAAAATACCTTGGCCTCACTCAGAAAAACGTGGCAGCCAAAGCAGGTATTTCTCAATCTGCCCTGGCACAGATCGAGAGAGCCGGCCAGAATCCTCACCGCAATACACTGGTCAAACTTGCCAAAGCAATGAATTTACAGCTTGAACAGTTAGACTTAGAAGAGAATTAGTCTTTATTAGTGCTTGTATAGAACAAACAGTTTCGACAACGTCTGACCTGTTACTAATTGGAGATATACATGGAAAACAGCTTTTTTGATGTTCGGCTCGAGACCTTGAGCCAGGATGAGATTAAAAATATTCAACTTACTAAGCTAAAACGCATGCTGGCTTATGTTTATGAGAATAATCCAGTTCAGCGCAAGCGGTTTAATGATGCCGGCATAGTTCCGGAAGATCTGGAAGGGCTCGAGGATTTGAGCTCGTTTCCGCTGATGGACAAGGCTACTCTGCGGGATAACTACCCGTTGGGGCTGAGCTGTGTTGAGCAGAAGTCCATGATCGAGATGCATATGTCCAGCGGCTCTACGGGTACGCCGGTTGTCATGCCCTACACGGAGAATGATCTGCGTCAGTGGGCCGAGTGTATGGCACGCTGTTACTGTATGGCCGGCGCGGAAAAGGGTGACCCGATCCAGATTACGCCCTCTTTCGGTCTGTTCAACGGCGGCTTCGGTATGTATCACGGGGCACGCGCCGCCGGCCTGTTTATCATCCCCACAGGTGCCGGCAACACCGAAAGGCAGATAAAGCTCGCCAGGGACTTCAAAACCCGCATATTCACCGGCGTTGTCAGCTATGGAATACGAATTATGGAGGTGCTTGCCGAGACGGGCCGGGATCTGCCGGACTTAGAGGTAGCGATATTCGGGGCTGAGATATTCTCCGACTCGCTCAAAGCCAAGATAAAAGGCGGGTTAAACGCTGAAATATACGATATTTACGGAATGACCGAGACCGGCGGCGTCGGCACGCTCGGCCAGGACTGCATTGACCACAGCGGCATACACGTCTGGGAGGATCACTATATAATAGAGGTTATAAACCCCGACACCGGTGAGCTTCTGCCTGACGGCGAGTTCGGCGAGCTGGTGGTAACCGCTCTGACCCGTGAGGCATTGCCTGTCATACGCCTTCGGACGGGCGATTTGACCAGGGTTTTAAGCCGCGGGAAATGCGCCTGCGGCAGGGCGCACACAAAGATTGAATCGGTTACCGGCCGCACAGATGATATGCTGATCGTAAAGGGCGTGAACTTCTGGCCCAAACAGGTCGAACAGGCACTGATGAAAATCCCCGGTGCCGGCGCGAATTACCAGATAATCCTCGAGGAGCACAACGGCGTGAAAGATGTCCGCGTAAATGTCGAGGTCGAGGAAGGCGTTACCGGCTTCATGGTCGAGAAAGCACTCAAAGAGGCACTCGGTTTCAGCCCAAAAGGTGATGTGTTCCCCTTAGGCGGCCTGCCCAGGCAGGCGGGTAAGGCAAAACGCGTGTTTCGTAAAGAAGACTGTAGAACTGTTCAATAAAGATTCTTTTTGCGTTAATCAAACTTTTATTATATTATCGTTTTCAGACTGATATAATGTAAGTATAAACGCGAGGGAGCTTATAAAATGGCTAACACCAATTTTAACACAGCTAATCAAACATTCCGCCAGCTATTAGGCAATGGTTTAACATATAAGGTTCCTTCTTTTCAGCGAGATTATTCATGGACCGCCGAAGAATGGGATGATCTATGGCAGGATATTGTCAGCCTGTTTGACGCAGACCCTGAACCAAGTCATTATATGGGTTATCTTGTGCTTCAATCAGATGACAGTAAAGATTTTGATATAATCGATGGTCAACAGCGTATAACAACATTGAGTATAATAGTTCTGGCTTCACTATCGATATTGAACGATTTGGCCGAGCAAAATCAAGATCCGGATAACAACAAAAGACGATTAGAGCAATTACGCAGTAACTATATTGGTTATCTTGACCCTGTGACTCTAATTCCACGTACAAAACTTAAGCTCAACAGGCACAATGATCAATTTTACCAGAATTACTTAGTCCCTCTGGAGCCGCTTCCTCAACGAGGCCTTAGATCCTCAGAACATCAACTTAGAAAATCATTTACCTGGTTCAAAGACAAAATAAAAGGCTTTGCTTCTGAAAACGGGCAGGAATTAGCGAAATTTATTGATTCTATAGTTGATAAATTGTTTTTCACAGTTATTACAGTAAGCGACGAACTTAACGCATTTAAAGTGTTTGAAACTTTGAATGCCAGAGGAGTGAGGCTTTCTTCTACTGATCTATTAAAGAACTATCTTTTCTCAGTCGTTAACAATGAGGGCTCTCATGAAAAAGAGTTAAAAAATCTTGAAGAACGCTGGGAAAGAATTGTGGGTACATTGGGAAGTGAGAGTTTTCCCGAATTTCTACGTGTTTTTTGGAACAGCCGCAGAAAACTCGTGCGTAAAACTGATCTTTTCAAAACAATCCGAAAAGAGATTCAAACCAAAGCATCCGCATTTGAGATTATAAGAGATCTGGATAGATACGCTAATATCTACGCTGCTATACGTGACCCGCACGATAACATGTGGTCAAGCAAGGAGCAGGAATGCCTCAAGCTGTTAAAAATGTTCTATGTGAAACAGCCCTTTGCTGTTTTACTTGCAGCTCACGTTAAATTTTCTCAGAGTGACTCCGATTCATTTACTAAGATACTAAGAGCTGTCACGATTATATCATTCAGATACAATGTGATATGCAACTTCCAGTCAAATGAACAGGAAAGAAATTATAATTCAATTGCAGTTGAGCTGACATCAGGAAAAATCCAAACGGCAAGCGAAGTGTTGAGCCGGCTTAAAGAGAATTATCCTGAAGATTCAAGATTCAAATCTTCTTTTATGGAAAAAGAGTTCAAAACAACAAATTCACGAAATAAGCAAGTTGTCAGATATATTCTGTTCGAACTCGAAAAACATTTAACCAGCCAGAAATTTGACAGAGAAAGTGATAAATACAATATAGAGCATATTCTGCCCGAAAACCCTGATGAATCCTGGGCAAGTCTTGACGAAAACCAACATTCCAGATATGTGTACCGTTTAGGAAACATGGCTCTAATGGAAACCGGACCAAACAGAGATATTGGGAATTGCAGTTTTGATGAAAAAATAACAAACTATCGTTCCAGCCAGTTCGGAATTACAAAAAAGATAGCAGAAGAATATTCGGAGTGGAACCCGGAAAAGATTGAAGCAAGACAAAAATGGATGGCACGTCAGGCAACCTCTATTTGGAGAATAAGTTTTTAAATATTCCTTTTTTTCTCGTCGGATTTTAGGCGGTCTGCCCAGGCAGGCGGGTAAGGCAAAACGCGTGTTCAGCTCCGATGAGATAAAAGCATAAACATATCGGGAATCTGTTTGTCTTTTCCGCGGCGGCCTTAGAAGCTGTATCTAATGGCGGTATAAATGCTGGTGTTATCCTCAAACTGGCCGAAGAAAGTATGCTGTGAGTTTCCAAAAAACACATTGGCACCGATTTCGGCGGCGAGGTTATCTGTGAATTTGTAATGAATGTTTGGCCGCAGATAGGCATCTTCATCGGTTGGCGAGTAAAAGGTAAACATTGATAGCGTAAGATTCTGGTTCATCAGCAGCTTAGTAAGCCGCAGCGTAACCACCTGGCGGAACTCATCCCGTTTTGTCGCTGCCGCGGCGGGCGGAAGATACCTCCGGTAGTCGTCGTATTCGAGCAGCTGCTCTATGTAATACTGCACTCCTGCGTTGAAGTCGCGGGCTATCTCCTGTGAATAACCGAGGAGATACCGCATCTCGGAGTTATTCACGAGCGGATCATTGCCGCCTGTGTCATCGGCTGAGCGGTAGTAGGCAATCTCCGCGTTTGCGATACCCTCTCCGAGCTGCCCGCGAACGCTGGCACCGTACACATCCAGCCTTGGGAAATACGCCCTGCCGGCGGGAGTCTGGCCGCCGGGGCTTTTCCAGTATCCCCAGTAGCCGTACAGAGCCAGCTCGTAGTTGTTGATATTGCGGTAAAGGCGTGCGGCGATTTCGTCATCGGTAAACCAGCTTTCCCGCTCATCTGCGCGGACGATGGCATCTCTGCCGGCAGTGCGGCCCAGTCCGCCGTTCCAGTAAGATATATAGTCGCCGGTTATGTAGTTGTCCGAATCGAATTTCGGCGTATATACCAGGTCAAGATTGGCGATATCGCTAAAGAAGCTGAATTTTGCCGCGTCCGAGGGGGCCTTGAGGTACTCTGTGTCGCGGCCGATCATGAATGACTGCCAGTCTTTTGGGAATAAATCGTTCAAAAAGAGCAAATCGCCGGTACCCCAGGTGAGAACCTGCCGGCCGAGCTTGACATCAAGAAAGTCCAGCGGGCGGGTAAAGAACCACAGCTCGCGTGTCTGGTATTTGCCCTGTTCGGTAACGCCGTCGCCCCAGAAATCGCCTTTATATTTAAAGTCGCCCCAGTCGTTGTATGTAAAGATATCCAGCTGAAGCCGGGTATCCATGACGGATATATCCTTTTCGTACAAATCGTTCTGTGTGCGGTAGCCGCCGCGGCCTTCAATGAAGCCGTGAACCTGTGGCTTGCCGAAGAACTCGGGCAGCTCGAAGGGGTCAGTGTTATCAGCAGCAAAAACCGCGGCAGAAAGAACAAAGCCTGCCAGAATAATCAACTTCTTGAAATTCATATATGTCTCCCTGTAAGTAAGTCCGAATTATTATCGCATTGCTTCTCTCGGCGGGCGGCGGAGGTAGCGTTCGGTGAAGATGCTCTCCTTGAGGCCGATATTGTACTCAACGTTTGAGAACTTCATTCTCGTAGTGCTTCCGCTTTTGAGATCTTTTACGAGTGATTCTGTGGATGTCGGGTATTCAACCTCTTTGTCGTCTTTTTTGGATTTTATCATTTCAACCTTGAGAGCTTCTATTGTACGGTAAAGCTCGCCGGACTTATCATAAAACTCCATCTTGACCGGCAGAAAAGTTTTCTTGTCGATTATGGTGTTGTAGTAGCTGAACTCCACCATGTCGGGCTTTTTCGGAGTGTTTTTCACTACATAGCCATCCTCGGTTGTTTTGGTAAGCTCATGTTTGTCCGCCTCGAGGCTTCTGCCCGATACGTCTTCGTAGAGATAATCCGAGCCCACAAAGCTGGTACGTTTATCGCTTGCCGCGATGCGCTTAACCAGATCGAGGCTTGGCAGGTACATCCAGCGGTCGTCGTCCTGGTCAAGCTCTGCATTTTTATGCACGAGATACACCATCTTGCGGACGTCGGAGGGGGCCTGGAAATATACGAAATACTTCTGGTCGCCGTCGCCTCCTCCTGCGTTCATGCGGAGAATGTTGAAGCGGCGGTTTCTCTCGCGTCCCTGCTTGTCGGTGATAGTCATCTCTACCGTGCTCTTGCCGTCATCGCCGAGGTAGTAAGCCGCGTGGTTGGCTTTTTCAACAATCTGTTCAACTGTAAGCTCATCATTTGCCTCGGCAATACTAAAAACCGCAAAGGCGGCAAATAAAAGTGTCAGTAAGGTAAGTTTATTTTTCATTGTAATCCTCACTTTCGATGTTTTTTTAATTTTCATCGTTCTGATTTTCATTTTCTATTATTTTACACGATTCCCGTCGAGAAATCAAATTACAAATTATAATTAGAACCGGCACCGCGGGCAGGCTGATCCATGTAAGCCGCGTTGCTCCGATCTGCCAGTACTGGTGCAGATTCAGAGCGATCAGCAATGTTACCGATATGGAGATAACCATGCAGAACCCGCACTTGCATCCTGCCGGTTTTTTCTGCTCGAGCCCTCTAAAGAACATCTTCGATGCAATTGTTATCAGCGAGGGCAGAGCCAGCAGGGTGATGATTCCCGATACCGCCATAATTGCGCAGAGAAAGATGCCAACCGTTTTGTACGGTACAAGCGGCGCCGCCAGCAGCGGCAGAAAACCGATAGCAATAACCAGCACGTTTCTGCTGATTGCCCTTGCCGGCTCGCCGAACATCTCCGGCGCGGCGTCTTTCCAGTTTCCATGTTTCTGAAAAGCCGCCCGGCTGCGTTCGAGGAAGTGTATCGCAAAATCCACCGCCATACCCAGGGTCAATGCGCTGAGCACTGCTACGGGCATATCATAATCCTTGCCGATGAACCCGATCATGCCGTAGATCGCGGCGATGGTGATCGTCAGCGGAACCATGCACAGCAGCCCCCACAGAGGCGAGCCGAAGAGCATTGACATCATTATAAAGACGACAAGGAAACTGCCCAAAAATGACTGGAGCATACCGAAAACCATTTTTTCCTGCCACACAATATTGATGTATGTAAGGCCTGCCCATTTGTGAGCCAGCTCTACCGGCGGGGTGTTCTCTCTGAAGTATTTATCCACCTCGGCGACTGCGCGTTCCATGTCCTTATTGTCGCCGCTGGTGAGCTGGAACCACATTACAGACTCGGTGTAGTCCGGAGTAACGAAGTGCCACAGGTCGCCGGGGCGGTGGCTCTGCTGATACTGGATAAGACATTCCGAGACCATAGCCTGCTCATCCGGTACCCGGTAGTTTTCTTCCGAGCCGTCGAGCAGTTCCTGGTGAACCTTTTTTACGACATCGGCAACTGAGCTGCTTTTGCCGATCAGGCCTTCTGATTCGAGATGCTGCTGAAGATTCTGCATGTACCGAAGCGTCTCGGGGTTCTTAAACGGTTCTGCCTTCTGCTGCTCAAGTCCGGTTGACCGGACAAAACTTGCCAGCTCATCCCAGGCATAAAACAGCTCGTCATCATCTGCGGGGATACGGCTTATCTTCTCATCTGCCATGTCAGCGAAAAGCTCAGCGCGTTTTCCGGCATCTGCCTCTGTGAGCTGTTTTGATTCAAGCAGGGCGGATATTTCATCGGCCGCCTGAATCGACTTTGGATAATCTTGTTTTATATTTTCAGCTTCTTCGCGGAGTGCTTTTATTTGCGATTGGGGGAACGCTCCGCCCTGTTGCTGCTGCTGGTCGGCGGAGAGTACCAGGTACGCCATGTAAGTTCCGCCGAAGTGCTCGTTGAGTGCGATATCCGCCTGACGTATTGGGTGGCTCTTTACAAACCACTTGACCGGATTGTCGTTGATCTGGATTTTTGTAATGCCCCAGACAGCCGCGACAACCAGTATTACCAGAATGACAGTAACCACTTTAGCGTATTTCCAGGTGACGCTGCCGGCTATCTTGAGCAGGCGCGTAAGCGGCGTCTGTTTTTCTTCGTGAACTGCCGCCATGCCGAAATTCTCAAGACGTTTCTCGGGAATCATCATTATATACGCCGGCACAAACATGATAGTGAACAGCCAGGCGATCATTATACCGATAGCGACAAACACGCCGAAGACCTGTACCGGCGGAATCGGTGTCAGCGCCAGCGAGAGAAAGCCCGCCGCGGAGGTCAGCGAGGTATAGAGCATCGGTGAGAAGAGGTCTTCCATAACCAGCTCTATGGATTTACGCCGTCCCTTTGACTTATCATAGACATCGAAGAATTCCGATAGAATGTGAACCGAATCAACAACGGCGATCGGCATTAAGAATATCGGAATCATTGAGCTCATTATATGGACCGGATAGCCAAAGCCTATCAGCAGTCCCATCGTGGAGATCACCGAGACCATTGCGATTATCATCGGCGAGATAATCAGAACCAGCTTGCGGAAAAAGAGCAGCATGAGAATAAAAATTGTCAGCATCGCCAGCGGTGCGGAGATCGCCATCTGTATGAACATCTCCACGCCGAATGTATCCTCAGCAACCGGCAGGCCGGTGATGTGGTAATCTTCGTTTTCGCTGCCGGGCATAGACGCGATCTTCTCGTTGAGTGCTTTGTAAACCCTGTAACTCAGGTGTTTATCTGTAAGCGGCAGAAATATCATTATTGCCCTGCCGTCTTCGGATACCATCGTCCCCTCGAACATGGGGTTGCTCATCGCTTTGTCGCGTATCTCGAGAGCCTGCTTCTGGTTCTGGGGCGGTGTTGGCATGAGCCATTCAAACTTTATCGTTCCCGGGCCGCCCTGTCCGATATGGTCAACCACTGATGGTGCAATCATATCCGCCTCGATAACTCCGGCGGTTTTGCCGGACTCTTCTTTGTCGGGCCAGCGCAGGGTTTTGGCAAACTCTGTCAGCTCATAAATACGCCCCAGCGTCTCGGGGTTAAACACACCGTGCTCGTGCTCTTCGTTTATCACGCCGACGATTACCATGTCGCTGAGATCAAATTTTTCTTTGGTCTTATTATGGAACACACGCACAGGCTCATCTTTACTGAGCATGTTTTCCGGATCGGTATCAACCTTTATCAAAGGAATAAAATCGCCGGTTATCACTGTAAAGAGTATCATCATTACAGTGATTCGCTTATAGTGTTCGACCGACCAGCGGGTTATTGTTGCCTTAAGATCTTTCATCTGTTTTCTCCATGACTTTACGCTGAGGTATTAAATGTGTAAAGTTTCTATATGACCGGTAAATCAGTTTTTCTTGCCGCTATGGCTGTGGACACAGTGCAGAAGTTTTATGACGTTTGGATTTTTGATGCTGTAAAAAACTTTTGCGCCTTCTCTCCGCCATTGCAGCACCTGTTTGTCTTTCATCAGACCCAGCTGCTGACTTGCGGCGGACTGGGGGATGCCGAGTTTTTCGACCACATCGCCGACGCACATCTCGCCGTGCTCGAGCAGCTCGACGATTTGCAGCCGAACCGGATGTCCCAGTGCCTTTAAAACTCCCGCTACATTTTGTGCCGTGTCATAATCCATTTTTTAAGTTTCCTGTTCGGTGTAATATAATGTTTATAAAAATCCCCGGTAGAGACGCAATGCTTGCGTCTCTAAGAGTTTTTGTGTCTTTTAAATTGTTTATCATTTGTATTGAGAGCCGCATTCAATGCGGCTCTACAGTGATGTATTTTAGGTTACTGTGCTGCTTTGAATTTTTCGAGGTTCTTTTTCAGCTCTTCGAGCATCATCGGGTCGGCATCTTTCATCTTTTTCGCAAGCTCAACGGCGGCAGTCTGCGTTTTTACCGCATCTTTTACTTCTCCGTTCTCAAACAGCGCAAGGGCATAGGTATCCATCGCGGCGGGTTCTTTGTTCTCTGTTAAGGTGTTTACCTTTTTAGCGATTTCAAGTGCCTTTTCCAGATCGCGGTTGTTCTCGGGAACCTGTGTCAGGATAATCCACGCCAGCTCGTTGAGTGCCTGCGGGTGCTCTGTCTCAATTATCTTATCCAGCGTCTTGCGGTGCTCCTTGTAGGGCTTGGCTTCCATGACCGCGCTGAAATACTCGTTGAACAGCTTGTTGATTTTTCTGTTCAGCGCTTCTGCCTCGGCTTTTTTCACGGCATATTCCTCGCCGTCAAACTCGCCGGCAGCCGCCAGCTCAAGGATGTAATCCATCTCGCCGCCGCCCGGGTGGCCGTACCACGCCACGTAGCCGTTCGAGTCAACGATAAATGCAGCGGGTATGCCGCTCTGGTTGTATGCCTCCATGTAGTTCTTAGAGGCAATGCCTTTGGGGTCGGATGCGATTGTGTAGTCCATCTCATCGCCCATCTCTTCCATGAACGGTTTTATAGTTTCCATACTTTCGTCGGATATTCCTATTATGGTTATGCCTTTGTCTTGGTATTTTTTCTGCAGCTTGGTCAGATGCGGTATCGAATGGCGGCACGGCCCGCACCAGGTCGCCCAGAACTCGACAACGTAAACCTTGCCCTTTTCAAACTGCTTAACCGGCTCGCCCTTAACCCATGTCAGGCCCTCAAGCGGTGCGGCTTTTTTCAAAGTAATCTTCTTTTCCTGCTGTTTTTCTGCCGTCTTTTCAGGTTTTGCATCGCCCGGGGCAGGTTCCTGTGCTGTTGAAACGCCCGCCGCCAAAAGTACCGCAAGCAAAGCTGTTATCGTAATCTTAAATCTGTTTTTCACTGTTACCTCACTGAATAAAAGTTATAATTCGGTTTTAACATTCAATTATTAGCATATAAATATATTAGAATATTTGAATATGTCAATCGCCGCAGAAGAAATTTTTTGATATATTTTATAAAACTCTCATTTTAAATTACTTACGAGGCAGTTATGGTTGAGGCTGTGAAGAAGTAAGATTCGTTTTATTCTCACGAATATAATCTTTTATGGCTTAAAAGATTGCAGTTTCAAGATTATCCATTCATTTATTTCTTTATTAAATAAACGGCATACGGAAATAATATAACCGCTCCATTACTGTCGCGGCTCTGACCGGGTTTTTCTTTGACCGCAGGTTCGATTTAATATATTATGTCAGCCATGAACAGCGAAAAACAAAGGTTTAATATTGCGGTAGATACCTCGGGCCGCGCAGGCTCGGCGGCGATCGGCGTCGGTGATGCGGTGCTTGAGGAAAAACCGTTTACTGATATGATGCGGCACGCGGCGGAGATTCTGCCGGTTATCGGCTCTCTGCTTGAAAAACACGGCGGCACGCCGGCGGATATCGAAGATGTATATGTTACCAGCGGGCCGGGCAGTTTTACCGGTCTGCGTATAGGTATCGCCATGGCCAAGATGATGGCTCTTGCCGCGAATGTCAGGATCGCCTCGGTAAGCTCGCTGGCGGTAACCGCACAAAACGCATTTGATTATATCAAGGCGGAAGGTCTTGATGTACAACGGGTTGCGGCGATTATAGATGCCAAACGCGGGCAGTTTTTCGTTGCGATATACCAGCGGCAGGCAGACGGCGGGTGGGTTAAGACGCTCGACGATACGATGATGCGGGCGCCCGAGCTGCTGGAGAAATACGCCGCGGGCGATAAAATGTGGGTGCTTGGCGAAGGGCTTAAGTACTACCGGGAAAAATTTGAGGCCGGCGGGCTGGGAATCCTGCCCGAATCAATCTGGTGCGGCAGCGCCTCGAACGTGTACAGGCTCTGCCGCGAAAAGGCAAATGCCGGCGGGTTCGACAATCCCGATGAGCTGCTGCCCTCATACCTTCGCCTCGCAGAGGCCGAGGAAAACTGGCTCAAAAAACAGCAGTCGTAAGATTACACACTTTGGTGTGATATCTTGAGATATAAACAGCTTACATAGGTGCCAAATGAAACCAAAATGTTTGTATTTGCTATTTTTATGCATTTGTAATTTTACGTTGGGGATGTCTTACATGCGAGGTAACAGTCTTCTTGTTGAGGCAGAGAGTTTTCAGGATTATGGCGGCTGGCAGCTCGATCAGCAGTTTGTAGATACTGTGGGCTCGCCCTATCTGCTGGCTCACGGGCTGGGCAGACCGGTCGAAAACGCCTCGACAGAGGTGGAATTCCCGTCAAGGGGAACATATATCCTGTGGGTTCGCACAACAAACTGGAAGCCCGGCGGCGGGCACGCTCCGGGCCGGTTCAGGGTGCTGATAAACTCCAGGCCGGCAGAAACGACGTTTGGCACGCTGGCCGGCTGGCAGTGGCATCACGGCGGAGCGGTGGAGATATCCGGGCCGTCTGTACGGATTGAGCTTGAGGACTTAAGCGGTTTTGACGGCCGCTGCGATGCGCTGTTTTTTACTAAGGATACAGACTTTACCCCTACCGCCGAGCTGAACAAGATGAAACTTTGGCGCGATAGTCTCGCCGGCCGCAACGGCGGCAAACCCGAGGATGAGCAAACTTTCGATGTCGTAGTTGTCGGCGGGGGGATTGCCGGCTGCGGCGCAGCTCTTGCAGCGGAAAAACAGGGATTGAGCGTAGCCCTGGTACATGACAGGCCGGTTCTCGGCGGCAATGCCAGTCATGAAGTCCGCGTGCATACGGAGGGGATCACCGGCAAGTCTGACGAAATCCTCAGCAGTATCAACACCGAGCACTGGCCCAACGGCTCGGCGGATTCGATAGCCGATAACAGCAAAAGACACGCCGCGTTCGAGGGCAAAGACAATATCAGCCTGTTCCTTGAGTGGCGGGCGTATGCCGTCAGGACAAACGGCGGGAAAATCGAAAGCGTGGACGCGGCACATACCGGCAGCGGCAAAAGGCAGCGTTTTTATGCTCCGGTGTTCATAGATTGTACCGGTGACGGGTGGATCGGATACTGGGCAGGTGCGGATTACCGCTACGGCAGGGAAAGCCGCGACGAATTTGATGAGGGCTGGCAGAAACATGGCGAATTGTGGTCGCCCGAGACGGCGGATAACAGAGTGATGGGTGCTTCTCTGCTGTGGTATTCACGCGATGCGGACAAGCCGTCGCAGTTTCCGCAGGTGAGCTGGGCTATGGAGACGGCCAGGGACCACGCCGCCCTTGAAGGAGGCTGGGAGTGGGAATATTCCAGCAACGACATGCACCAGGTTGATGACGCGGAGGCGATACGAGACCATATGCTCTGCGCGATTTACGGTTCATTCGCCAATGCCAAGAAACTGCCCGAAAACGCCAACATGGAACTTGCCTGGGTGGGTTATATACTCGGTAAACGTGAATCACGCCGTCTGATGGGTGATTATATCTATACGATGAGTGACATGATCGAGGGACGTGAGTTTACCGATACCGTCGCCGAGGAAACCCGCTCGGTTGACGTACATTATCAGAATCACCTGACCGGCTCAAAATATGATTTTCTTTCTACTGCTCTTTACAAAAAGCCGCCCAAATACTACCTGCCGTTCCGCTCTCTGTATTCGAGAAATATCAAGAACCTCATGATGGCGGGACGCTGTTTCAGCTGTTCACATATCGGGCTTGGCGGGCCGCGTGTTATGCATACTACCGGGCAGATGGGCGTTGCCGTCGGCTATGCCGCGAGCCTGTGCAAAAAATACCATACAACGCCGCGGGGCGTATATCTGGATCATATCGGCGAGCTTAGAGAGCTGATCGGTTACGAATAATCTATATTCCTTTTGTGAATTTGATTTCCTCGAATTCGTATCTGCTCTCGAACTGGCCGCGTATTTTGTCCAGGTCGCACAGTATTACCACGTCGAAGCGAGCGGGGTCGATATATTTGCCGGCGGCACGGTTGACCTCTTCCCGCGTGAGTTGCCGGTATCTTTCCAGTATTCCCGAAAGCTCATCGTATCCTCTGCCGGGATAATTCGCCTCATAACGCAGCAGCAGGTTTGCGATGTCTGCGGGCGATTCGAGACGCAGGGGTATCTCACCGATCTTGTGAGATTTCGCCGCGTTCAGTTCGGCGGTTGTTATGCCGTCCCGGCTGAGCGATTCGATCTGGCCGGTTATCTGTGAGTATGTCGCCGCGGCGGTTTCGTTTTGTGTAGAGGTGGTTATCGAGAGCAGCCCGAAATCTGGTGCATTCTGGTAGCTGCTCCACACGGCGTACGCTCTGCCGCCTTCACTGCGGACGGCTGACATCAGCCGTGATGAAAACCCGCCGCCGCCCAGCGTGTAGTCCAGCGTTGCAAACGCCCAGCGGTCATCGCTGCCGCTGCCGGGGGCAGGTGAGAGCATGTGTATCACCGCCTGTGTCATGCCGGGCTTGTCAACCAGCAGCAGCCTGCCGCGGTGCGTGAGCCCGGGCGGGGTGTGTCGGCGGCGTTGAATATTCCCGCTTTGCCGGCCGGCAAACCTTGTCTTTATCAGGCTTATCATCTTCTCTTTGTCATAATCGCCGATTATTATCAGCGTGCAGTTGTTCGGGCGGTAATATCGCTGCCAATAACTTTTTGCATCTGAAGCGCTTATGCCGCCAAGGCTTGCCGCGGTCGCGGGCCTGCCCAGCGGGTGGTTTTCGCCGAAGAGGAGCCGTCTGGCGTGTTTGGCGGCTATTGTGTGGTTATCCAGCATTTCATATTCGAGCATCGCCCGCTGCTCGCGCTTTACCCTGCGAATACCCTCTGAGGCAAACCGCGGCGTAAGGATAATATCCGCCAGAATGTTAAAGCCGGTGTCCGCGGCGGCAGTGAGTGCGTCAAGCTCGAGCGAGGTGTACGGCGCACGGACTGTGATATTAAACCTCGCTGCGATGGCGGAGAGCATATCCGCGGTTTCCTCGGCATTCATGGTTTCACAGCCCTGCAAGAGTGAGCGGGCGGTTATAACGGCTGTGCCTTCTTTGCCCTGCGGCTCATCAAGCGTGCCGGCATTAACCAGCATCCGAAACGAAACCGCAGGCTGCTCACGGTGCTCAAGAAGCATCACACGAAGCCCGTTATCCAGCGTGTACTGACTGCATTGGGGCAGCGACAGGGAATGATTATCCATGCCGAAACACAGCGGAACAGCCAGGAGCATCAATAGCCGCCATATTAGGGTACTAAGCCTGTTTTGGTTTTTTGTCAGTAGTGTTTTCATCAGTAAAATATCGATTTAAAGAAACCCGCCACCTCGGCGATAAACATACCTTTTTCCGGTTCGAAATAAACCGTTTTTATATTCTCCGGCGTGAAATACTTTTCCGCGGCGTGTTTTATGTCTTCCTGCGTGAGCGATTCGACACGTGTAATAAGCTCATAGAACTTCTCATACCCGCCGCGGAGAAGCTCGCTTTCGCCTATTCGGCCCGCCGTCTCGTTGGCGTTTAAGCGGCTGAAGATCATCTCTGCGTACATTTGGTTGCGGGCCTTTATAAACTCAAATTCGCTCAGGCCGTCCTTTTTGACGAGCTCAATCTCATCAAGCATTGCCCGCCTGCATTTATCCTCGAGAAACGGCAGTGATACCGCTCCGAAAAACATTATCCCGTTATTGCCGCCCTGGATATTTACGCCGGCGAAGTATTCGGCGATTTTTTTTTCCGCAACAAGCCGCTTCCACATTCGTCCGCTTTTTCCGCCGGCAAGACTTTTAAATATAATCTCCGCGGCGAGGCTTTCCCTGCTCTGCAGGCCGTCTGTATAGACCGCCAGCACGGTAACGGGCACGGGCAGCTCTGTTGTGCTCCGGCTTTCTTGCGGGACGTGCAGAGGATTAACCTGCGGTATATTTCTCGGCGGTGTTTTGCCGCGGGGGGCAGAGCCAAAGTGTTTTTGGGTCAGTCTGAGGGCCTCGGCGGTCTCAACATCGCCGACGATAACAAGCACGGCGTTGTTTGGACAGCAGTATTTGTCATAGAAATCCCGGCACTGCTCAAGCGTGATATCTGAAACGTCCTTGTATGTGCCGATCGGGCCGGTTTCGTACGGGTGGCCGGCAAAGAGCAGCTTTCGCACGCTCTGTTCCATCCTGCCTGTCGGGTCATTCTCAACCCGCATTCGGTACTCCTCCAGCACAACCGCCCGTTCCGTCTCAAACGTTCCGGCGGCGAGGTTCAGCGATTTCATGCGGTCGGCTTCGAGTTTTAACGCCTGCTCCAGTTTGTTCGACGGGAGCCGCTGCCAGTAAACTGTCATCTCGTCCGAGGTATATGCGTTGCATGTCCCGCCGACACTGTTGATAAGCCGTGCGTGCTGCTGGTCGGGGTAGTTCTTTGAGCCGCGAAACATCATGTGTTCCAGCAGGTGTGCCATGCCGCGTATGCCGTCAGTCTCGTCGGCGTTTCCTACGCGGTACCAAACCTGCACAGACACCACCGGAGCGGAGGGCTTCTCCGCAATAAGCACCTGCAGACCGTTGGAGAGGCTGTGCTGCGAAATATTGAATCTGCCGCTTTCTAAATCGACGCTGAGCGGTTCAATTCGGGCAGGGATATCAAATTCCCGCTGACGGGCGGCGCAGCCGAACAAGCCGTTCATCGCTGTCAGGACTATACAGCATTTGATGATGATGTTATTCATATATTTCAAGAGGGATACGCCAGGTTTTGTTGTCTTGACAAAAAGCATCCGCTGCGCGTCAGTTTCTCAGTGCCTTTATCGGTGCTGGAATTCTTCCTTTGCGGTTAATGAAATCGGCAGCGCCCTGTTTGCTGACTTTCATCACTGGTGCCGCTCCAAGCAGGCCTCCAAAATCGATTACTTCGCCGGCCTTTGTGCCGGGTGCGACTATCACGCGTACGCCGGTGGTTTTGTTGTTTGCCACGCCTATCGCCAGTTCGTCTGCTATTATCGCCGAGATAACATCAGCCGGCGTATCGCCCGGAATCGCGAACATGTCCAGCCCGACAGAGCAGACGCTTGTGAGGGCTTCGAGTTTTTCCAGGTTCAGAGCTCCGGTCTTGACCGCTTTGATCATTCCCATATCCTCGCTGACGGGGATAAACGTACCGCTGAGCCCGCCGACATTGCCCGAGGCCATCGCTCCGCCTTTTTTCACTGCGTCTATCAGCAGTGCCAGTGCCGCCGTTGAGCCGGGCCGTCCCATTCTGCTTACGCCCATTGCCTCTATAATCTCGGCGACAGAATCGCCCACGGCAGTCGTCGAGGCCAGGGATATATCAACGATACCAAACTCAACGCCCATCAGCTGGGCCATCTCCCTGCCGACAAGCTCGCCTGCGCGGGTAATCTTGAATACGGTTCGTTTTATAACTTCGGAGAGCTGTGTAAGGTCGCAGGCGGGATTCTTGCCCACTATCGCCCTGACTACGCCGGGGCCGGAGATGCCGACGTTTAGCGAGTAGTCCGGTTCGCCGACACCGTGATGAGCGCCCGCCATGAAGGGGTTGTCCTCCGGTGCGTTGGCGAATACCACGAACTTGGCGCAGCCGATGCCGTTTTCACTGCGGGATGCGATTTCTCTTATCAGCCTGCCGACGCGATCTACCGCGGTCATGTTTATGCCGGCAAGCGTTGAGCCGAGGTTGAGAAAACTGCAAACCCTTTCGGTCTGTTCGAGTGCGTCGGGCAGCCATTTGATGAGATTGTCATCGGATTTTGTCAGTCCCTTTTGGATCAGTGCTCCAAAACCGCCGATAAAATCGATATCCGCATCACGTGCGGCCTTGTCGAGCGCTTTGGCAAGGCCTACTACCGAAGTTTTTGTCTTTGGCAGCGGCTCCAGCAGCAGCGATGCCGGCGTGATTGAGATACGCCGGTTGGTTATCGGGATTCCGTATTTCTCTTCAAGCTCGTCGGCGTGGGTGTTGAGCAGTTTACCCATTCGGACAACACGCTGGTAAACGCTTTTTTTGACCTCTGGGAGGCTGCGGCTCATGCAGTCCTTAAGGTTTATGCCGAGGGTGGTCGTTCGTATATCGAAATGCTGATCCATTGTCATCTGGACGGTTTCGAAAACCTCTTCGAGGGATATTCGCATCATATCTGGAAGTCCTTAATTATTTATACTAAACAGTTTTTCAGGGAATTAACATGTTTAACCTGGCGGCAGCGAGGGGGATCTAAAATTTTAAATTGAGAAAATTCGTGAATTTTCTCTACAATAATGCCGGTTAGTTCCCTAAACCCTGTGCATTGTTTTAAAGATATTCTCGTGCTGGAACGTTATCCGCAGGTCCATCTCACGGGCTACATCTTCGAGGCGTGCGTGAATCTCTTTCATCGTCGCGCTTGCGCCGGCAACATCGCATGCCATAGTCATCACAAAATAGCTCTCCATAACGTTCTGGTTGACATCTATTATGTTGACGTTGACCTGGGCCAGAGTTACTGCAAGGCGTGCGATTATGCCGACCTTGTCCTGGCCGGTTACGGTAACAATGCATATCTGCTCACCGGCAGTTCTTGTCTTTTTTCGTGCCATTTGTTCCTCTATTCTATTTCTATTTCAGCAGTTACATTAACCTGCCGGTAAATCTTGACAGTGTTTATACGTTTTTCGAGTTTTGATATCTCGCCGCTGCTGGTCTGGTTTATAGTAAGCGGGGTTATAGTTATATATCCCTCTTCAAACGCCTCGACATCGCTGCGGGGCATCTGGGGCTGTTCGTTTTTCATAACAACCTGGTAGTAGAGCCCGTTTGCCGTTTCAACCCGCTTATAGGCTTCATGAAAATTAACCGTGCTCTGAGGCAGCACTTTCATGCCCAGCACCGGTTCATGCGGTATATTGATGTTGTAAATCCCCGCTTCAAGGGGCAAGAGCTTTTTGAGCAGGTGCAGGGCATGATTGCAGACGGGTTTAAGTTTAGCCGGATTATGTATTTGTGTACTGAGAGCCACCGCGGGTATTCCGTAAAAACAGGCCTCTCTGGCCGCGGCTACCGTGCCGGAGTACCAGATATTCACGCCCAGATTCGTGCCGTTGTTAAGCCCCGAGACAACAAGGTCTATCGGTTCATCGACAAGCTCAAGAATCGCCAGCTTGACGCAGTCTGCCGGTGTGCCGTTAATGCTGAAACCGGTAACGCCGGGGATGACCTCTACCTGTTCAACGTCTATC